>CBINNP010000047.1:0-17395 GCA_966252075.1 uncultured Solimonas sp.
GTCTCGACCTTGCCCTCCGGCAGCACCTCGGCGACCACCTCGTCGATGCCGAGACGGCGGGCGATGGCCTCGGCCGTGCGTCGGTTGTCGCCGGTGATCATGACCACCTTGAAGCCTAGCGCGTGGAGCGCTGCGATGGCCTCGGGGGTGGTGTCCTTGATCGGATCGGCCACGGCGATGACGGCCGCGAGCTTGCCGCCGATCGCGGCGTAGAGCGGCGATTTGCCCTCGTCGCCCAGTCGTTGCGCGATGCCGGCGAAGGCGATCACGTCCACGCCCAGCCGCTGCATGTAGCGGTCGGCGCCGATCTGGACACCCAATCCGTCCACCCTGGCCTCGACGCCGAACCCGGTCTCGGACCTGAAGCCGGCGACCGCCGGCAAGACCAGGCCTTCGGCTTGGGCTGCCTCCACGATGGCGCGGCCAACCGGGTGTTCCGACCTCGCCTCGACGGCCGCGATCCGCGCCAGAACCTGCGCGCGCTCGAAACCATCGGCGAGTTCCAGATCGGTGAGCACCGGCCGGCCTTCGGTCAGCGTGCCGGTCTTGTCCAACGCGACGACCTTGGCGTCCTTGAGCCACTGCAAGGCTTCGCCCTTGCGGAACAACACGCCCATTTCCGCGCCGCGCCCGGTGCCGACCATGATCGAGGTGGGTGTGGCCAGCCCCATCGCGCAGGGGCACGCGATGATCAGCACGGCGACGGCGTTGACCAGCGCGAATGTGAGCGCCGGCGACGGGCCGAAGGCGAGCCACACGAGGAACGTCAGCAGCGCCATACCGATCACGACCGGGACGAACCATGACGTCACCTTGTCGACCAGGGCCTGGATGGGCAGCTTGGAGCCCTGCGCTTCCTCGACCATGCGGATGATCCGGGAAAGCACCGTGGACTCGCCCACCGCGGTCGCACGGACCACCAGTGCGCCGTTCTGGTTGACCGTACCGCCCACCACTGCGCTGCCGGCGGTCTTCGCCACCGGCACCGGCTCGCCGGTGATCATGGATTCATCGACGTAGCTGTCGCCCTCGATCACCTCGCCGTCGACCGGCACACGCTCGCCGGGTCGCAGCTCGACGAGATCCCCCCGCGCCACCTCGCCGAGGACGATCTCGGCCGTCTGCCCGTCACGGCGCACGCGCGCGGTCCGCGCCTGCAACCCGATCAGCCTCTGGATCGCCTGGGAAGCGCGCCCTCTGGCCCGCGCTTCCAGAAATCGGCCAATGAGAATAAGGGTGACGATGACGGCCGCCGCCTCGTAATAGACGTTGACCGCCTCCGCAGGCAACAGCGCGGGCAGGAAGGTCGCGACCAGCGAGTAGGCGTAAGCGGACGAGGTGCCGACCGCCACCAGCGAGTTCATGTCCGGCGCCAGGCGCAACAGCGCAGGGAACCCCTGCTGATAGAAGCGCCGGCCTGGCCCGAGGATCACCAGCGTCGTCAGCGCGAACTGAATGATCCAGTTCCACTGCATGCCGACGGTGCGCACGATCAGGTGATGCAGGCCAGGCACCAGGTGCGCCCCCATCTCCAGCGCGACGACCGGCAAGGTCAGCGCAGTGGACACGACCACCGCGCGTTTCAGTGCCGCCTGCTCGACCTCCTTGCGGGCGGCGTCATCGGCCTCGCGCAGGGCCGTCCGATCGATCGGCCGTGCCGTGTAGCCGGTGTCGTCGATGGCCTGGATCAGCAGTCGGGAGTCCGCATTGCCTTCCACGACTGCGCGCTCCGTCGCCAGGTTGACGCGTGCCGCCGTCACGCCGGGGACGGTACGCAGTGCGCGCTCCACACGTCCGACGCAGGACGCGCAGGTCATGCCCTCGATGGCGAGTTCGGTCTTGATGATCGGAACCGCATAGCCCGCCCTCTCGATGGCCCGGGCCAGTGTCCGGTGGTCGGCCGGTGCCACGGTCTGCACGTCGGCCCATCCGGATGCGGGATCGACGCTCGCACCGTGAACGCCGGGGACGGCCCTCAGTGCCTGCTCGATCCGGCCGGCGCAGGAAGTGCCGCGCATTCCCGCGATGGGTAGGCGCACCGCCTCCAGTCGGAGGGAGGCGTCTTGTGAAGGGGAATCCATGTTCATCTCGCCGTACGATGGGGTCGATGGCCGAGTCTGTGGCTTACCACGGTGGGAAGGTCAACGCTTGCGCGGCCGGCCTGTGAACCCTTGACCTTCCAACGATGGCAAGGTCCATGATAGCCGTACGCAAACCAACAGGAGTTGTCCCATGCAGACGTTCCACATCCAGAACATGACTTGCGGCGGCTGCGTCCGAGGCGTCACGCGCGCCATCCAGTCCGTCGACCCGGCTGCGCGGGTTCACGCCGATGTTCCTGCCCGACGGGTGCAGGTCGTCTCCGACCAGCCCCGTGAGATCGTCGAGGCCACACTGACCAAGTCCGGCTACCAGGCGGTTTGGATCGCTCCGTGAAGCACCGCCTGGCGGCCTCGTTCAGGCCTCGTTGATCGTCAGGGTCAAGCGACCAGGTTCTCGGCCAGTGCGGTCGTCGGACGAAGCCGTTCTTGAACTGACCGGCCCGACCACTCAGTTGCAGGTACTCGGGTGGTCGGGCGGGGAGGGTCGATTGCGCCGCCACGACCATCCTCTCTCGATCTCGATTTGAAGTGCGACGCTCAAAAAGGTTCGGATCAGCACGATCAGCGCAAGGATCGCGACGCCCTGCAGCGAGGGATCGATCGTAACGGTTCGGATGATGTCGGCGGCCACGAGAAATTCCAGGCCCAGTACGATCGCGCCGCCGAGCTCCTGCCGCAGGGAGTGATATCGCGCCTTCAGTTCGAACCCCTTGTGGATGAAGGCGAATCGGCCGCAAGCCAACACGCTGCCCAGGGTGATGACCCCGACGCCGAACAACTCGAATCCCGCGACCGCGATCCCGATCGCCACATGTGGCAAATCAGCGCTCATCGGCATATCCGGTCAATGGTGATCATAGATCCCCACACCCCGGATGTCGTTCCATGAAGTGGTCTGGTGGCAGAGATAGCACTGCTCAGGTTCCGCATTCCTGACACCCGCTATCGGCTTGGACATCATTCCGAAGTGCTCCTTGTAGTGGCTGAGCGGCGCGAGGTGGCACTGGCCGCACTCGGTGGAACTCGGCGGTGGATGCCGGTACTCGGCAATCGACCATGTGGTCGTGCCGTGGCATGTCGCGCAGTCGTTTCCGAAGACCTGGACGTGCGGGTCGGTGGTCTTGTGGCAGCTCGCACAGTCCAGCAGCGTCTCCTTGTAAGTCATGCCGTTGGCAAGCGAGAGGTTGCCCGGCAGCGCCTCGGGCCGGTGTGCCTTGAGGTGCGCGAGCAGCACCGCCCCCTCATGACCCTCCGGGGCCCGATCGAGCCATCGCACGATGATGTCGGTCAAAGCCGCATGGTCCATACCACGCAGGCTGCGGCCGGCGTCGTGTTCCTTGTGGCAGGCCACGCAGTTGTTCGAGCCGGCGATGTCGGCATGGAATGCCGTCGGTTGTCGCTGGACCAGGACGGTCTCGTTTGCATGGCAGGCCACGCAAGTCGCGTCCTCCACGCCCTTCACCGGCGTGTGGCACGCCGCACAGTCCTCTTTGAGAAACGCATGTGCGCTGGACAGGGGGCCCGGAGAGGCCATGTTCTGCCACGTCGCGGCGCGCTGCATTTGCGGAAGGTATGTCCACAGTGCGACTGCCGACACCGGCGCCAGGACCGCGAGCAGCGCGGCGAGGATCTTTCCCTTTCGACTCATCTGAACCAGCGCAACCCGAAGTAGATGCCAGCCCAGATATGCAACGCCAGCAGAAGATAGAAGATGATCGAGAACGCGATGTGTGCCGACAGCCAGGCGTTGAACAGCCTGCGCACCCGCTCCTGGAACTGGATCGAGTACTGCAGATCGGCGGCGGCGGATGCCAGTGGCAGCAGTTCGGCGCTGGCCTTGGGCGTACCGGCAACGCCCGCTGTTGGTCCTTGCGCGTAGGCCCAGTACTGCCCATCCAGAAGGCGCCACAGCCCGTCGATCTGCGCCTTCTTCTCGCGGATGTTCTCCGCGACGTAGCGCAGGTAATGCTGGCCGATGAACCCAGTGAGCACGCTCAGCAGCATCGATGCCGTCAGCGCGACGCCGAGCGCACTCTGGAACTTGTGCCCGCTATGGAGGATGGCCAACAGCGCGCCTACCAAGCCGAAATAGACGTGCGCCTGCAGCAATGCGCCGAAGCCATGCTTCCTGGTGAATGCGCGGCGCAGCGTAGCGCTGCGCTTGATTACGGTGTAGGTGAGCGGGACGAGCATGAACGCCGCGCCTACGACGCCGAACACGCCACCCAGGAGGCTTCCGGCGAAGAAGGAAGAGCGGTGCACCAGGAAACCCAGCCACAGGACCACCAGCATCGAGAAGATGATCGTCGCGATGATGCGATCCTGGTTGCGCATCTACGCATCCACCGAGATATCGGCCGACGCTTTCGCCTGGCAGGCCAGGATCACGCCCGAGGAACGATCGAGTGGCGTCAGACTGTCGTCCACGTCCATGGTGACCTCGCCCGACAGCAGCTTGATCTTGCAGAGGCCGCAGTAACCCTGCCGGCAGGCATATTCGATCGGAACGCCGACCTCTTCGGCGGCCTCGAGAACGGTCTGGCCGGCCGCCAGCGGCGCCTTTTTTCCGGACCGCTCGAAGCTGCAGGTGACGGCCGTCGCCGTGTCGCCCGCCGACACCTCCGGGCCGGGAGGCACTGTCCTGGAGGGGCTCAGGAACAGCTCGGAATGAACCGACGCCAGGTCGATGCCCAGCTTGCCCAGTTCGTTGCGCACCGCGTCCATCATCACCGGCGGACCGCACAAGTGGATGCGGCGCGAACGGATCTGCGGAATCTGCCCCAGCAGTTCGGCGGTGATGAACCCACGCGGGCCGGTCCATGCCGCCGATGACTCGTCGCTCAGCACGATGGACACATGCAGGTTCGGATGCCGGCGGGCGAGTTGGTTCAGCTCGTCGCGGAAGATCACGCTTTCCAGGTCCTTGCAGGCGTAGACCAGGTCGATCCGGCCGTTCCAGCTCTGGTCGGTCAGGTAGCGGATGGAACTCATCAGCGGCGTGATGCCGACGCCGCCGCCCAGGAACACGACACTGTCGGACTCGACGCCGCGGAAGGTGAAGCGGCCGTAGGGGCCGGACGCATCGAGGAGATCGCCTTCCTTCACCTGCTCGTGCAGGTAACCCGAGACGATGCCGCCGCTTTCGTGCTTGACCGTCAGGTCGCACCAGCCGTGGCAGCATGGCGATGAAGCGATCGAATACGAGCGCTTGACCTGGTTCCCGCCTGAATGCACCGAAAGCGTGAGGAACTGGCCGGGCTCGAACTCGAACGGCAGCGCACCCACGCCCTCCACTGGCGCCAGCCGAAACGTCTTGACCTTGGGCGTCTCCTGGAAGACGCGTGCGACCCGCAGCTTGCCCACCCAGCCGCCCATGGTGGACACGGGTGCGCGTGCCTGCGGCTCGCCCTCGGCCGGCACGCCCGGAGACACGGGCGCCGCGGGGGCCGGCGCCACACCGGAACGAGGCGCAGCGGCGGGGGCCGGAGGCACCGGTGCCCCGGTGCGCAACGTGGCGAGGACCGCATTCGTGCGTCGGGTTCGCGCCACGTACATCCAGGCGGCCAGCAGCGCAAAGGCCAGCAGCAACGCCATCGTGAAGTAGTGGAAGCCCGACAGGCCGAAGACGCCGTGCGCCGGGGCCGTGGTCAGGGGATCGGTCAGGTTCATCTCGCGCCGGAACCACGCCAGCGCGATCCCCCGCGGCGCCTGTCCTTCGGCCAGTGCGCGGTAGGCCGACAAGCCGCTGTCGAATTCGCCCCAGGCCACGCGCATGCGGTCGGATGCTTCCTGCAGGCCGCCGTAGTCGTTGCGCTGGACCGCGTGCGACGCCTCCGACGACAGGGACGCCAATAGCTGGATCCCTTCGTGCATCCGGTGGTGGGCGAGCTGCTCAACGCTCGCGCGCCGCTCCGGCGGTAGATCCGGCAGCGCCATCAGCTGCGGATACAGCAGCTTGTTGAGGCGCCGATCCCGACCGCACTCGTCTCCGCGGCAGCCGCGCATCATGTCGTCCATCATGCCGCCCATGGAACCGGCCATCGATGCACCACTCGAAGCCGGCATGCTGGCAGTCGCGTCCGGGTGATGCGCGGCGTGATCGTCATCGCCCGCCGATGCGTCAGCTGGCGGTGTGGCGCTCATCGGCATGCCGTTCATCGAGCTGCTGCTTTGCGCCGGCATGCCATCGGCTGGCGCCGGCTGCGGTACCGCCATGCTTCCGGCCTTGTCCGGATGATGCGCGGCGTGATCGTCATCGCCCATCGGCGCGCCAGCCGGCGGCGTGGTGCCCATCGGCATACCAGCCATCGAGCCGCTGTCCCGGGCCGATGACGTGCCGGCAGCGTCCGGCTGCGCAGCCGTCGTGCCGCCGGTCTTGTCTGGCGGATGGGCTGCGTGTGGATCAGCAGCCGACTGAGCGCCGGCCGCTCCATGAGCCAGCAGCATCGCCAGCGTGGCCAGGGCGGCGACTCGCTTCCACCCCACGAAGCCTTCCGTCAGCACCGCGGCGGCCTCCACTACATATGGCCCATCTTCTTCTTGGCCATGCCCCCGCCCATGCTCGAATCCATCTTCTGCATGGTGGCGTCGACCTTCTGCATCTGCATCTCGCAGTGCTTCATGTCCTCCTTCATCTGCTGCATGTGCTGCATCGTGGCGGGCATGTCCATGTCCTTATGCGCGGAGGCATCGCCAGCCTTCATCGCCATGGCCTGCTGATGCATCTGCATGCTGCCTTCCTGCATCTGTCGGCCCATGGCCTCCATGGCTTGCCCCCGTTCGCGCATCATGGCTGCCATCTCCCCCATGTGCGTGGCCATGGCATCGGGCGTTGCGGGCGCATTCTGAGAAGCAGGGGACTTCGGACCGGTAGGGTGCGCCGCTGGAGCGTGAGGTGCCGCCGGGGTGCTGGCGGGCTGCTGCCCCATGGCGCCTGGCATGGCATCCTTCTTGTGCATGTCATCATCAGCCAGTGCCGCGCCAGCGAGCGCGACACCCAGGATGCAGACCATGACAAGTGACGGCCGACGATAGTGCTGCTTCATGACAACCTCCGATAAGTAGGCGGCGGTTCCCCTCGGGAACCGATGAGCGCAACGCGCTCACGAAGAAACCGACCCGCGTGCGTGGTCGGTTCGTTCGTCCACCGTACGTGCGGCAAGCTGTCGATGGCATGACCCCGACATTACGATGCCGCAATCTCCTCGTAATACGACGCCGGCACTGGAGGAAGGTCCTACCGGAAGAAAGTGCCACTTCGGATGCCACTCTGTTCGCGTTCAAGAAGTGACAAGGTGATTACGCAAATGTAATGACTGGGTCATTCAGCTGAAAGCAGGCCCTTCCTAGGCTGATATCGGGCGTTCCTCCCCTCAGCCACCAGGAGATTGTCATGAAATCCATCAAAGCGTCGTGGGTCATTTTGTTGTGTGCGATGTTCGCAGTAGCCGTTCCGGTCTACGCGCAGCAGCCCACCGAAGAACCGATCGTGAAGCTGCTCAACGATATGGCGGACAAGCCGGAGAATCATCTGGCCATCGCCGCGTACTACCGCACGCTGGCCGGCGACGCGCTGGCTGAAGCCGAGAAGCACAAGGCGATGCGCAACACCTATCGGCACGACCACCAGAAGTTCAAGTCTGGAGCTGCCACGGGGCAGTCGATGGCACGGCACTGTGACCGGCTGACCAAGCTCCAGGAAGAGACCGCCGCAGAGTACGAGGCGCTTGCAAAGCTCCATGAAGCTGAGGCGGCAGCGAAATAACAGCCAGACGGTTAGACGTCAGATACCCCGCTCCACCGATCGACGGGAGCGGGGTATTTTTGCTCCATAGACGCCAACCTTGGAAGGAGCATGGCTGGCGCCAAGGCGAAGATGAAGGCGAAGCAGCGTTAACGGGAACGCTCTGAGAGCAACTGCTTCATTTGAGCGATCTCCTGCGTTTGGGAGGCAATGATGTCCTGGCATAGCTTGGCCAGTTCGGGATCCTTGAGGCGGTTTTCCTCACACATCAGGATCGCTCCCGCGTGATGCGGAATCATGGAGCGTATGAACTGCCGGTCTGTGACGGCAGCCTGGCTGCGAATGCCCCACCAACAGAACAGCATGAATACCACCGCCGCGCCGGCAAGGATCAGGTTTCGCCGACGATCCGGGTACATTCCGGACATGAGCCACAACTCAATGAGCAGCATGGGAGAGGCCATCAGGCCTGCCATGTAGAACTGATTGATGTTGTTGTAGACATTGGCCCACTGATCGACCATGGAATACATCAAGGCGTACATGGCCAAGAAGGAGAGCGCCATCATCAACAGCAAACGGCCATAGTGGCCCTGATGTTGCGGCTGGGCGTTCTCGTGCTTTCCGTGCGAAGTGGACATGACGATCTCCGTGAGAACTCGGAGCGAGTCTATACCCGCCCCCTGATAACGGGAGGTGACCACCAGATCGAGCCCACTTCACGGCGCCAGCGACGCTCATCTGCACACGCTCAGACCGACCCAAAAAACGGCGTCATTTTCATGACGGGAATGTAATGAACGGGTCACCTGTCTGACAGTGGCGGCTCTGCATGCTCCGAGCAGGATCATGGCGATGATTCCGCATATCCAAAGCATGTGGTCACCGAATCCGAGATCCGTAGCAAAGTCGTCGAACATGAAAAGTTCAAGCACAAAGCACCGTCACTTGTCAGCAGTCGTGGTTCTGCTGGCCATGGCTGTCACAGGTATGGCGGCAGCCTCCGAGCTGGTCGCCGACGTCTGGAAAGATCCCAACTGCGGCTGCTGCAAGGTGTGGGTGGATCACCTGAAGGAAGCGGGCATCACTGTGCGCGTCTTCAACACAGGAAACACCGGCGCGCGCGCGCGCCTCGGCATCCCAGCAAAGCTGGGCTCCTGTCATACGGCCAAGATCAATGGCTACGTGATCGAGGGTCATGTGCCGGCAGCCGACATCCAGCGTCTGCTCAGGGAGAAGCCGAAGGCGGTTGGCCTGGCCGTGCCCGGCATGCCTTTGGGATCGCCGGGTATGGACGGACCGGTCTACGGCAACCGCGTGATGGCCTACGACGTGCTGCTGGTACAGGCCGATGGAAGCACTAGCGTGTACCAGTCGTACCCCGGATCGCAGTAAGCAGCCCGCGGAGGCACGGCATAAGCGGCTCGGCTCTGCGAGCCAGTACAGCGGCAATTCGGCGTCGGTGCCGTCGGGCACCATGCTCGGCCGGTATCCGCTAAGCCTCCACAGTCGATGCGACGAGAAGTTTTCGCGTATTGATTCTAGGTAACCCATAACGGAGAACAACTATGAGCAACATCAGCACTCGCGCCATTCGCTCTTTTACACTCGGCATCGGCCTCGCGGTCAGCCTCCTGTCGGCCTCGTTCGCCTATGCGCACGCCACATTGGTTCAGTCCACGCCGGCGGCCAATGCGGTCGTGGCGTCTCCTCAGCAGATCGACCTCATGTTCAACGAGACGCTCGTGCCGCGTGCTTCACGCCTGGAGCTGGCAATGATCCACGGCAACTCGACCATGCCGATCGAGCATCTGGAGATCGAGGTCATCGGCAAGACGTTGCGCGCCAAGCTGCATCATCCGCTGGAAGCCGGTACTTATCGCGTGCAGTACCGCGCCGTCGGGCCGGATAATCACCCGATGACGGGGGACTTCAGCTTTACCGTCGGCTGAGGCACCGCCGACTTGTCGAGCGTGCCCGCCTATGCACTGCGGTTCGTCCAGTACCTGGACCTCATGCTGCTGTTCGGCCTTCCGCTGTTCTCGTGGTATGGCCTGCGCCGATCGGTGCCTGGCGGAGACCCGTGGTTGCCCCTGACTAGGTCCGCGCTCTCCGGGGCACTTCTGGTCAGCGCCGTGTTCGGTGTGGCGCTGACCGGTATCGACGTCGTCTTCAAGACGACGGAGATCATGGGGATGCCGGTCACCGAACTCGACCGCGCATCGCTTGGCTGGTACCTGTTCGAGACCGCCGCTGGCCGAGCCGCACTGGCACGGACCGCATTGCTGGTCGTGCTGATAGCCTTTCTTGGTTGGCAGTCGCGTCGCGAAGAGCGCTCCTTCTTCTCGCCTCTGGTGTCCGCGCTTGCCGGATGTGCGCTACTCACACTGGCGTGGAACGGTCACGCGGCTGCGGGAGAAGGCGCGTCCGGCGTGCTGCGACTGGCCGCGGGCATCGCCCACCTGCTTGCGGCTGGCGGCTGGATCGGCGCCATCGCGGCCTTCCTGATTATCCTCTCGCGTCGCAGCGCATCCGCCAGGAGCGCCCCCCTGCAAGTGCTCCACCAGACGCTGCAGGACTTCTCAGGTCCCGGCACCGTCTTCGTCGGCATCCTTGTGGTCACCGGCGTCCTGCACTACGGCGACCTCACGGGTTGGTCCGTGTTGCCCTTGTTCCACAGCGTTCATGGCAAGCTGCTGCTGGTCAAGCTGGCGTTGTTCGCCGCCATGTTGGGACTGGCCGCACTTCATCGCTGGCGCGTGGTACCCAGATTGGAAGGTGAAGTTCTCGCTGGCGGTGGTTCGCGCTCGCTGCAGACACTTCGCCTCACCGTAACCATCGAGGCAACACTCGCTGTTCTGATCATTGCCGCTGTGTCCATCCTCGGCACCCTCAATCCACATGGGTGACCCGATGCCGACCTAAAGATTGGGCTTCCCCGATCTATGAAGATCCGCGCGTTCGAAAGCATCTCGGGAAGGTCCTCGCTTCGCATTGCCAAGAGTGCCATCGAAGATCAAGCCAACTGGATTTCTAGCCCGGCCATTGGCGTTGGCTCATTGACCTAAGGGGAGCAGGCCCCATGGGTTGCAGTCCCATCTTCGTTGGCGTCGAAGCACATGAATCACAAGGAGAGTGATCTATGGAGCTTCGACATCTGCGCTGCTTCATAGTCCTGGCTGAAGAACTGCATTTCACGCGCGCGGCCGACCGTCTGCACATCGAACAGTCACCGCTTTCTCGCATCATCAAAGAACTGGAAGACGAGCTCGGCGTCCTGCTGTTCACCCGTGACCGGCGAGGAACCCAACTAACCCAGGCGGGGGCCGTGTTCCTGCAGGACGTCCGCAGGGTATTCACGATGCTGGAGCAGGCATGCGAGAACGCCAAGGCTGTTTCGGCAGGCTTTCGAGGTAGTCTGCGTATTGCGGTCTCCGATGGTGCTGTGGACCCGCGACTGTCGGCGTTCCTGGCGCGTTGTCGCGAGGAGGAGCCAGAAATCGAGATACGGCTCTCCGAAGTGCCACTGGTGGAGCAACTGCGCGGACTGCGATCCGGTGACTTCAAGATCGGATTCGCACACACGGCGGAAGTCGGAGACGGCATCGTCGCCGAACCGATCTGGCGCGACCCGCTCGTGGTTGCCGTTCCCGCGCGCCATCCCCTCTTGGTCCACAAGGAAGTTCCGCTCGATGAGTTGGTCAGTTACCCGCTTATCCTATGCAACCAGCACATTTGCGAAGGCTACTGCAGGGCGTTGACCCAATTGCTCCGACCACTGAAGCGAGAGCCCAACGTCGTCGAGCGGGTGACTTCTCTGGAAATGATGCTCACCTTGGTCGGGGCCGGCTACGGCGTTGGCTTCACCACCGCGCCCAGAATCGGACTTTCCCGCCATCCCGACGTTGTGATGCGGCCGTTAGCGATGGATTCGGCGATGCTGACGACCTACCTACTCAGGCTGGACAGCGACGAGCCTACAGCTGCATTGGAACGGCTCATCGCCCGGCTGCCTGTCCAGCTGAACTACTGAGGAGGACACTGGTACGGCGCTACGTTCTCAGCTTCGAAGCCGCGCGCAGATTGCTTTCCGTAGCCACCATCAGGTCAGCGGCGCTGATCTTCAACGCTATGGCGATCTTAAGGATCAGGGCAAGCGTCGGCATGTGCTCACCCCGCTCGATCTTGCCCATGTGGGAACGCTCGATCTCAGCCAAGGACGCAAGCTCCTCCTGCGCTATCCCTTGCTCCAGTCGAGCAGCGCGCACTGCCTTTCCGAACGCCGATGCTGGTTCAGGCTCATAAGTGGTCGTGCCAGCCGGTCGGCCTCGTTGGACAGTACGCTTCTGCATCAGCAAAAGCGTCGAATATTGCTCTGACTTAAACCACGTTAAATTTAACTCTTGCTATGCTGCGAGCCTTGTTTCCCCGGCCATAACTGAGGACAGCCATGCGCGGCTCACCCCCATCCTCGGTGCTCAAGCTCGGCATATCGTCCGGCGTCCCCTCGTCCCGGTTAGCGGCACTGCTCGCGCTACATCGCGCGAAAGAGCCCGAGACGCCTGTCTCGATGGAGGAAGTCACGTCGTCGCCGGACCTCATTGAGGGCGTGAAGAACGGCCGCTACGACATCGGGTTGGTGGCGACGACGACACCCGCCGACGACGCGCCGCTTTGGCGTGAAGAGTTGGCGGTCGCGGTGCCCGATCGCTCCCCCTTGCTCCGCTATGCCGCGATCCCCCTTGGGGCACTCCTATCCTATCCCTTGTTGGGCTAATCGATAACTAGGCGGAATTTGTTGCGCTCGCTGTATGGGTAGTAGCACCAACTTGAGCGGAATCATGGATGGCTACTTGGTTTATGCATCTCGCCCTGCTCTTGGCAGACGCACACGCGAAAAGCTAACGCACTCCTTGCTGCGACACGCCCCTCTTCGCGGCGCGCACGTGCCGGACTCGATTGTGGACGGCGGGTGCAGCTTCTCCCGGCGCTTGGCGTAATCGGGGATCGGCCAGCTCTTTGAGAATCGGGGTAGCCGTCAAGTAAGGCGATTTCTCAACGCAAAGCTTTCGTGGCCGAAGACCCCAATTTCCGCGCCCGCCTCGGTCGTGGACTGCGGCTGCGGCTTCCACCCGTGACGGGCATGCCCGCGGATCGGACAGCTCTTTGAGAATCGCGCAGTCCTTCGTGGCCAGCGGGCTGGCGCACCGGCTGCGGATGTTTTGAGTTCTAACCGTAGCGCACGAAGCGACCGGATGTGGGTGAGAACGTGCTGTGGTGGGCAGTTTCTGCATTCATCGGACTTTGCCGAGATGAGGTACACGTTGCCCGCGACCTATACCCGGTAGACCGGTGGGTCGAACCAGATGGCCGGCGTCAGTGCGCATGCGCGTCCTCCGCCGCGGGCCAGTCACCATGGCGCGCGAACACCTGCGTGTGTCCCGTCTCGTCGAACAGCAGCACCTCGTAGGGATCGCGACGTGCGCCGACCTCCATGCCGGGCGAACCGATCGGCATGCCGGGCACGGCGATCCCCTTGGCCTTCGGCTTGTCCGCGAGCAGGCGCCGGATGTCCTCGGCCGGCACGTGGCCTTCGACCAGATAACCGTCGACGACGGCCGTGTGGCAGGAACCGAGCTCGGCGGGCACGCCCAGCCGCGCTCGGACGGGCGCCAGATCGCGCTGCGCCTCGACCCGCGTCGCAAACCCGTTCGCCTTCAGGTGTTCGACCCAGACGGAACAGCAGTTGCAGGTCGGGCTCTTGTAGACGGTGATGACCGGCGCGCCCTCGGGTGTCGACCTCGAACACGCGGCGGCCAGCAGAACGATCAGACCGAATGCGGTGGAAACGATGGTACGCATGAATCAACTCCTGCAGTCCTGACACACGTCGGCAGCAGAGCTGCTGTCCGCCGCCACGTAGACGGAGACGGGCTCTTGCCAACCCTTCAGCAGCTGTTGCTCCGGCAGCGCGACGAACCGGGCGGCAAGATCCGGATCGGTGTACCAGGCCTCGCTGAGGATGCGCTGGGTCGCGACGATGCCGCCCGGCGGCGCCAGCTTGAGAATGCGTGCCGCGGCGTTGACGCTCGGACCGATGAACGACAGCCCGCGGCGCTCGACGGCGCCGACGTGGCCGATCACCAGCGGCCCGGCATCGAGCGCGAAGCGCGCCTGCGGCAATTCCGGCAGGTCGCGCCGCCGTGCGTTCAGCGCCGTGCGCAGATTGAACGCTGCCGGCAGCGCCTCGCCGACGCCGGCGAAGTACAGCATCGCGCCGTCGCCCTCGAAGTCGTGCACGTCGCCGCAGTGCCGCACGGCGACATCGACGACGATTTCCATGAAGGCTTGGACCAGGCCCAGCATTTCCTCCGGGCTGTGCATGAACAGCAACTGTGTCGAATCGACCATGTCGACGAACAGCACCGCCATGTCGCGTCGCGCCGGCAGCTGCTCTCCGGCGAGGAACGCACTTTCGGCAATCAGGCTGCCGCCCGTTGCGCCGCTGGCTTGGCGCGGCGGCGTGATCCACGTGGCGATCCGGCGGGCGTCATCGGGATGAATCGGTGCGCACCGAAAGCCGGCCGCTTCCCAAGCCGGCAGCCCGCCGGTCAGCACGGCGACGTCGGTGTAGCCCGCAGCTTCGAGCCAACGCGCCGCGCGCGTGCTCGACGCCTGTCCCGAGCACAGGCAATAGGCGACGACTGGCGTTTCCCTTGGCACATCCGGAATCTGCGGTTCCGGGACGTCGAGCAGCAGCGGAATCGCACCGGCGATTCCCGACGGATGGCGACGGAACGCTTCCGGACGCCGCACATCGAGCACGAGCACGGGCTCGGCAGCGTCGAGGCGCCCTTTGAGCTCGTCGGGGCTGGTGCGGCGCAGACTCATGGCTCCTGCCCCGGCTTGCGTGCGCGGTACAGCGCGATCGTACCCAGTGGGGTGGCGAAGCGACGCGTCTCCGCGGCCTCGACAAAGCCGCAGTCGGCCATGAACGCCGGCAGGCGGCCGGCGACGTTGTCGTCCGTGGTCTCGAAGCCGTCGAGCAGTTGCACGAGGATGAACGCGGCGCGCATCAGCGGATTCGCCGCCTTGCCCCAGTCGGCCGCGTGCAGCCAGCCGCCGGGCTTGAGCACGCGGTGAACCTCGCGCAGCGTCGCCCGCTTGGCATCCCGACCAAGATGGTGGAAGAACAGGCTCGACAGCACGACGTCGAAGCTCGCGTCGGCATACGGCATGCGGTCGGACATCGCTTCGTCGAAGTGCAAGCCCGCACCCGCGCTTCGCGCCTTGGCGCGCGCACGTGCGAGGATGGCCGCATCACCGTCGAGTCCACGGATCTCGGCACCGGGCTGCGCCTGCTGCGCCGCAATCGTCAGCGTGCCGGTGCCGCAGGCCAGGTCCAGCACCCGCCCGCCGGGCTGCAGGTTCGCCTGCTGCAGCAGTGCCGACTTGAACGTACGCTCGCGCGTGGTCCATGCGACCACGGGATCGTAGAGCGGCGTCAGCCAGCGGTACGACAAGGCCGGAATGTAGCGCTCAGTCATCGTGCTCGTTCCCGGTGCTCGCGCCGTGTCCGTCGTGGCCCATGCCGCCGCCCCGCGCCGTGAGGATCTGGTACTGCGCCGGCGTCAGCGTCGGCAGCTTCTGCAGGAAGGCGACCATCGCCCAGATGCGCGCGTCGTCGTGCGTCGGTCCCCAGTCCGGCATTCCGGAGGCCTTGATGCCGTGCTTGATGATCCAGAACTGGCGCGCGGCGCTGAGCTTCGGATCGCCGTGCGCGTGACCGTCGCCGTGTTCTTGTTCCGGCTGGGCGAGATTGGGCGGCTTCGGGTACAGGCCAATGCTCAGGTCCGACTCGGTCTTGCCCGGCTTGAGATGGCAGCCGGCGCACATGTCGTTGTAGTCGGCCCCGCCCGCGAGCAGCAGTTGCGAATCGTCCAGAGGCGGCACCTCGATGCCGCCGATGCGGGCGGCGATGGAGCGCTCGCGTACCGTCTCCAGCAGCCAGTACACCGGCTTCGTGTGCGGTACGTCGGCGCCGATCGGATAGACGCCCATGTAGATGAAGCCGACCGCGCCCAGGACCCCGAGCAACACGAGTAACAGTTTCAGCACTTTCATCGTCCCTTCTCCGGTGCATCAGCCGCCGTGCCTCGAGTGATCCATGCCCGGCATGTCCGGCATGGGGCTCGGCGAGCCCGCCGCCGACAGCTGCGGCGGACCGTAGGGTTGGCGGCGGACCGGGTTGCCGAATCCCGGATCGCTGCTGATCCGCCAGGCGACCTGATTCTTCGGATGCCGGTACCAGCCGGGATCGCGGTAGTCGCCGGGTGCGAGCCCCTCGCGCACTTTCACCACCGTGAACATGCCGCCCATCTCGACCGGTCCGAACGGCCCTTCGCCGGTCATCATCGGTAGCGTGTTGTCGGGACCGCGCAGGCCCATCGCAACGTGACCGGCGTGCTCGGCCATGCCGTCCTTGCCCATCGCCATGTAGCCGGGCAGCATCTTGCGGATCTCCGCTTCGACGCCGGATTGGTCGACGCCGGTCGGATTGGGAATGCCGTGCCCCATCGCGTTCATCACGTGATGCGCCATGTGGCAGTGGAACGCCCAGTCGCCGGGCTCGGTCGGCACAAACTCGTAGTCGCGCATCTGGCCGACGCCGATGATCTCGGTGGCCTCGCGCCGCCACTGCGACTGCGGCCAGCGTCCGCCGTCACTGCCCGTCACCCAGAACGGATTGCTGTGCAAGTGGATCGGGTGATTCCACATCGACAGATTCCCGATGCGGATACGCACGCGCTCGCCCAGGCCGACGACCAGAGGCTCGATCGCCGGAAAGACCTTACTGTTGAAGGTCCACAGGTCGAAGTCCTGCATGATCGACGGATCGGGGCGGTAGGTGCCCGGATGCAGCGCCCAGTTGTGCAGCAGGAAGGTGTAGTCGCGGTCGATCGGCACTTCCTCGCCGTCGCGCGGGTGGATGATGAACAGGCCCATCATGCCGAACGCCATCTGCACCATCTCGTCGGCGTGCGGGTGATACATGTGCGTGCCGTGCTGCTTGAGCGTGAATTCGTAGACGTAGGTCTCGCCGGGTTTGATGTGCGGCTGGTTGAGGCCGCCGACACCGTCGAAACCGTTGGGCAGATCGATGCCGTGCCAGTGCACGCTGGTGTGTTCGCCCAGACGGTTAGTGACGTAGATGCGCACGCGATCGCCTTCGACCGCTTCGATCGTCGGCCCCGGCGTCGTGCCGTTGTAGCCCCAGCATTTCGCGCGGCAGCCCGGCGCGAACTCGTGCTCGACTTCCTCGGCGACGAGATGGAAGACCTTCACGCCGTCTTTCGTCTCGTAGGGCAAGGTCCAGCCGTTGAGCGTGCGCACCGGCACATAGCCCTGCGGATGGCGCTTGAGCGCCCAGGGCGGCGGCGCAGGCGGCGTGGCTGGAACGGCCGTCGGCGGACTCGTCGTGTGGCCTTCGTGCTGGGCGCGGGCGACACCGGTCAGAAGACCGGCGCCGCCCAGACGAATTGCCTGGATC
>CBINNP010000048.1:0-17349 GCA_966252075.1 uncultured Solimonas sp.
TCGCTGGCCGGCGGCTTCGGCAATCCGGGCAACCGATTCCTGGGCCGGTATTTCGCTGACCTCCTGCTGAAGCAGAACTTCGGCAGCGGCGACACCGTGGCGGTCGGCGGCCGCTACGCGTTTCCGGAGCTCGACGACGGCAGTGCCGATGCCGAATACGCCGATGCCTCGGTGGCGTGGAGTCATGTCGGCCGGCTCGGCCTGTTCGGCCTGACGGCGAGCTACATCGACTACTCGCAGAAGCCCGAGCTCGACGACAGCACGATCGACTACGAATTCAAGGGTAACATCCGGCAGGCCGAAGCCAGCTGGCAGAACCTGCTGTCGGCCTCGCTCTCGCATCGCTGGACTCTGGGCGGCAAGGTCGATTACGTCTGGAAGCGCCTGAAGCTGGATCCCCTCGATCTTGCGGTGCAGCGGCAGACCTACACCTCCGTGGAGGTTTCGACCGGCTATCGATGCAGCGTGCTGCTGTTCGAGCGCGCCTGGGACTTCGATCTGTCGCTGGCCCTGCGCAAGGGGCTCGGTGACGATCGCAGCGATGATCCCGAGGTTTTCGCCGATCTGGGCTATCTGCTGCTGCGTCCGGATTTGCGCGCGCAGGTGCCGGTCGCCGATCGCCAGACGGTGCAGTTGCGCGTCTCCGGGCAATGGTCGGGCGACACCCTGCCGGAGCAGCAGCAGTGGGTGCTCGGCGGCCGCAGCGCGATCGAGTCCTACCTGCCGGGCTTCGCTTACGGCGACCAGGGCGCGCTGGCGGCCCTGCAGTGGGAGCTGACGCTGGCCGAATGGGCAGGATGGAAACTCGCACCCAAGCTGTTCGCCGAGTACGGGGTATCGCGCGTCAGCGAGGCCGGTTTCATCCTGGACGGAAACGGGCGCAGCCAGTCGGTTGCCGACGCCGGCGCGGCGCTGACCGTGGACTGGCGCAAGCACCTGAGCCTGAGCGTGTCGGCAGCGGCGCCGCTGGCCAGCTCCGGCATCAATCGGCAGACGCGGGACGATACCCGGGCCGACCTGCTGTTCAGGGTGGAACTGCGCCTGTAGTGGTGATCCCGACTGCAAGTCGCGCCGTTTTCGGCTATGCGAGCCGGGATCGCATGGTAGTATGGCTTCGTATTATTCGTGTGCTTTGCACCTGCATCCGGACTGCAAACGGACTCAGGGCCTTGGTTCCAATGTGCTCAATCGAAGGAGAGTAGAAATGTACAAGTATGCTGCCGCGGCCGTCCTCGCTCTGGGTCTGAGCTCGCCCGCATTTGCCGGCGACACGGTGGGCCTGACGCCGCTGCTGTCCGGTCTGGATCGCCTCACCACGCCGCTGCTGAAGCCGGTCACCAATCTGACGCAGCCGCTGGTTGGCCGCCTGGTCGGCACTGCTGCCGCCGGTCCGCTGCCGAATCTCGGCAAGCTGCTCGCGCCGATCAACAACAATGTGCTGGTCAGGCTGGGCAATCTGACCAATGGCGCGCTGCGCGACTAAGCGCTGAGCGTTCGCAGGTCTCGAATCAACGGCGCAGCCCTTCGGGGCTGCGCCGTTTTTTATTGCGCGGAGAAATCAAATCCCGGCCGGTGAAATGCGCGGATTCAGCGCGCGACACGGAATCCCATGCCGTCGCTGCGCGCATCGCTGCGGTCGCCGTCGCGGTTGGAGACACGCAGGCTGCGCGGATGATTGCCCCAGCCGCCGCCGCGATTCACCCGCTTCGTGCAGTCTGCCTCGACCCAGGCCGAAGCGTCCCGCGGTGAGCCGATGTAGTTCGCGTGCCAGCAATCGGCGACCCATTCCCAGACATTGCCCAGCATGTCGTGCAGACCCCAGGCATTAGGCGGATAGCTGCCCACCGGCGCCGCTTGGGCGTGTCCGTCGTCGCAGGCGATCGCCCAGGTCCAGTTGGGTTGCGCCGCCTGCCCTGAAACATCGAAGGCATTGGCGTACCGGCAGGTGACCGTGTCCAGGTTGCCCCAGGTGTACTGCGCTTCCGAGCCGGCGCGCGCCGCATATTCCCACTCGACCTCGCTGGGCAGACGGTAGGGCTTGCCGGTGTGGCGGCGCAGCCAGTCGATGTATTGCTGCGCCTGCTCCCAGGACACGCCGGTCACCGGATAGCGGCCGCCCGCCGTGGCATTGCCGGCCGCCATGCAGGCTCCGGCGCTGACACAGCGCTGCCACTCGGCGACGGTGACTTCATAGCGGGCGATCGCGAACGGCTCGACGCGAAGCTTGCGGATCGGCTTCTCATAATCGCGGCCGTTGCCGAAGAGGTCCCCCATGCGGAATTCACCGCCGCGCACGGCGATCATCTCCGGCGTGTCCTGGCAGTCGCGGAAGGCGCCCGGGTTGCCGCCGGCCGTCGTTGCCTCGGTCGCGGCGGGGGCGATGCAGGGCGAACTGGCCTTGGCTGGCGGCGCTGCCTGAGCCCGCGCGCAGATCATCAGGGACGAGGCCAGAAGCAGCAGGACCGCGGCTATCGACTTCAAGATGGGCTTCCTATGGCGTGAATTCCAGAACGATACTGCCAGCCTGGCCGCGCGCGTTGTTGTCCAGCGGCAGGGGCTGGGTCTTCCAGACGGCGCGCATCACCGAATCGTCGAGCTGGGGGCTGCCGCAGGTCTGTACCTGGCTGACGTTGCTGATGATGCCGCCGGGCAGGTAATCGATCTTGAAACGGCAGAGGAACGGTATGCGCGGACCGGCCGGCTGCAGCCAGTTGCCGCGGACGCCGTCGAGGATCAGTGAGAACGCCGATTCGCCTTCGTTGCCGACTTTCTCCGCCGGCGGTGGGCTGGCCTTGGCCTGCGACTCCTGCTTGGCCTGCGGCTTGCTCGGTGGGGTTACCGGCTTTGGGGTGGGCGCCGGCCTGGGTTCGAGCGGCTTGGGTTTGACCGGTTCCGGAGTCGGCTGCGGGGCCGGCTCCGCGACCTGCGCGGGCGCGGCAGCCGGAGCAGCTGCCTTGACGATCATGACCGCCTGGATCCGTTGCGGAACCTGCGGTTTGCCGCGCGCCGCGAATTGCCAGCTAAGCAAGACGGCAAACAGCAGATGGACGGCGACGGAAGCCGTCGTCCAGTTCCACGCCGGTAGCCGGGAGGCGGCTACCGGCGTGTACCGGTCAGGCAGAGGCAGCGACGAAGAAACCGTCCCGAGATCCAACACCCGCTCGTGGCGGGCTGTCATGGCAGACACGTCGCGCCCTGAACTCCTTTACATGCTGATGACGATCAGCCCTGCGGTGCCGCCTGCGGGCAACCGTCCATATCGACCTGCGAACCGGTCGGCGTATCGGGGCACTTGTCCATGCTGTCGATCATGCCATCACCGTCCGAATCAGTCTGTCCCTGGTCGCCGCCGTCGACCGGCGCGGTGACTTCGACCGGCTGTTCCGGTGCCGGCGGCGGGGCCGGCGCCTTCCAGAACAGCGGCACGGTCACGCCCAGAGCCAGGACGAGATCGCCGAACTTGTCCTTGCCTTCGTCGATGTCGCCAAGAACATCATCGGACTTCTCGAAGCGATAACGCGCTTCCATGCGCAGCGCGGCAGGCTTGCCGAAGATGGCGATGCCCGTCATCAGGCCGGCGCCCGCGTCGACCGACCAGCCCTTGTAGTCGATCGACGTGCCTTCCGTCCGGCGATTATTGGCCGGACCCACCCGCTGGCTGAGCGGAGCGTCGGAGCCCTCGACATAGTTACCGCCCAACAGGCCGTAAATGTTGCCGGCCTTGCCGCTGAACGGCCACACCAGTGCCGTCAGGCCATAACCGGTGGTGTGCTGGTCGCCCGGGTTGTAGTCGAGGTTCGACGTCTGCGAGGCCTTGTTGCGCGTCAGGTAGCTCGCCACTTCGAGCGTCAGGCGGTTGGTGATCTTGCGGCCGACGGCCAGCGAGACACCCATGCCGTCTTCGATCTGACGCTTACCGTCGGCAAAGACGGCCGTCACCATCGGCGACACGTAGACCGGCTGGCCGATGACCTGGATCAGGCCATCGTTGCCGCCTTCGGCGGCGGCAATGGCCTTCGCCGACTCGACGACGGCATCGGTCTGGGCTTCCTGGGCGAGCGCTGTGGCCGACATCGCTGCGGCAACCGCCGTCATCGTGCAGCCGAGCAGGGCCGAAATTCTGGAACTCATGGACATCTCCTCTCTCTATTTATGGCGCGAAAGATTGCTGTGTCGCCTGACCACTCCCCGTGGCGACGCGGGCCTCGCGTTGTTTAATCGATGCGCCTGCCTGGGGCAGTACGAACCTTCACTGCTTTTTTCTTCCCGCGACAGTGCTGTATCGCACTTTTTAAGGTGTCGCGGGCCGGTGCCTTCCTTCCTCGGCACTGTGCATCGCGTACCCCACCACGGTGCACATCTATACCGTATGGATAAATACCATAAATCGGCGACGAAGGCAGGCCCCGGGTGCGCCCCTAGGGCCTGTCATCAATTGAGCAGAATAACCGAGGCGACGCAGTAGATGGCGCCGAGGAAGTTGCGGGCGGTCTTGTCGTAGCGTGTGGCGATGGCGCGGTATTGCTTGAGCTTGGCGAAGAAGTTCTCGATCAGATGCCGGGCCTTGTACATCGCCTGGTCGTAGTCGCGAATCACGTTGCGGGTTGGATGGGAGGGAATGACGATCTGCGCGCCGATGCGCTGCATCGGGCCTATGACGCGCTCTCGCGCGTCATAGGCCCGATCGGCGATCAGGGCCTGGGTCGACAGTTCGGGTAACAAGGCATCGGCGCCCTCCAGATCGGAGGCTTGACCGGCCGTCAGATGAAACGCCATCGGGTTGCCCAACGCGTCGACCACCGCGTGGATCTTGCTGCTCAGCCCGCCCCGGCTCCGTCCGATGGCTTGCGGCGCCCCCCTTTTGCCCCAGCGCTGTGTTGATGCGCCCGGACGATGGTGCTGTCGATCATCGCGTACTCGTTGTCCGCATCCTCCGCCAAAGCCGCGAACACCCGCTGCCAGACGCCGGATCGACTCCAGCGCGTATGGCGCAGGTGGATCACCCGGAAGTCGCCGAATCGATCCGGCAGATCCCGCCAGGGAATCCCGGCCCGATAGCGATACAGCACCGCTTCGACAAACAGTCGATTGTCCTTGGCAGTTACCCCGACATGGCCGGCTCGACCAGGCAGCAGCCGTTCTATGCGAGTCCATTGATCGTCTCGAAGCGCGTAGCGGCGGGTCATCGCAGAACCGTCAGAAAGTCAGACCCCAAGCATCTCCTATTCGGTCAATTGATGACAGGCCCTAGGCGGCGAAGCTGGCGCGTACCGAGCCCAGGCCGCTGACGCGGGCTTCATAGGTTTCGCCGGGCTGGGCGGCGACCATCGGGCCGAGCGCGCCGGACAGGATGATATCGCCCGCCTGCAGCGGCCTGCCGGTCTCGATCATCTTGCGTGCGAGCCACAGCGCGGCATTGAGCGGGTGGCCCAGGCAGGCTTCGCCGCGACCGGCCGACACGCGCTCGCCGTCGCTGGCGCGGGTCATCACCATTTCGCAGTCGCGCAGGTCCAGGCCGTCGAGTCGATACGGCGTGTTGCCGAGCACGAAAAGACCGCTCGACGCGTTGTCGGCGACCGTGTCGACCAGGCGGATGTCCCAGTTGGCGATGCGGCTGCCGACGATCTCGATGGCAATAACGGCGTAGTCGATCGCTCGCATCAGGTCGGCGACCGTGGGCTGTTCGCCGGTGAGGTCACGGCCCAGCACGAAGGCGATTTCCGCCTCCGATTTCGGCTGCAGCACGCGGCCGGCGGCCACCGGTTCGCCGTCGCAGACCGCCATGTCGGCGAACAGCATGCCGAAGTCCGGCTGGTCGACGCCGAGTTGCTTCTGTACCGCCACCGAGGTCAGGCCGATCTTGCGGCCGGCCAGGCGGCGGCCTTGCGCGAGCCAGCGCTTGGTATTGATCTCCTGGACCGCGTAAGCGGCGTTGACGTCGCCATTGGCGACCAGTTCATCGCGCACCGGCGCGATCGGGCCGTCCTGATAGGCGCCCAGCAGCAGGTCGGCGGCGCGGCTCAGCTTGGCATCGGAAGCATTCGACATCGTCATCGTCCTGTGGCGATCAGTTGAGGCGGCCGGCGAAGAAATCGCGCGTCACCTGGTTGAACTCTGCCGGGTCCTCGTACTGCGGCCAGTGCGCGCCGTCAGCCTTCATCACGTAGAGGATCGAATCCTTGACGCGGGCATGCGCGCCCTGCGCGCATTCGAGATCGTGGATCGGGTTGTCGCGCGTCCACAGGAAGATCGTCTTGGCGCGGATCTGTTCGAGCGGGATCAGGAACTCGTCATGGCGCGGCAGCATGCGGTTGACCAGCGGCGTCACCTCGCGGCCTTCCGGCATCGTGTAGAAATGCAGGCGCAGCTTGATCAGCTCGTCGGTGATCAGGTGATGATTGCTAGGGTGGATCAGCCACTCGATGCGATGCTTGACGCTGTCGTAGGTCGGCGCCAGGCCGGCGGCCTTCTTCGAGCGTTCCATCAGATCGAGCATGTCGGCGCGACCCTTCTCGCTGATGATCGGAATGCCGGCACCGGTGTTGAGCATCAGGCGCTCGACGCGCTCCGGATACTTGACGGCGAAGAAGCCGGAGACCCAGCCGCCCAGCGATTCGCCGGACAGATGGGCCTTGGCGATGCCGAGTGCGTCCATCAGTTCGCGGACCTGCTCGGCGAGTACCGGCGGCGTGTATTCCATGGCCTTGCGGCTGGACAGGCCATGGCCGACGTAATCGAAGGCGATGACGTGGAACTCGTCGGCGAGCGGTACCAGATTCTTGCAGTAGGCCTCCAGATGGCCGCCGATGCCATGCTGGAACAGGATCACCGGCGCGCCCTTGCGGCCGGCCTCGGCGATGCGGATGCGGCCGTAGGTCGGCGTGTCGACGTAGCGGATTTCGACGCCGAGATGATCAATCCAAAGGCTCATAGCTGCTCAACTCCCAGATTCTTGATGTAGACATGGGTCATGGTCTTCCACTGCTCGATCATCGAGCGGAAGACACGTTCGTCGTTCTGCCAGACGGCTCGCACCGAGAAGCCGCGCACCATGTTGAAGGTCAGCCAGACGATCTTGCTGGCATCGCGGCGCGCCACACCGCGCGCGCACAGGGTGTCGATCCACATCGACTCCGCGTCCATGCGCGCGTCGCGGGTCAGATCCTCGATGTGCTGGCGCAGCGAGGGGTTCTTGACCGAGGCGACGACCAGGTCGATGAGGATCGCGAACTCCGGAACCATGAAGAACGCGTAGGCATCGGCCACCATCGCTTCGATGGGGTCGGCATCGGTACGCGCTGTGCTGGCGCGCTTGGTGCTTCGCAGCAGGCTGCGCTGAAGCAGGTACGAAGCCAGCGCCAGGACCAGTTCGTCCTTGCTCGGGAAATGGTGATGCAGGGCGCCGCGCGAGACCTTGGCGACCCGCGCGACTTCGTCGGTGCGCAGGTTGACGTAACCCTTCTTGCGCAGGATGACCGACGCGGCCGCGATCAGGCGATGCCGCATCAGCTCCGAGCGCTCCGCCTGGGTGCGACGCCTGGGCTTGTCGGCGGCGGCCGCGCGCCTGCGCTTGACCGGCGCGGCCTCTGCAGCAGCATCCTTGTGCGGGTCGTCAGTACTCAACATGCAAGATCCCATCGATGACTTTCACCGGATAGGTCTGCAGCGGCTCTGTGCAGGGCGACGAGGTGGTCTCGCCGGTGGCGATGGCAAAGCCGCAGAAGTGCCAGCCGCAGATGACGTGCTCGCCGTCGATCATGCCTTCGTCCGACAACGAGGCATCCTCGTGGGTGCAGGTGTCGTTGGTGGCGTAATAGCCGCCGTTGAGGTTGTAAAGGGCGATGCGCGTGCCGTTCGGCAGCGTGGCGGATTTGATCTCGCCTTCGAGGATTTCGGCAGTCGGCAATGCGGCAAACAGGTTCGACATGAGGGTTCAAATGAGCAAAAGGAGATGATGCTTCAGAGCATCGTCGTGCCGCCATTGACGCTGATCACCTGGCCGGTGACAAAGGAGGCTTCCTCGCTGGCCAGATAGGCCACCATCGAGGCAATCTCCTGCATGGTTCCGGGGCGGCCCATCGGCACCACCTCGATGACCTTGCGTACCAGCTCGGGATCGCGCCTGGCGACTTCGTCGAGCTGCGGCGTGGCGACCACGCACGGCGCCACGGTGTTGACGGTGATGCCGTCCTTCGCGAACTCGCGCGCCAGGCCCGTGGTCATGCCGTGCATGCCGCCCTTGGCGGCGTTGTAGGCAGCGTGGTCGAACAGGCCGTTGCGGACGGAGTCGGCGCCGAGGTTGACGATGCGGCCATAGCCCTGTGCTTTCATGATGGGCAGCGCGTACCAGCAGCACCAGATGCAGGTCCACAGGTTGCGGTCGATCGTCGCGCGCAGGGTCTCCGGCGTGTGATCGAGGAACGGCCGCAGGATGCCGCCACCGGCGTTGTTGGCAAGGATATCGAGCCGGCCGAAGTGCTTGGTCGCCGCTTCGATGGTCCGTTGCGCGACGTCCTGTTGCGACAGATCGCCGGCTTCGGTGACGACCTCGGTCAGCGCACCGAGCCTGGAGGCGGCCTCGTCGAGCAGCCTGGCGTCGAGATCCGCCAGCACGAGCTTGGCGCCGGCCTGCGCGAGACGCTCGGCGATCGCGTAGCCGATGCCGCGGGCGGAGCCGGTGACGACCGCGACGCGGTCTTGCAGGCTCCCCGGCGAGCCATAGCGGTTCATGCCAGCGCTCCGCTCTGTTCCGGGGAAACGCGCGGCGTCGGCGTGGCGTCTGCTGCGCGGGCTGGCGCGGCGGCCTGCTCGATCTCGCCGATCTTGCCGAAGGCCGGCGTCGGCACGCTGCCCCAGGTGTCGAGCGTGCCTGGCACGGGTTCCAGCAGGCGCGCTTCACGCGCGCCGTGCTCGGGGAAGCACTCCATGCCGAAGCTGTATTCCACCGTCATCCGGTCCGGGTCCAGGAAGTACAGGAAGATGCTTTCCGACGGCTGGTGACGGCCCGGTCCGAAGACGATGTCGATATCGTTCTTCTTCATCCGGTTCATGCCGCTGCCGATGTCGTCGATGTCCTTCACCATGAAGTTGACATGGTTGAGGTGGTCGTCGGTACCGGTGAGGATCGCCATCGAGTGATGCAAGGGGTTGGGAAAGCAGCGCAGGAACGCCGCGAAACCCGGCACGAAGTCGGAAACCGCGAAGCCCAGTTTTTCCGTCAGCCAGTGCAAGGCCTGGTCGAAGTCCGCGACGTTGACGACCACGTGGCCGAGCCGTTCGATCTTGGCCACGGTCGGAACATAGGGCTGCGACAGATGCATCATCTGGATGAAGTATTCCAGGCACAGGCCGCTGCCCGGAATGCGGAAGCGGAAACCGGCCACGGTGCGCAGACGCTTGAGTTCGTCGACGCCGATCTCTTCGATCGTCAGACCCAGACTGCTCACGTACTCGCGCGCCGCCAGCAGATCCTTGCGGCTCTCCAGCTCGAAGCCGATGCGCTTCAGGCCCGGCTTGGCCGCCGGGTAGAGCAGCACGTTGTGATGATCCTGCGAGCAGCGCAGGGCCGTCAGGTCATCAGTGCTCTCGGAGACCGTCAGGCCGACCAGATCACGGTAAAAGGCCGTGGTCTTGGCCAGGTCCGTGACATTGAGGGCCACATAGCCGAGGCGGCGGTAGCGGAAAGGAATGCTCATGGGCGCCGTCGTCCTCAAAGGATGATGCTGATGCGGCCGTTCGGTTTGAGACCATCCATGTCCAGATTGCAGCGCTTCTCGCGGATGCGCAGGCCCTCCGGCGTCACCACGAGGCGGTAGCGGTAGCTGCCGATATAGGTCTCGGTGAGGCCGGCCTTGGTGCGGAAGGTCAACACCGCGGCGCCGACCTCCAGCTCGCTGTCGGTGCGCGAACGGATGCGCACGTTGCTAACCAGGTGCCGTGTCTTGGACTTCGGAAACTCGGCGTGGGCGGTGCGCTTGAGCAGGCGCTCGACGCGCTGTTCGAGACGGAAGCGGTCGTCGGCGACGTAGAACAGGTCCGTGTCCGGCGACGCGTCGGGGCGCACGTCGGTGGCCGGCACGTGATAGCAGGCGTCCGCGGTGAACAGCTTCAGCCAGTCCTTGAGGCGCCACTCATCGAGCAGCTCGGCCTCGTAGAACATGAAATCCTCGACCTGCTCGCGGGTGACACTGGCGATGTCGGGAACCGAGCTGCTCAGGGGGGCGGTGACGGGGGCGGTCATGGTACGAGGCTCCTTCAGATCGCCGCGGTGGCTTTGGTGCGGCGCTGCCACTCGGTCCAGAACGCGCGCATCTGCAGTTCGTCGTCATAATCGACGCGTTCCTTGCTCATGCCCTTGGAGATGTCGTTCCAGGGCGCTTCCAGCATGTTCTCGTAGCCGCGCTGGCACTGCTCCAGCGCCTCGACGTCGTCGGGCGTCGCGAAACCGCCGGGACCGAGGAATTCAAGGAAGTTGGACAGGCGGTACTTGCGCGCCCAGGCGTTCTCCTCGGTCGGCGCCAGCGCCCAGCCGAATACCTGCATGGCGTCCGGCGCCGTCGGGAAGTAGGTGCGCACGGTGATCGCCATGATGTCGTTGAGCACCAGGTTCGGAAAGATGAACATGTTGCGGTTGGACTTGGCGATGCGGTCGGCGCGCTCGACGCCGAAGCGCTCGACCAGGCGCTTGTAGACCTTTTCCAATTCGACCTTGCCGTCCTCGCCCCATAGCGGAATCCACTGCGCCACCGGCCGGCCCCAGGGCGCGCTGTACTCGATCACCGCGTGGCCGTTGCCGAGGTCGTAGCCGGTACCCTTGAGCGGCACCGGCGACATGCTGCCCTGCATGTTCTTCAGGTAGTCCAGATAGGTGGCGTGGGTGTTGACCGCGTGGTAGCCGTCGATGCTGTTCTCGGTGAGCAGCTTCCAGTTGGCGCGGATCTGGTACTCCTGCGTGCCGCCGACCAGGGTCATGCCGACTTCGGACTGGTCGGCGATGATGTCGATCCACTCCTTGGCGCCGGCCAGGTAGTCGGGCAGCGATTCCGTGTTCTTGTCGAAGCAGATGAACCAGAAATCCCGGTAGCTGTCGACGCGCGGCACCGGCACCAGATCGGCGGCGCCGTCGCAGTTGAAGTCTTCCGGATAGCTTTCCTTGCCGGGCTGGCTCTTGAGCTTGCCGTCGGAGCCGAACACCCAGCCGTGGTAGAAGCACTGGAAGCTCTTGGCGTTGCCCTTGCGCTCGCGGCAGACCTGCGCGCCGCGGTGCGGGCAGACGTTGAAGAAGGCATTGATCTTGTTCTGCGCGTCGCGCGTGAACAGGATGCTGCGCTTGGCGATGATGCGGCTGACGAAATCGCCCGGCTTCTGCAGCTCGGAAGAGTGGCCCAGATACAGCCAGCACTTGTTGAAGATTTCGTCGTACTCGTCCTGCATGATCTTGGGATCGACGAAGCTGCGGCGCGCAACCTTGAAGGTTTTGCGCTCCGGATCGACGGCAACGGCGGGCTGCGACGGCGTGGCTGGCATGTTCATGGCGTGCGTCCTGAATCGACTGAATACGTGAGGCGGTTCGGCAGATCAGCTGAGGCGGCCGGAGCCCGTGCTGTGCGAGTCCAGCCAGGCCAGGAATTCGGCAGACGGCACGACGACGGCGGTCGGTTCGCCGTTCTCGTCGCGGCCGATGCAGAGAAACTCCTCGTCGGAGCTCTGGCCCATCAGTGCCATCAGCGCCAGTTCGGGCGTCGTGCGGCGCAGGGCGGACAGGCTTTCTTCTGCAGTGCTGAAGCCTGGAATGACTAGGTTATCCATCGGTGCTCCTCTCTCCGAATTTCAATGAAGTGACCGCTGCAACGATGCGGGCGCAGGTGCCCGCTCTACGGCCGCTCTGCGGCGGCTTGGCGAGTCTTGTGTGTTCAGGCCACGCTCTGGCCGCGCGCGCGCGCCAGATCCAGCGCGACGTCCTCGATCATGTCTTCCTGGCCGCCGACGGTCTTGCGGCGCCCCATCTCGACCAGGATGTCGCGCGCCGGCACGCCGTACTTGGCCTGGGCGCGCTTGGCGAACAGCAGGAACGACGAATAGGTACCGGCGTAGCCCAGCGTCAGCGAGTTGCGGTCGATCCGCACCGGGAAGTCCATGATCGGCGTGACCAGGTCCTCGGCGACGTCGGTGACCTTGAACAGGTCGACGCCGGTGACGATACCCATGCGCTCGGCCACCGCGATAAACACTTCCATCGGCGTATTGCCGGCGCCGGCGCCCATGCCGCCGCAGGCGCAGTCGATGCGCGAGGCGCCGGCGGCGACTGCGGCGATCGAGTTGGCGACGCCCATCGCCAGGTTGTGATGGCCATGAAAGCCGATCTCGGTCTCGGGCCGGAGCGCGTCGCGCAGCGCGGCGACGCGCTCGGTGACGTGCTCGGGCAGCATGTAGCCGGCCGAGTCGGTGGTATAGATGCAGTTGGCGCCGTAGCTTTCCATCAGGCGGGCCTGCTCGACGATCTTCTCGGCGCTGGCCATGTGCGACATCATCAGGAAGCCCACCGTATCCAGGCCCATCTTGCGGCCCAGTGCGATGTGCTGCTCGGAAACATCGGCCTCGGTGCAATGCGTGGCGACGCGGATGCAGGAAATGCCGCAGTCGGCGGCCATGCGCAGATCATCGACGGTGCCGATGCCCGGCAGCAGCAGTGCCGAGACCTTGGCTTTCTTCATCAGCGGAATGACCGCGCGCAGATAGGCTTCGTCGGAGGCCGCGGCAAAACCGTAGTTCACCGATTCGCCGCCGAGGCCGTCGCCGTGCGTGATTTCGATCAGCGGCACGCCGGCTTCGTCGAGGCCGGTGGCGATGGTCTTCATCTGCTCGATGGTGATCTGGTGACGCTTCGGGTGCATGCCGTCGCGCAGCGACATGTCATGCACGGTGACCTTGCGGCCGGCGACACTGGAAGCAGGCGGGTTGGGGGGCTGGGTCATGCTCAGGTCCTCAGGCGGCCGCCGCGGCGCTGCGCGACAGGAGTTTGCGGGCAAAGACTTCGCCGGTGCGGGCGGCGGCGGCGGTCATGATGTCGAGATTGCCGGCGTACTTGGGCAGGTAATCGCCCAGGCCTTCGACTTCGAGCAGGATCGTCACGCGCTTGCCGTCGAAGATCGGGCCGTTCTTGAGGCGGTAGCCCGGCACGTACTTCTGCACCTCGGCGATCATCCGGTGGACCGACTCGGTGATCTTGGCCTGATCCGGCTCGTCGACGGTCAGGCAGTGCACCGTGTCGCGCATGATCAGCGGCGGCTCGGCCGGGTTGATGATGATGATGGCCTTGCCCTTCTTGGCGCCGCCGACTTTCTGCACCGCACCGGCGGTGGTGCGGGTGAATTCGTCGATGTTCTTGCGCGTGCCCGGGCCGACCGACTTGGACGACACCGTGGCGATGATCTCGCCGTACTCGACCGCCTGCACCCGTGACACCGCGGCCACCATCGGGATCGTCGCCTGGCCCCCGCAGGTGACCATGTTGACGTTGGTGGCGCCGCTTTCCAGCTGCTCGGCCAGATTCACCGGCGGAATGCAGTACGGGCCGATCGCCGCCGGCGTCAGGTCGATCATCATCACGCCCAGTTCGGCGAGCTTGCGCGAATTTTCCGGATGCACGTAGGCCGAGGTCGAATCGAAGGCGATCTGGATGTTGTCCGCCTTGACGTGCGGCAGCAGGCCATCAACGCCGTCGGCCGTCGTCTTCAAGCCGAAGTCGCGCGCGCGGGCCAGGCCGTCGGAGTTGGGGTCGATGCCGACCATCCACACCGGCTCCAGGACATCGCTGCGGCGGAGCTTGTACAGCAGATCGGTGCCGATGTTGCCGGGGCCGATCAGGGCGCAACGGATCTTGCTCACGTTTTGACTCTCTCCATGCTTCGGTCTGGGTCGGGGACGCCCTGCATCGGAGCGTCCAGCAGGACCTTGATGGCGCGTACCATACAGACCTCGACCAGGAATGGCAACATACCGGTTAACCGGCTTGTAAGTTTGCTGCGCTGCGGCAAAATCCGCTCGGGAACATGAATGAAATCAGCGGCAAGGCGAGCCCGGCCAGGGCGAAAGAGTTCCAGGAAATTTCTGTACATACAGAGGTGTGACGGTGAAAGCTGATCTTGATCGTGATGTCAGGCTGGCGGCGCGCGCGCTGGCACGAGGGGGGCTTGTGCACGCCTATGGGCATTGCAGTGCGCGGCTCGACGCGGACCGCTTTGTGGTCTGCGCCGCCAGGCCGATGGGCACCATAGGCCTGCACGAGACCGGTACCGTGGTGCCGGTCGACGGGCCGCTGCCGGAGGGTGTGCTGGGCGAGGTGCGGGCCCACCAAGCGATTTATCGGCGTCGTGCCGATGTCGGCGCGATTTGCCGGATCATGCCGCCGCAGACCGGCATCCTCGCGCTGCTGCGCCGCACGCCGCGGCCGCGGCATGGTTTCGGAGCCTACTTCGCGCCGGGTCCGGCCCTGTGGGAGGACCCGCGCCTGCTGCGTGACGACGCTTCGGCCGACAGGCTTGCCGCCGCGCTGGGGCAGGGCAACGCCATCGTCATGCGCGCCAATGGGGCCGTCGTGGTGGGGGCTTCGATCATCGAAGCGGTGGCGCTGTCATGGTTTCTGGAGGAGGCGGCGCGGGTCGAGCTCGGCCTGGCGCAGTTGCGCGCCGACGGCGACGAGACGCTGCTGACGGCCGAGGAGACCAAGGCGCGCCAGGTCGTCGCCGGACGCGTCTACGAGCGGATGTGGGAGTACCTCACGCACGGCGATCCTGAAGCCGTACCCTTGCCGTAAGTCGCAAACCCAGCCCGCAGGAGGAGCGCGTGATCAAGATGATTGTCGAAGTCTGGCGCCGGCCAGACCTGAGCGCCGAGCAGTTCGCGCAGCGCTGGCTGAACGCGCATGGCGCGCTGGTGCGCAAGCACGCCAAGGCGATGGGCTTTGTTCGCTACGTGCAGAGCCACAAGCAGCCGTCGGCGGCCATCGACGCCTTTGCCGCCGCCCGCGGCTGAAAGGCGCCGCCCGATGGACTGACCGAAGTGTGGTGGGAGAGCGTCGAGGCGATGAACGCGGCCCTGGGTTCCCCGGAAGGCCAGGCGGCAAGCGCCGCGCTGGAGGCGGACGAGAAGCTGTTTTGCGACAGCACCCGCCTCAGTGCGTTCCTGGCGGTCGAGGAGGAAATCTTCGACTTCCGCCAGGCGCACTGAGCGGCTTGGGTCCGCGCCTACAGCGCGATCGTCGCGGTGCCGGTGATGAAGCTGGTCGCACCGTCTTCGGAGCGGGCTTCGAGGTTCAGCGCAGCGACATCGCCGTCGAGCTTGTCGAGCGTGGCGCGGCAGACGATCGCCTGCCCGACCGGAATGGTGGCGGCGAAGCGAGAACTCAGGCCGCGGATCGACTCGACGGCAAAGTGGTCGGTCAGCAGTCGGCCGAGCAAGGCCATGCCGAGCATGCCGTGGACGATGACATCGTCGAAGCCGGCCTGCTTGGCAAACGCCGGGTCCAGGTGCAGTGGATTGCTGTCGCCGGAGGCCTTGGCGTAGAGCGCGAGGTCGTCGCGGCTCAGTGGCCCGAAGCGGTGCTCGGCGACGATGCTGCCGAGGGCGAGATCCTTGAGGTCGACGCTCATGCGGCCACCTTCGGCGCCGGATTGCGCACCAGCACCACCTGCCGGGAGCGGCCGACCAGGGCACCGGCGGCGTTGTGCAGCAGCGATTCGATGACGATGAAATCCATCAGTCCGTTCTTCTTATCGTAAAGGTCGGTGACCGTACGCTGCACGCTCAGCACGTCGCCGGCGGCGATGGGGGCCAGGTAATCGAACTGCTGCTCGGCGTGCAGCACGCGGCGCAGATCGACGCCCAGGGCTTCGAGGATCGCCCGCGAGCTGCCGTGCTCGCCTTCCAGGGCCTTCATGAAGGTCGGCGGAGCGGCGGTCGTGGCGAACCGAGGATTCTTTTCACCGATCGCCTGAGCGAACAGCGCCAGCCGCGCCGGCTCGACGGTGACGGTGAAGGTCGGAAAGGCGTGGCCCAGGTGCTTGCGGTCAATGGCCATCAGGGCCTCCCGCGCTCGGGGTCAGGTAGTTCATGCGATCTCTCCATGGAAAAACGTCTTGACATCCGCCGCGCGCTTCGTCGGTTCGAGCATTGGGACCTTCGCGTCGCTGCGACGGAAAACGCCGGCAGACGCAGATGCGCGTCCGCCTCGCGCGGCGGTGGAACAATAAATATGCGAGCTGACCATCTGGAAGTCTTGGAAAAGCGCAGGCTTCATAGTAGTTTCTGCTCATAGCAATTATCCGCTGCCGCTCGGGCGCCGTCGAGGCGAACGGCGCGCAGACGCACGACGATTCGCCAGGGATCATCTACGCCGTGCCTGACCGTGAAGAGATGGGAGCTGGAGAGGCTTATCAAGGTGGCAGCGGCAGCCCCTTGGTTCTGCTGCATGGTTTGACCGGGACCTGGCATATCTGGAAGCCGGTGCTGGCAGCGCTGGAAAAACATCACCGCGTCATCGCCCTGACCCTGCCGGGCCACGCCGGCGGCCCGGCCTTGGCGCCGGGCGTCGAATCCACCGTCGACAATATCGCCGATCGTGTCATCGAGGACCTGCGCGCGCGCGGCATCGAGTCGGCGCACGTCGTTGGCAATTCGCTGGGGGGCTGGCTGTCATTGGAACTGGCGCGCCGCGGCTTTGCGCGCTCGGTGGTCGCGCTGTCGCCCGCCGGCGGCTGGCAGACGGCGGACGACTACCGCGACGTCTCGCGGCCCTTTCGCCTGTTCTACTACCTCATGCCGCTGGTGCTGCTGCTGACCATCGCCTTCCTGTGGATCGGCGGACTGCGTCGCGCGCTGGCGCGGCAGACGATGGAGCATGCGGAGCGCATACCGGCGGGTGAATTCATCGTGTCGCTGTTCGCGTTCATGAGGACGCGGATTCTGCTGCCGCTGCTCGGCAGCATGGGGCGTTACGGCCCCTTCCGGCCGCTGCAGGCGCCCGGAGTGCCGATCCGCATTGCCTGGAGCGGCGAGGATCGCGTGATCCCCTACGCGCGCTACGGTGTGGCGATGTACGAGCGAGCGCCACAAGCTGAAAAAGTGATACTGCCGGGCGTCGGCCACGTGCCGATGTACGACGATCCCGAGAGGGTCGCGGCTTGCATACTTGAAGTCACACGGGCCGCCGATGCAGCGGCCTCGGGGGAGAGGACCCATAACAATGACACTGACCATTCCTGATCTCGCGCCGCTGTTACGATCCAGAAAAAGCTACGCCAAAGACGTTCTCGAAAGCCCCCGAGTCACCCAGCAGCTTGCCCTGCTGGC
>CBINNP010000049.1:0-17241 GCA_966252075.1 uncultured Solimonas sp.
CCCAGCAGAACCAGCAGCACCCCGGCGACGCAAAGCCGCAACCCCTTCATGGCAGCACTCCGCAATCCAGCGGCGGCCGCGCCGGCAGCGCCGGCTCGGGCCGGGCATCGCCGGCCTGCGGCTGGCTGACGATCCATGCCGTCACCGCGTCGATATCGGCGACGCTCAGGGCGCGGGCGATCTGCGCCATGCAGTCCGGCGCCGCCGACCGGCGCACGCCGCTCTTCCACGCGCCGATCTGCGCCGACAGATAGTCGCTGCGCAGCCCCAGCAGGCCCGGTACCGCCGGCGTCACGCCTTTGAGCGAAGCCGCATGACAGGCCGAACAGGCCGGCACGCCGATGGCGGCATCGCCGTGCTCGACCAGTTCGCGGCCGCGCTGCAGCCTGGCCGTGGCCGGCACACCGCGTCCTGCCAGATGCGCCGGAGACTGTGCGGCGTAGTAGGCGGCGATCTCGCGCAGGTAGTCGTCCGACAGATAGGCCAGCATCGCCGCCATCACCGCATGCTGACGGCGGCCTTCGCGAAAATTGCGCAGCTGCGCGTAGAGGTAGCCGGCCGGCTTGCCGGCGATCGACGGGTAATACGCTTCTTCCGCAGAACGACCGCGTTCGCCGTGGCAGGCCGCGCAGGCCCGCAGGCGTGCAGGGAAGTCCTCCTCCTCATCGGCATGCGCTGTGAACGGCAGCAAGCTGCACAGCAGCGCGGCCAGCAGCAGGCGATGGAGCCATGGGGCGACGATCGGCGGCATGGAACGGCACTCGCTAACGGCATTTCGCCGCGATGCAGATGGTCGGATCTTCACGGCCAACACGGTACATGCAGCCGCCTGCCGCAAACGCAGTACAGCACGGATGAACAGGCATCTGTACTGCGTCTGCGTGCGCTCACTGCGGATAGGCGCGTCGCCGGTGCGCGCGCATGCTGGGCATGGCCGCAATGCGCGGTCGCCCGGACCGCTACCGCCATGTCACACGCACCGCATTCTGCAGCACCCGCGCGCCGCGTCGGCCCGCTGCAAGTCATCCAGAGCATCGCCTGGTCATTCTTCGGCGTGCAGAGCTCGCGCAATCGCAGGCGCGACTTCAGCGCCGGCAATCCCTGGCACTACATCGTCGCCGCCGTGCTGATGACCGGCCTGGTGGTACTGGTGTTCGCCACCGCTGCGCAGCTGGCGATCCGTCACCTCGGCTAAAGCTGCTGTGCGGCCAGCCGGCCCAGCGTGCGCAGCGCGCGATTGATGCGACGGTCATCCGGGTGACCGTAGTTGAGGCGGATACAGTGCGAGAAATCGTCGCGCGCCGAGAACAGCGCGCCGGGCGCGAGGCTGATGTTCTGCCGCAGGGCCTCGTGCTGCAGCCGCAAGCTGTCCACCGTGCGCGGCAGCTCGACCCAGAGGAAATAGCCGCCATCCGGCCGTGTCACCCGCGTGCCGGCGGGAAAGAATTCGCCGACCGCGGCGATCATCGCCTCACGCTGCTCGGCAAAGATTTGCCGCAGCGGTCGCAGATGCCGATCGAGGCCGCCGCCGGCGAGATAGTCGGCCAGCGCCAGTTGCGAGGGCAGCGCCGCGCTCAGCGTCGAACCCAGCTTCAGCCGCTGCACCGCGCCGGCATGACGGCCGGCGGCAGCCCAGCCGATGCGGTAGCCCGGCGCCAGGCACTTGGAGAACGAGCCGCACAACAGCACGTTGCCGTCGGCGTCGAAAGCCTTGGCCGGCTTCGGCCGCGCGGCGCCGTGGTACAGCTCGGCGTAGACGTCGTCCTCGATCAGTGGCACCTGATGCGTCGCCAGCAGTTGCACCAGCGCGCGCTTGCGCGGCTCGGGCATCAGCGCACCGAGCGGATTCTGGAAACTGGTCATCAGCCAGCACGCCGCCGGCCGGTGCCGCTGCAGGGCCAGGCCCAGGGCCTCGAGATCGACGCCGTCGCGCGGATGGGTCGGCACTTCGATCGCCTGCAGGCCGAGTCGCTCCAGCGCCTGCAGGGCCACATAGAAGGTCGGTGACTCGATGATCACCGCGTCGCCCGGGCGCGTCACCGCCTGCAGGCTCAGGTTGAGCGCCTCCATGGCGCCATCGGTGATCACCAGATCGTCGGCGGCGATGGCGATGCCGTCGCGGCGGTAGCGCGCTGCGATCAGCCGCCGCAGATCCGGATTGCCCGGCGTCAGGCTGGTGACGGTCTGCCAGGGGTCGAGCCGACGCATCGCATGCGCCAGCGAGCGCGACAGGCGCGCCAGCGGAAACAGCAGCGGGCTCGGAAACGCCGAGCCCAGCGGCACGATGCGCGGCCTGCCGGCGGCATCGAGCACCTGGAAGATCAGGGTGCTCTTGTCCACTGCGGTCGCATCGCTCGGCGGCTGTGACAAGACCGGCTCCGGCGGTGTCACCGGCGGCGCCGCGACGAAATAGCCCGAACGCGGCCGCGCGACGATCAGGCCTTGCGCCTCCAGCAGCTGATAGGCCTTGGCGACCGTCATCGCGCTCAGGCCGCGGCCACGGCTGGCCTCGCGCACCGAGGCCATGCGCTCGCCGGCGCGCAACTCGCCGGCCGCGATCATCGCGGCGAGTTCGGCGGCGTAGCTGCGGTAGAGCGTCATGGCGGCGATGATAGTCGCCCGCCTGAGCCCACCGGAGCCTGTTGATGAAAGCCATCGCCACCGCCAGCGCCACCTCCACGCCGACGCCCTACCGCACCGAGCTGCGCGCCGGCGCGCACGCGCTGATCGCCGACGAGCCGGCGCATGCCGGCGGCAGCGATGCCGGTCCGGCGCCCTACGATTATCTGCTCGCCAGCCTCGGTGCCTGCACCTCGATCACCCTGCGCATGTATGCAGAGAAAAAGGGCTGGGACCTGGGCGAGCTGCGCGTCGAACTGAGCTTTTTGAAGAACCGCGAAGGCGAGGCACGCATCGAGCGCGTGCTGCATAGCACCGCCGCTCTCGACGACGAGCAATGGACCAAGCTGCTGGAGATCGCCGGCAAGACGCCGGTGACGCGCACCCTGCTGCAAGGCACGCCGATCAGCACCACGCGCGCGGCCGGCTGAGCGCCCGGCCTGCCGCTCAGACGGCCAGGAAGCCGCCGTCGACCGGCAGCATCACGCCGTTGACGTACTCGGACATCGGCGAGACCAGGAACAGCAGCGGGCCGACCAGATCGCCGGTCTGCGCGTAGCGGCCCAGCGGCGTGCGTGCGAAGTACGCCGCCTTGCTGGCCGGGTCATCGCGATAGCTGTCCGTCATGCGCGTCACCATCCGGCCCGGCGCGATGCCGTTGACGCGGATGCCGTCCGCGCCGAGCTCCGCCGCCAGCGCGCGCGTGAGCTGCAGCACCGCGCCTTTGCTCGATACATAGGCAGCGGCGGACTTGGCGGCGACGAAGGAGCCCACCGAACCGAGATTGACGATGCGGCCGCGCGTATGCCGCAGCTGTGCCTTGAAGGCCAGCACCATGTTCACGCAGCCCTCGACGTTGACGCGCTGCGTCGTCGACCAGGTCTGGCGGAAATCATCGGCGTCGAGCGGACCGCGCAGGAACACGCCGGCATTGTTGACCAGGATCGAGGCGTCGCCGAGTTCGGCCTGAACCGCGACCGCCGCCTGCTCGCAGGCGAGCGGATCGCCGACATCGACGCGGCGCGCAATGGCGCGGCCGCCGGCGTCGCCGATCAGCCGCGCCGTCTCGCCGGCCTGCTGCTCGTCGATGTCGAGTACCGCCACCGCAGCACCGGCCGCGGACAGCGCCAGCGCCAGCTCGCGCCCTGCGCCCTGTCCGGCGCCGGTGACCACGGCGACGTCATTGCCAAGCAAGCCCTGAAGCCTGTCGATCCACATCGGCATCTCCGGCATCAGTCGAGCGCGTGCTTGCCGGCCAGCATGCCGCCGTCGAGCAGATAGGTGCCGCCGGTGCAGTAGCTCGCCTCGTCGCTGGCGAGGAAGGCGATGAAGTTCGCCACTTCCTCGACCAGGCCCAGCCGCTTCATTGGAATGATGGCGACGCTGCGCTCGCGCACATTGGCAATACCCTTGGCCTCCATGATCTGCTCGACCTGCCGCACCAGCGGCGTATCGCAAGGGCCGGGATTGACGCAGTTGACGCGGATCTTGTGGCGCGCCCACTCCAGCGCCGCGGTCTTGCACAGACCGACGACCGCGTGCTTGCTCGCCGAGTAGGCAATGATGCCCTCGTTGCCGCGCAGGCTTTCGGTGGAAGCGGTAATCACCACCGAACCGCCGCCCTGCTTCTTGAAGTACGGGAACAGATATTTGAGGCCGAGCATCACGCCACGCACATTGACATTCATGACGCGATCGAACGCGGCCATGTCGAGATCGTGACAGGGGATGCGCTCGTGCGAGATGCCGGCGTTGAGCACGCCGATATCGAGACGACCGTGATACTGCGCGGCCGCCTGCAAGGCCGACACCATCGAAGCCTCGTCGGCGACATCGCAGTGGTGCGTGCTGGCGACTTCGCCCAACTCGGCCGCCACCCGACCCAGCGCTTCGGCGTCGAGATCGAACAGCGCCACGCGCGCACCGCGGGCGGCCAGCGTCCGTGCCGCCGCTTCGCCGATGCCGCTGCCGGCACCGGTGATCACTGCCACCTTTCCTTTCACGCTCATGTCGTCTCCTCGTTATGCGCGGCCGCGCTGCTCACGCCAGGCCCAGCTTCTTGCGCAGCCAGTCGGCGGCGGCGGCGATCGATTGATCCGCCTCCGGCGAGCGTCCGGCCATGATCTGGAAGATGTGCTGCTGCCCGGCGCCGTAGAGCACCGTGGCATCGCCACCGGCGGCGCGCACCCGGTCGACGAAGCGACGCGCGTCGTCCTGCAGCACCTCGGCGTCGCCGGCTGTCACGAATACCGGCGGAAAGCCCTTGAGATCCGCGTGCAGCGGATTGGCCAGCGGATCGGTGGGCGAGGCGCCGCCCAGGTACATCGTCGCCATCAGCAGCGCCATCGGTCGATTGGTGAACACATCGCTCTGCGCATTGGTTTCGAAGGTCGAACCGCTGGCTTCCATGTCGATCCACGGCGAGAACGCGATCACCGCCGCCGGCAAGGGCAGGCCGAGGTCGCGCAGCTTGAGCGTGGTCGTGATGGCCAGATTGCCGCCGGCCGAATCGCCTGCGACCACCGTGTTCTCGGCCTTGAAGCCCTGCGCGCGCAGATATCGATGCGCCGCGACCGCGTCGTCGATCTGCGCCGGGAATGCATGCTCCGGCGCGCGTCGGTAATCGAGTACCAGTGCGCTGACGCCGGCGCGTTTGGCCAGATGCCCGGCCAGCTTGCGATGGCTGGACGCGGAGTTGGTGACGTAGCCGCCGCCGTGCGTGTAGACAATCACACGATCCTTGGCCGCGCCCGCCGGGCGCGCCCAGATGGCGGGGACGCCACCGGCCTGCACTTCCTCGTAACTCACCTCGGTGGGCTCCGACGTCAGGCTCTGCAGGTCTTCCAGCAGCAGCCGCATGCTGTCCAGATCCATATCCGGATTCGCTGCCAGACGCCCGGCGATCTTCGCCCCCATGTGATACAGCGCGTTCTCGATAGCTTTGCCCACGGTGCTCTCCGCTGACCCCGCGATGGATGAAGACGGCGGCACGGCGGGTCCGCCGTGCGGTCCGTCCGTTCTGGAAAACCTATGCCGCGCGTACGCTCTGCTGGGCTGCGCCGAAAGAGAGGCCGGGGAAACCCTGCTCGATGTTTTCTTCGAGCTCCTTGAAGTAGCGGCCGGCACCACCGAAGTAGAAGATGATGGTGCGCGCCTTGCCGGGGATGTTGTTGCCGAGCATCCAGTTGTGGATCGACTTGTCGCCCTTGTCCATCACCGTCTGCGCGTACAGCTCCTCGTTGTAGCGCACCCAGGCCTCGACGGCGGCGGGCTGCGCCTCGACCGTGGCGACGCCGTCGCGACGCGCCTTCTGGACCGCTGCCGAGATCCACTTCACCACTTCGTCGATCACGATCGGGATATTGGCGAACGGCGTCTGCGGGCCGGAGATGATGAACATGTTGGGGAAGCCGTCGACCGTGATACCCAGATGCGTCTTGGCGCCGTTCTTCCAGGCATCGCGCATCAGCAGTCCGTCGCGGCCGCGCAGGTCGATCGCGGTGAGGGCGCCGGTCGCCGCATCGAAACCCGTAGCGAAGATGATCACGTCGGCCTCGTACTCCTTGCCGTCGACGACCAGACCGTTCTCGGTGACGCGCTCGATCGGCGTGCGCTTGACGTCGACCAGCTCGACGTTCGGGCGATTGAAAGCCTCGTAGTAGAAGTGCCCCAGCGGCGGGCGCTTGAGCCCGAGCTGATAGGTCGGGCAGAGGATTTCGGCTCTCTTTGGGTCCTTGACGATGGTGCGGATCTTGTTGCGGATGTATTGCGCTGCCGCCTCGTTGGCCGCCGGATTCACCAGCAGATCGGCGAATGATTCGAAGACGAAGCGGAAACCGCCGGACTCCCAGGCGCCGTCGAAGATGCGCTGCCGTTCTTCGGGGCTGTAGTCGTCGAACAGGCGCGTGCAGGGCGGGAACGGGAACGCGAACGGCTGCTCGCGCGTCCAGCTCCACAGCTCCGCGTAGTTGGCGCGGATGCCGGCGCGCTGCTCGTCCTCGAGTGCGTGGTTGCGGCCGGGCATCACGTAGTTGGGCGTGCGCTGGAACACCGTCAGCTTCTTGGCCACCTGCGCCACCACCGGAATCACCTGCACGCCGGTGGCGCCGGTGCCGATCAGGGCGACGCGCTTGCCGGCCAGGCTCGGGTTGTCGCGCGGCCAGCTGGAGGTCTGGTAGATCTGGCCCTTGAACGATTCGATGCCGGGAAAATCCGGCCGGAACGGCACTGTCAGTACGCCGGCGGCCGAGATCAGATAGCGGCAGGTGCGCGGCTCACCCTTATCCGGCGTCACCTTCCACAACTGCCGCTCCTCGTCGTAATGCGCGCTGGTGATGCGAGTCTGAAACTCCATGTCGCGGCGCATGTCGTGCTTGTCGACGACGTGGCGGATGTATTCATACACCTCCTTCCAGCCCGGCATGCGCTCCTTCCAGTCCCAGGTCTGCAGCAGTTCCTCGTCGAAGTTGTAGCCATAGCACCAGGCTTCGGAATCGGTGCGCGCGCCGGGGTAGCGGTTCCAGTACCAGGTGCCGCCGGCGTCGGTGCCGGCCTCGTAGACGTGCGCCGTCAGGCCGAGCTTGCGGCATTCGTACAGGGCGCGAATGCCACCGATGCCGGCGCCGATGATGATGGTGTCGTAGTGGGGCTGGTCGGCGACCATGGGTTTCTCCTCAAGCTTGATGTCGAGCCTCGCACCGGCGAGGCTCACGGATTCGGGTGTGGGTTTCGGACGGATACGGGCGCAGACGGGGTTTCAGACGGCCGCCGCGAGGCGCGCAATGGTTTCGGCCGGAAGCGCGGTCCACGCCTCCAGCACTTGCCGGGTGTCGGCCCCCAGGCGATGGCTGGGCTCGAGCGGGCGCTGCGGCACGCCGTCGTACTGCAGCGGCGAGCGCTGCACGACGATGGAGCCGTAGTCGGGATGGTCGATATGGGTCAGGGCGCCGCGCTCATGCATGTTGCGGTCCTCCATTACCTCGTCGAGATTGCGCACCGGCGCCGCCGGCACGGCTGCGGCGATCAGCTTCTCGAACAGCGGCTGGGTCTGGAAGCGGGCGGTCCAGTCGCCGATCAGCTGGTCGACCAGATCCATGTTCTCGACGCGCAGCTTCAGCGACGCCAGCCGCGGATCGCTGGCCAGCTGCGGCTGCTCCATCACTTCGGTGAGCGTGCGCCAGTGGCCGTCGCCGACGCAGATCAGTGCGATCCAGCCGTCGGCGGTGCGATAGACGTTGTACGGGCTCTCGGCCAGGCCGCCGTGGCGGTTGCCGGTGCGCGCGAAATCCGCAGCACCCTTGGTGTACCAGTGCATGCCCAGATTCGACGACAGCGAGGCGTAGACCGCGTCCTGCATCGCCACTTCCAGCCGCCGCGCCACGCCGCTACGCTCGCGCTCGAACAAGGCCGTGGCGATCGCTCCGTACAAGTGGATGCCGGCGAAGAAGTCGGCGATCGCCGGTCCGCACTTGACGGGCGGGCGGTCCGGAAAGCCGGTCACGTGCATCGCCCCGGACATCGCCTGCACCGTCAGATCCATCGCCGGATAGTGCGAGTACGGGCCGTTGCGGCCGAAGCCGGAACTGGACGCGTAGATCAGCCGCGGATTGGCGGCGCGCAGGCTCGCCTCGCCCAGGCCCAGCTTGTCCATCACGCCCGGCGCGAAATTCTCCACCAGCACATCGGCCTTGGCGGCGAGTTCGCGCAGCGCCTGCTTGCCGTCCTCGCTCTTGAGATCCAGCACCAGCGCCTGCTTGCAGCCGTTGAGCATCGCGAACGGCAGGCCGGCACCGCCGACCACGCCGCGACGGCGCAGCGGCTCGCCGCCAGGCGGCTCCACCTTGAGCACGGTGGCACCCGCCAAGGCCATCAGATAGGTGGCGTAGGGGCCGTTGTAGATCTGCGTCAGATCGAGGACGACGATGCCTTGCATCGGGTACGTCGCTTCAGCGGGTGCGTTCATTCGAGAGTCGTGGAGGAAAATGTGGGGCGGGCGTCGTGCGGCGTCGGCTCAGCGCACCAGCACGGCGCGACCCGTGATGCGGCCGGCCTTGAGATCCAGCAGGGTCTGGTTGGCGTGATCGGCCGGGCAGCAGTGCACCGGCGTCGGCTTGAGGCGGCCTTCGTTGGCCAGCGCCAGCACCGCGCGCAAGTCTTCCGGCGTACCGGTATTGCTGCCCTTGATGGTCAGCGCGCGGAAGATCATCCCCGCCAGTGACAGCGGCACTTCGCCGCCGGCGACGCCGACCATCACCAGCGTGCCGCCCTTGCCGAGCACTTCCAGCGCGACCCGCGCGGTGGCTTCGTTGTTGACGAAATCGAGCATCGCCGGCACGCCACCGCCGCAGGCACTGGTGATGCGCTGCGCGAGGCCGTCGAGGGCGCCGTCGAGCGCCTGCGTCGCGCCGGCTTCGAGCGCCGCGGCGCGCTTGGCCGGATCGATGTCGATCGAGACGATGTTGCGGTGACCGAAGGCCTGCAGCATGGCGATCGCCAGCAGGCCCAGGCCGCCGGCGCCGATCAGCACCACCGGCTTGTCCGGCGCCAGCGTCGGCAGCTTCTTCACGGCGGCGTGCACGCTCAGGCCCGAGCAGGCATAAGTCGCCGCCAGCGCCAGATCGACCTTGCCCGGATCGGCGAGGAAGCGCGCATGCGGCACGATCACGTGCGAACCGAAGCCGCCGTTGCGCACCACGCCGATCGCCCTGGGCGCCAGGCACAGATTGTCGTCACCGGCCTTGCAGGCCTCACAGCTGCCGCAGCCGGTCCACGGATAGACGACGCGAATGTCGCCGACCTTGACGCCGGTGGCATCCGGTCCGAGCTTGGCGACGCGGCCGGCGATCTCGTGGCCCGGTGCGCGCGGCAGCTCGACACCGCGGTCGGCGAGCTTGAGGATCTTGCCGCCGCCCATGTTGTACTCGCCCTTCCAGAAGTGAAGGTCGGAGTGGCAGACGCCGCAGTGGGTGACCTCGATCAGCACCTCGCTGCCTTGCGGCTCGGGCGTCGGCAGTTCGAAGGATTCGAGCGGTGCGCTCGGCTTGACGACCATCCAGGCTTGCATTGCTTCTTTCTCCGTAGTCTTGTCGTCGGCGACCGCGCTTACTCGCAGAGCGCGCGACGCAGTGCTTCGATCTCTGCCTGCGCCAGCGCCTTGGCGCAGCGCGCGTCGGCAACGAGGTTGAAGGCGTGGAAGGCGCCCGGGTAGACGTGCATCTCGACGGCCACGCCGGCATCGATCAGGCGCCGGCCGAAATCGAGGTTCTCGGCGGCGAACAGATCGATGGAGCCGAGTGCGATGAAGGTGGGCGGCAGCTCGGCAAGGTTTTCGGCGCGGCCGGGTACGGCATAGGGCGATGGCAGGCTGCGCTCCTGCCCGGCGAGCAGTGAGGCCCAGCCGAACTGATTGGCCGATCCGTTCCACACGTAGCGACCGTTGTACGGATGCTCGCCGGTGCGATCGTCGAGCATCGGGAACAGCAGATGCAGATGCGCGATGGCCGGTCCGCGCTGGTCGCGATTGCGCAATGCCAGGCCCGCAGCCAGACCGCCGCCGGCGCTGACGCCGCGCACCGCGATGCGTGCCGGATCCAGCGACAGCGTCGCGGCCTGCGCGTGCAGCCAGGCCAGGGCGGCCGCCGAATCATCCAGCGCCGCCGGATACGGATGCTCCGGTGCAAGGCGGTAATCCGGCGCCAGGCCGACGATGCCTAGTGTCCTGGCCAGCAGGCGCAGCGTGCCGTCCTCGCGCTGTGCAGTGCCGGCGACGTAGCCGCCGCCATGCAAGTCGAGCAGCACCGGACGCCGGGCATGGGCGAATCCCGCCGGCGGCTCGTACAGCAGCGCCGAAACCGCGGGCGCGCCCTGCAGTCCCGGGATCTCGACGCGGCGCACGCTGACGCCGGACTCGTCCGTCCCCAGTACGGCCGGCGCACCGCCGATGCTGGTGCGGATCATCGCCAGCGTGGCCTCGCAGATGCCGGACAGGTCCGGCAGCAGTGCCACCACCGCGCGCAGATCGACATCGACCCGCGCCAGCTCGTCCGCGGCGCTCATGCGCTGCGCACCGGTTCGCGCGCCGGCTTGAGCACGAAGCCGCGGTAGCCGTCGGCGGCGATCTCGGCGCATTGCTTGCGGTAATTGCCGACGCCGCCGATATACGGCATGAAGATGCGCGGCTTGCCCGGAATGTTGGCGCCCATGTACCACGACGCCGCCCGCGGGTAGAGCGTGGTGTTGGCGACCTCGCGGACGTGATCGACCCAGGCTTCCTGTGCTTCCGTAGAGGCCTCGATGCTGGCGATATCGTTCTTGCGCAGCGACTCCAGGCAATCGGAGATCCACTCGACGTGCTGCTCGATCGATACCAGCATGTTGCTCAGCACCGACGGACTGCCCGGGCCGGTGACGGTGAACAGATTGGGGAAGCCGGCGACCATCAGGCCGAGATAGTTGCGCGGCCCTTCGCGCCAGGCTTCGCGCAGCGCATGGCCATCGCTGGTGCGGATGTCCATCGCCAGCAGCGCACCGGTCATGGCGTCGAAGCCGGTCGCGCAGACCAGGACATCGGCGGCGATCTCGCGCTTTTGGGTCCGCACGCCGTGCGCGGTGATGGTATCCAGCGGCTCGGCGTAGAGATCGACCAGCTCGACGTTGTCGCGGTTGTAGGTCTGGTAGTAGTCGGTGTCCAGGCAGATGCGCTTGGTGCCGATCGGATACGTCGTCGGCGTCAGCTTGCGCGCCGTCTCCGGGTCGCGCACGGTGGCCGCGATCTTGTTGCGCACGAACTGCGCGGCGATGTCGTTGGCCTCCATCACCCGGCCGAAATCGTTGTAGGCGTGCATGAAGTTGGCGCCGCCGATCTTCCAGCGACGTTCCAGCTCGGCCTGCACGAGCTCGCTCGGCGTCGACAGCGCCGGCGTCGTCGCGTATTCGTAGGTGGCGCCGTTGCGCGAGTTGCGGATGAACTCGCGCCGCTCGGGATATGTCGCCTTGACCTGCTGCAGATAGTCCTCGTCCAGCGGATGGTTACCGGCCGGAACACTGAAGTGCGGCGTGCGCTGGAACACTGTCAGACGCGCCGCCTGCTTGGCCAGCTCCGGAATCACCTGGATGCCGGACGAGCCGGTGCCGATCACGGCGACGCGCTTGCCGCTGAAGTCCTGCGGCTCGTGCGGCCAGTCGCCGGTGTGCAGGACCGGCCCGGCGAAATCCTTCAGGCCCGGCAGGTCCGGGATCCGTGAATTGGACAGGCAGCCGGTGGCCATGATGCAGAAGCGCGCATCGACGCTGAAGCCATCCTCGGACTCGACGATCCAGCGTTGCCGTTGCGTGTCGTAAGTGGCGCTCTTGACGCGGGTGTTGAAGCGGACGTCGCGCTTCAGGTCGAAACGCTCGGCAACGTGCTCGATGTAGCGCAGGATTTCCGGCTGGGCGGCATAGCGCTCGGTCCAGTTCCACTCCTGCTGCAGCGCGTCGTCGAAGGAGTACGAGTACTCCACGCTGGCGATGTCGCAGCGCGCACCGGGATAGCGGTTCCAGAACCAGGTGCCGCCCACGCCGCTGGCCGCTTCCAAAACAATAGTGTTGAAGCCGGCCCGGCGAAGGCGGTGCAGCAGGTAGAGCCCGGAGAAGCCGGCGCCGACGATGACGGCGTCAAGCTTCGTGGAATGCGAGGAAGTGGTCATGGCAGTTACTGCGTGTTGAGCCAGACCGTCTTGGCGGTCAGGTATTCGTCGATGTGGAAGGGCCCGCCCTTGACGCCATAGCCGCTCTGCTTGGCGCCGGCCATGGGTACGCTGGGCTCGGTCACGCCATAGCAATTGGCCCAGGCCATGCCGCACTGCAGATCACGCGTCACGCGATGGATGCGGCCGACATCGCGGCTCCACACCGCGCCGGCGAGCCCGTACTGCGTGTCGTTGGCCAGGCGTACCGCCTCCTCCTCGCTGTCGAAGGGGATCGCCGCCAGCACCGGCCCGAAGATTTCTTCGCGGGCGATGCGCATGTCGTTGCCGACGTCGGCCAGCACCGTCGGCGCGACGAAGTAGCCGCGCTGCAGCGAGCCCTCCAGGCGATGGCCACCGGAGACCACGCGCACACCCTCGGCGCGCGCGACCTCGAAGTACTGGGTGACCCGCTGCAGCTGTGTCTGCGAGGCCAGCGGCCCGAGCTGCGACTGCGGGTCCAGGCTGTCGCCGACGCGCAGCGCGCGGCCGGCCGCGGCGACTTTCTCGATGAAGGTCTCGTAGACGCTGCGCTGCACCAGCAGGCGCGTGCCGGCGTAGCAGACTTGCCCGGTATTGTTGAAACAGCCCATCGCCGCGCCGACGGCCGCGGCATCCAGGTCGGCATCGGCGAAGACGATGTTCGGCGACTTGCCGCCGAGTTCCACCGAGACCCGCTTGAGATTGACTGCGGAGGCTTCGACGATCTTGCGGCCGGTGGCCGTGGAACCGGTGAACGTCACCCGATCGACGCCGGGGTGCGCGGCCAGCGCGCTGCCGGCGGTCGGGCCCGGACCGGGCACCACGTTGACGACGCCGGGCGGCACGCCGGCCTCGCTGAGAATCTGCGCCATCAGCAGCGCCGACAGCGGCGCTTCCTCGGCGGGCTTGAGCACCAGCGTGCAGCCGGTGGCCAGCGCCGGACACAGGCTCCACAGCTGCGTGATCAAGGGTCCGTTCCACGGAATGATCGCGCCGACCACGCCCAGCGGCTGCTTGAGCGAGTAGCTCATGAAGTCGCCCGGCACCGAATTGGCGAACACCGTGCCCTTGGGCTGCACGGCCTGCGCGGCGTAATAGCGGAATGCCACCTGGATCCAGCGGCGGAACGTCGAGGTGCGCGCGATCGGCGCGCCCATGTCCAGCGTCTCCAGCCGCGCCAGATCCTCGAACTGCGCTTCGATCCGCTCTAGCACCTTGTGCATCAGGTTCTGGCGGTCGACCGGCTTGAGCTTCTTCCAGTCGCCGTTGAAGGCTTCGCGCGCGGCGGCCACCGCCAGATCGATGTCTTCCTTGCCGCCACGCGAGACGCGCGTGAGCACCTCGCCGGTGGAGGGGTTCACACAGTCGAAGGTTTCACCGGAACGGGCCTCCAGCCACTGGCCGCCGATGAACAAACGACGGGTCTTGCCGTCCAGAAATGGGTGCGCTACCGCCATGCCGTTCTCCTGCTCCTGCCAAGGGCCAGCGCATGATCGGATCGCGGGCAGGTGCAAGCGCCCCCCGTTCGTGGGGTCGTTGATTTGCGTACGGTTTGCGTATCCACAGCGTCGCCGCCAGCCCGCCCTGCGCCCCCCTTTCGGGGGTTCTGGCGGCCCGCGCACGCAGCTAGGTTCGGCGCGCCCCCTCAATCCGCCGTGCCCGGCACAGGAGCCACATGTCCGTTCAAGATCCCTTTCGCGTCGAAGGCAAGGTCGCGCTGGTCAGCGGCTCTGCGCGCGGCATCGGCGCCCAGGTCGTCGAGGCCCTGGTCGAGGGCGGCGCCTCGGTATTGGTCACCGACATCCTCGACAGCGAAGGCGAGCAGACCGCCGCGCGCTTCGGCCGCGCCGCACGCTTCGCGCGACTCGACGCCACCAAGGAGGCCGACTGGGAGGCGGCCGTCGCGCGCGCTGTCAGCGAGTTCGGCGGACTCGACATCGTGGTCAACAACGCCGGCGCCGAACTCGCCGGCTTCTTCGCCGACATGTCCGTCGAGGACTACCGGCGGCAGATGGAGCTCAACGGCACCACGGTGTTCCTCGGCATCAAGCACGCCATCCGCGCCATGCGGCCGGGCGGCGCCTCGGGCCGCGGCGGCAGCATCATCAATCTGTCGTCGGCGGCCGGCCTCAAGGGTGTCATGGGCCTGGGCGCCTACTGCGCTTCCAAGGGCGCCGTTCGCCTGATGACCAAAGCGGCAGCCGTCGAGTGCGGCCGTCTGAACTACGGCATCCGCGTGAACTCGATCCACCCGGGCTTGATCAAGACCGAGATGGGCACCAAGACGCTGCATGATTTCGTCGCGCTCGGGATCGTTCCGGACGAGGCGACCGCGGAAGCCGCCTTCAATGCGGCGCATCTGCTCGGCCTGGGCCGCACCACCGATATCGCGATGGCGATCCGCTACCTGGCCTCGGACGCCGCGCGCTGGATCACCGGCACCGAACTGGTGGTCGACGGCGGGTACAGCGCCGCCTGATCGGCATTCGCCGTCCGCTCGCCGTGCGGGCGGACGGCTTTTGCCCCGGCCGGAGCCCGGCCGGAGCCTCAGCTCCGGCCTTCGATCTGCAGCAGGCTGGCGCGGTAGTGAATGCGGCCGCGCGCCAGCAGCACGAAGCCGATGAACTGCGCGACCGCCATCACCGCGGCCAGCGAGTAGTGCACGCTGGCGTCGTACTTGAACACGCGATCGGTCAGCAGCGCGACCGCCGTCGGGCCGATGCCCAGGCCCACCAGATTGACGACGAACAGGTAGATCGCCGAGGTCTGCCCGCGCATGCCGTTGGGGACGAGATCCTGGATGGCGCTCGCCGCCACGCCGAGCGGCATGGCGACGAAAACCGTGATCGGAATGGCGAGCAAGGCGAGCGCATGGCCGTTCGGCATCACCGCGATGGCCAGCGACAGCGGTGCGCCGCACAGGCAGGCGATCATGCCCACGCGCAGCGTCGCATCGCTGCGTCCCTGCGCTCTCCAGCGGTCCGCCAGCCAGCCGCCGAAGACGATGCCGAAGCCGCCCACCACGGCGACGATGGTGCCGTAGACGATGCCGACGTCGCGGATGCTCCAGCCATGGACGCGCTGCCAGACACTCGGGATCCAGGCATTGATCGAATACAGGGCCAGGGCGCTGCCGCCGAAGCCGAAGTTGTGCAGCAGCATCGTGTGCCGGTGGCGCGACAGCGTCTTCAGGACCTCGCGGAACGGAATCGCCGCTGCGGCGGTGCCGTGCCGCAGCGGCTCGCGGATCAGCAGCAGCAGCCAGGCAGCCAGCAGACCGGCGCCACCGAGCAGATAAAAGACCAGCTGCCAGGGCCGCGTGACGCCGACCAGCGGCAGAATCGTTTCGCCTCGGGCCGTCGCAAAACCGATGACCACGCCGCCCACCACATAGGCCAGGCCGGAGCCGATGAAGATGCCGGTGCCGTAGACGCCGGTCGCCGTCGCGCGGCGCTCCGGCGCGAAGCTGTCGGCGATCAGCGAGAACGCCGCCGGCGACAGCGCGGCCTCGCCGACGCCCACCCCGACGCGGCCAAGGAACAGCTGCCAGTAATGGCTGGCCAGGCCGCAGGCGGCCGTCGCCAGGCTCCAGAACGCCACGCCCAGAGTGACGATCCAGCGCCGGCTGGCGACATCGGCCAGGCGCCCCAGCGGAATGCCGCACAGCGTGTAGAACACCGCGAAGGAAAAGCCCATCAGCAGGCTCATCTGCGTGTCGCTGATGAGCAGATCACGGCGGATCGGCGCCACCAGCAAACTCATGATCTGCCGGTCGATGAACGACAGGATGTAGGCCATCGTCAGCAAGCCCACCGTGCACCACGCGGCGACCGGGCGCGGATAGGACAAAGGCGCGTGGGGAACTGCCATGGGGTCTTCTCGCCTTGGGCGCTGATTCAGGGGCAGGCGAGGGTTGCGCAGCCAAAGATCTACGGCGAACCCCCGAACGGGGGGGCTCGGCGCTCAGTTGCCGCCGAACGCCGCCCGCAGCTTCTGCTGGTCGAGATACTTCATGTACTCGCCGATCGAGGCATTCACGCTCGGATTGTTCATGACCTCCTGCATGGCCAGCTCGCCCAGGCTCTTGAACGCCGAACCGAAAGCCGCCGAGCCTTCGAGCTTGATCGCGGTCCTGGCCTGCGCCAGGCAGTCGACGCTGAGCAGCCGCGTCACCAGCGCCGCCATCTTCTGATGCACTTCGGCGCGGGTCTCGTCCGAGGCTTTCGCCAGCGAGCTGATCTCCGTTGCTCTCGCGCGACAACACCTATGACCACCGTAGCCGGCTGACGGGGTCGGTGGTGACCGGCGGCAATGGCGGCTACAACTCCAGTGCCAAGTACGACGCCGAGGGCCGCGTGGTGGGCCGCACCTCCTACCGCACGACCAGCGGCGGCACCTCCACCAATGTCACCGACACGCCGCTGTACTACGGCGGCCAGTTGCTGGGCACTGCGGAAACCGTGGGCAGCCTGAGTATTGCCCGGCATTACGGCTATACCCCGGAAGCGATCTCCGATCAGTACCCGAGCATTGTCCCCAGCCAGTACGTGGTGAACCAGGGCGATACGCTGCAGAGCATTGCCCTGGCGGTCTATGGGGATTCCAGCCTCTGGTACCTGATCGCTGACGCCAACGGCATGGGCACCAACGACAACGGCCTGATGCCAGGCCGCGTGCTGACCATCCAGATTCACCGGATGCCGTGTACCCGATGGCTAGAGGGGCGAGCGGCAGTTGGGCTTATAGCGGAGCAAGCGGTAGCTGGGACGCGCCTGCATCTACGTACGACAAGATCAGCGTTGCAACTCATGGTGCATTGAGCGTTGGCGGGATGGTTCCTGTTCTGGGTGTCGTGCCAGACCGACGTCCCCCCGCGTTCAGTAGCAGGCGGCTTTGGAATCCGGGGTTAATGTAA
>CBINNP010000050.1:0-17241 GCA_966252075.1 uncultured Solimonas sp.
CTCTGACCGACGATGTCGCGCACCGATGCCTTGGTCGCCTGCTTGAGCGTGAGGTCCGGCTCGGTGACCTGGAAGATGTAGTCCTCGATCTTGGAGACGCGGTACTGCACCGAAAGCTCGAGGTCGACGATGTTCTCGTCCTTGGTCAGCATCGTGGCTTCCTCGCGCACCGATCGGATGCCGGTGACGTTGACGACTTCCTCGTCCTCGATCGGCCACGGCAGGTGCCAGCGCAGGCCCGGATCGGAGGTGCCCACGTGCTGACCGAAGCGCAGTACCACCGCGCGCTCCTGCTCGTCGACAACATAGAACCCTGAAGCGATCCACAGCACCGCGATCAGACCAGCCAGCAGACCGACGAAACCGGCCGGCAAGGCATTGGAGCCCTTGCCACCGCCCGTACCGCCGGAGCCGCCGCCGAAGCGCTTGCGAAAGCGGTTCAGCATGTCATTGACATCGGTCGCCGGACGCTCGTTGCGCTTCGGCCCCTGATTCCACGGGTCGCGGCCCGGACCGGGCTCATTCCACGCCATGCATGGCTCCTCGAACTGCAGTGAATAGTGATGAAGCGGCGCGGATCGGCCCGATGGCGGCGGATTCACGCTAGCCCGCGCCCCGCCGGATCCGATACCGACGGGCCGGCCCGGCACTCCCGCCCGCCGGCGACGCCCATCAAGCTTCTGGCGAGACGCGGATTCTAGGGAGATAGTTCCCATTCCTCAATGACATGCGGCGCCGGCGGCGCCTCGATGCCGGCCGCCGCACAAAGTCCGCGCAAGCGTTCGTAGGGCATCGCCACGCGCAGATGGAAATTGCCCTCGTCGTCGATCTGCTCGTCGCGGACCGCATGCTGCTGGAACAGCTGGGCACGCAAGCGCGCCGCACTCGGCGGCAACACCAGATCCTGCGGCGGCACCGCCGGCACGATGCGCTCGATGATCGCGGCCCGCAGTTCGGCCAGGCCTGCGCCGCTGCGCGCCGACACATAGACGCGCGCCGGCAGGCCATCCTCGCCACGCTCGACGCGCGGCAACTCGCCTGCCCGCAAGTCGATCTTGTTGAAAACCTGCAGCCGCGGCACTTCGTCGGCGCCGATCTCGCGCAGCACGTCTTCGACTTGCGCGATACGGCTGACGCGCTCGGCATCAGCCGAATCGACCACGTGCAGCAGCAGGCTGGCGTCGCGCGCCTCCTCCAGGGTGGCGCGGAACGCAGCGATCAGATCATGCGGCAGGTCGCGGATGAAGCCGACGGTATCGGCCAGCAGCACCGTCTCGCCGCCGTCCACGGGCAGGCGCCGCACCGTGGTGTCGAGCGTCGCGAACAGCTGGTTCGAGGCAAAAGTCTGGTCGCCGGTCATGGCATTGAACAGCGTCGACTTGCCGGCATTGGTGTAACCGACCAGCGACACCACCGGCACGTTGTTGCGGGTTCGCGCGGCACGGTTCTGCGCGCGGCGGCCGCGGACCACGTCGAGATGGCGTTTGAGCGTGCTGATGCGCTCGCGGATCAGGCGGCGGTCCATTTCCAGCTGGGTCTCGCCCGGACCGCGCAAGCCGATACCGCCGCCGCGCTGACGCTCCAGATGCGTCCAGCCGCGAATCAGCCGCGTCGCCACGTGATTGAGCTGCGCGAGCTCGACCTGCAGCTTGCCCTCGTGCGATCGCGCGCGGGTGGCGAAGATATCGAGGATCAGCCCGGCGCGATCCAGCACGCGGGCTTTGAAGATCTTCTCGAGATTGCGCTCCTGGCTGGGCGACAAGGCATGGTTGAAGATCACCAGCTCGGCGCCAGTCGCCGCCACCGCGTCAGCGATCTCCTGTGCCTTGCCTGCACCCACAAACAATCCCGCGTCCGGCTCGCGCCGCGAGCCGCCGATGACGGCGATGATCTCGGCGCCCGCGGAGCGGGCAAGTTCGATGAACTCCTGACGATCCGACTCGAAATCGGTCGACGGAAATTCGAGGTGGACCAGAAGTGCCTTCTGGCCCGCCTGAGGACGTTCAAACATGCCTTAACCGGCCGACGCCATCATCGGCGCGGCTGCGCTTGAAGCCGAGCCGATCAAGCGGACGCAGACTCCGGATGAGAATCGCCGCCTTCGTTTTCGCCGTCGTAAATGCGCACGGCGCGGGCCGGCACCACGGTGGAGATCGCGTGCTTGTAAACCATCTGGCTGACGCTGTTGCGGAGAAGCACCACAAACGAATCAAACGACTCAATCTGGCCCTGAAGCTTGATGCCATTGACCAGGTAAATGGAAACGGGGATGCGTTCTTTACGCAGGGCGTTCAGAAACGGTTCTTGTAAGGTATGACCTTTCGACATCGGACTTTCCCTATTGTGTGCTGGATTTACGTGGACCCAGCGTGAGTTATGAGGCGGCAGTGTAGCATGCTCTTTTGCATTATCCCTTGCTGTGCATGCCGAAATGAGCTAGGGCCCGGTCCAGCAGATCGGGCTGCGCCGGATCGAGCCAGTTCAAGTCGGTTTCGCTGCGCAGCCAGGTCAACTGGCGCTTGGCGAACTGGCGGGTTGCGGCGATGCCCCGCTCGACCGCTTCGGATTCCGAACATTCGCCCTGCAGATACGCCCAGAGCTGGCGATAACCGACCGCGCGGATCGAGGGGAGTTCCGGGTGCAGATCGCCGCGCGCATACAACCGCCCGACCTCTTCAAGAAAGCCTTGCTCCATCATGGCGTGAAAGCGCCGGGCGATCCGCGCGTGCAGTTCGCTGCGCTGCGGCGGATTGAGGGCCAGCTTGCACCAAGGCAGTGCCGCGCGGCGTCGCGGCTGCGCCTGCAACAGACTGGCGGCGTGACCGGACAGTTCGATGACTTCCAGCGCGCGCTGGATGCGCTGCTGGTCGTTGGGGTGCAGCCGCGCTGCGATCTGCGGGTCCAGCGCCGCCAGCCGTGCGTGCAGCGCCGGCCAGCCGAGGCGGCGCGCCTCGTCTTCCAGACGCGCGCGAACCGCTGGATCGGCGGACGGCAGCTCATTGAGCCCCTGCGTCAGCGCGCGGAAATACAGCATCGTGCCGCCCACCAGCAGCGGTACCCGCTGGCGCGCGCGAATCTCGCCGATCAAGCGCAGGGCGTCGTCGGCAAAGCGCGCCGCCGAGTAGGGCTCGCTGGGGTCGAGGATATCGATCAGGTGATGCGGCACGCGCTTCAGCGTGGCCGCATCCGGCTTGGCGCTGCCGATATCCATTCCGCGATAGACCAGCGCCGAGTCGACGCTGATGATCTCGACCGGCAGCCGTGCGGCGAGATCGAGTGCCAGCTGTGTCTTGCCGGATGCCGTTGGCCCCATCAGCAGGACGACTGGCGACGAAGCGGTAGCGGTGGCCGGCACGATGCTCAGCGTCCGCGCAGAAACAGGCGGTCCAGCTCGGCGATCGACACCTGCACCCAGGTCGGCCGGCCGGGGTTGCACTGGCCGGCCAGTTCGGTGCGCTCCATGTCGCGCAGCAGCGCATCCATCTCGGCCAGGCTCAGCCGCCGGTTCGCCTTGATCGCGGCCTTGCAGGCGACGTCGGCGAGCACGCGGTGCTGGGCGTCGAGTGCTTCGCCGAAATGCTGCTGGCTGTCGCGGCGGATCTCGTCGCCGGCCAACTCGCGCAGCAGGGCCCCGACATCGCTGCGCGCCAGCAGCGGCGGCACCGCGCGGACGAGGATGCTGGCGGGTCCGCTGCGATCGAAGCTGAAACCGAAAGCCGCCAGGGTCTGGCGCTGCGCTTCGAGCGCATCGGCTGCGTCCTCTGGCATGGCCACCAGTTCCGGTACCAGCAGCGCTTGTGCGGGAATGCCGCCGTCCGCCAGCTGCCGCTTCAGTCGCTCGTAGAGCACCCGCTCATGCCCGGCATGCGCATCGATCAGCACCAGGCCGCGATCGTTCTGAGCCAGCACGTAGATGCCGTGGATCTGCGCCAGCGGCGTGCCGAGCGGCCGGTCGTCGCCCATCCCTGGCGACGACGATGATGGCCACGCCGGCGCTGCCGGCACGGACGAGAGTGCCTGCGCCGCCGCGAACGCCGGTGCGGGCGGTTCACGCAGATCCAGCCGCGCGCCCGGCTGCGGCATCGGTCGCGCCGGCGGCGTGAAGGCAGCGGCGTCGGCGCGTGCGACATAGCCCGGCACCACCGCCGTCGTCGCTGCCGTAGTGCTCGTCGGCGCCAGGCTGATGCGATGCTGCTGCGCGTCGGGGCGCAGCCGTCGCAGCATCTGGTGGACCGCGCCGAACAACAGATCGTGCTCGCGTGCGGCCTCGCGGAAACGCACTTCGGTCTTCTGCGGATGGACGTTGACATCGACCGCCGCCGGATCGATCTCCAGGTAGATCACATAGGCCGGATGATGCGTCGAATGCATGACATCGGCGAAAGCGCGCTTGAGCGCAAAGGACATCAGCCGGTCACGCACCAGGCGGCCGTTGACGTAGAGATACTGCAGGTCGGCCTGCGTGCGGGCAAAGCTCGGCAGGCCGACACGGCCGTGCAGGCGCATGCCGAGCCGTGATTCGTCGAAGTCGATCGACTGCGCGACGAACTCGTCGCCGCAGACCGCACGCAAGCGCTGCAAGCGGCCTTCGTCGCCAGCAGCCGGCGCCAGATCGAGCACGCGGCGCTGGTTGTGGCGTAGCGCAAAGCCGATGTCGAAGCGCGACAACGCCACCCGGCAAATCGCCTGCTGGATCTGCCGGAACTCGGTTGATTCGGATTTGAGGAATTTGCGCCGCGCCGGCGTGTTGAAGAACAGATCGCGGATCTCGACGGTGGTGCCGTGAGGATGCGCCGCTGGCCGCGGCTCGCCATCCACCGCACCGGCGCCGCTCAGTTCCCAGCCATGGTCGGCCTCGGCGGTGCGTGAGCTCAGACGCAGCCGCGACACCGACAGGATGCTCGGCAGCGCCTCGCCGCGGAAACCCAGCGTCGCCACCCGTTCGAGATCTTCCAGCGCGGCAATCTTGCTCGTCGCATGCCGGGTCAGCGCCAGCGCCAATTCGTCACGCGCGATGCCGCGGCCATCGTCACGGATGCGGATCAGCGTCGCTCCCCCTTGCTCGATCTCGACATCGACCGCGCGCGCTCCGGCATCCAGGGCGTTCTCGACGACTTCCTTGACGACGGCGGCGGGGCGCTCGACGACTTCGCCGGCCGCAATCTGATTGACCAGCGTATCGGGGAGGATGCGAATCATGCGGCGAAGTTTACTGCCATGCGCGGCGCAGGCCGGAAGAATGGCCCAGCGCGCTCATGCGCCCCGATCGCCAGCGCGAGATCGAGCCTCCGGCGCCACGGCGATGCGGGCGTGAACAGGCATTGAACGAGCATTGAACGGCGGGCAAAAATAACCCGGGCGGCAGTGACTCCGCCCGGGCAGCTCGCACCCCCGTATTACCGGGAGACGCCTTGGGTGAAAGATGCCTCGCGCAGCGCCTTGCGCAGGCCGGCCGCCTCGCGCGCGTAGGCGGCGCGGGAAACGCTGCGCTCCGGCGCCGGCACGGGACTCGGCGCCTGCACCATGTGCTGCTTGGGTCGGTAGCTGTGGAAGTAGCCCTTGATGCCACTGAGCATGCTCGCCGCCAGCTTGTTTTGGTAATCGTCGTTGCCTAGCAGCTTCTCTTCGTGCGGATTGGTGATGAATGCCGTCTCGACCAGCACCGAGGGGATGTCCGGCGCCTTGAGCACCACGAACGCAGCCTGCTGCACCGCATCCTTCTGCAGCGTGTTGACCTGCCCCATCGTTCGCAGCATCCGCGAACCGATGTCGAAGCTGGCCTCCATCGTCGCGCTCTGCGATAGATCGATCAGCACCGCGGCCAGATCGCCATCCTTGTCGTGCAGGTCGACGCCGCCGACCAGATCGGCCGCGTTTTCCTTGTTGGCGAGCCAGCGTGCGTGCTCCGTGTTGACGCCGCGATCGCTGAGCACGTAGACCGCCGTACCGCGCATGTCGCGGCGCGTGAAGGCGTTGCAATGTACCGAGATGAACATGTCCGCCTGATGGCGGCGCGCGAACTCGGTACGCTGGCGCAGCCCCACGTAGTAATCGCCATCGCGCGTCAGCACCGCACGCATGTTCGGCTGCATGTTGATCATCAGCGCCAGCTTGCGCGCAATCGCCAGCGATACGTCCTTCTCGCGCAGGCCACTGAGACCGATCGCGCCAGGGTCCTCGCCGCCGTGGCCGGCGTCGATGGCGATGATCAGCGGTTTGTCGCCAAGTGGCGCTGCGCCGGCTGCTGCCGCCGGCGGCGGCGGCGGCTCGATGTTCGCCGCCGGCGGCATCGGTGCAGGCAAGGCTGCGGGCGCACTGCCGGCCGGCGCGAGCGCCGCGGCCGCGAGGTCGACGATGATGCGATGGCCGTACTGCTCGTTCGGCGCCGCAACGAAGCTCTGCACCTTCACCGCCTGGCCGACTTCGAGCACGACGCGGATGCCTTCGGCACGCGGTCCGCTGCGAACCCGCTGTACCAGCCCCTTGGGAATCGCCCGCGCCGCGCGTGCCACGCTCGCGGCATCGAGTGCCGGCACATCGATGACGACGCGATGCGGGTTGTCCAGGGTGAAGACATCCGGCTGCGCGGCTGCGCTCAGATCGAAGACGACGCGCGTCGACGTCGGGCTGTCCCAGACGCGCAGCTCACGCAGCTGCGCCGCCTCCAGCAGCGGCGCAATCAGCAGTAAGCAGACGCAAATCCCCCAACGCATGCCCGAGTCCGGCGAAGATCTGCGCAAAAATTTAGCGGATGCTTATTTCGATTGCAAACTTTTCTTTTATGTGCAGGCAGATAGAGGGGCTTGTTAAGAAGACGCCTGACTTTCCGCCGGCAAGCCGGCCGCCTTCAGGCGCGCGTACAGCTCCGCCCCCAGGCTCGACGGATGCAGACGCGCCCGGCGTGCGCCATCGTCGAGCGCCAGCGTCACATGCAGATCCGCTGCGGGCAGCAGTCCGGCGCCACGATCGGGCCACTCGACCAGCCAGTCACTCTGCGCCGGCGCATAGTCATGCACGCCCAAGCCGATCAGTTCCTCAGGATCGTGCAGCCGGTACAAGTCCATGTGCAGGATCTGCCGCCCGTCGACCTCATACGGCTCTAGCAGGGTGTAGGTCGGGCTCTTGATCGCACCGCGCACGCCCAGCGCCCGCAGCAGACCGCGCGCCAAAGTCGTCTTGCCGGCACCCAGAGCGCCTTCGAGAAACACCACGCCCCCGGACGCTGCCAGAGATGGGCGGCCAGCACGGCGCCGAGCGTCTCGGTCACACCGGCATCGGCCAGATGCAGGTCGATGATTGTCATGGCCGCGGATTGACCACGGTTTGCAGCTGCGCGATCAGATCGCCCGGCAGCAGGCCGCGCTCGCCGCCTGCCGCCGCGGCATCACCGGCCAGCGCGTGCGCCAGGACGCCGGTGCTGGCCGCAGCGGCGGCCTCCAGGCCCTGCGCTCGCAGCGCGGCGACCACCCCGGTCAACACATCGCCGGAGCCGCCGACCGCCATGCCGGGGTTGCCGTAAGGGCAAAGCCGCGGCAGCTCGCCGCCACTGAGACTGCCGGCCCCCTTGAGCACCACGCTGCAGCCGTAGCGCGACTGCAGCGCCAGCAGGCTGCCGAGCCGGTCGCGCTGGATCTCCAGCGCGCTGCAGCCCAGCAGGCGCGCGGCCTCGCCCGGGTGCGGCGTCAGCACCGCCTCAGGCACGACGGTGACATTGAGCGCCAGCAGGTTCAGCGCATCGGCGTCGATCACCAGCGGCTTGCCGCTGTCCAGCGCCGCCGTCCACAAGGCCTGCGCCCAGTCGTCCATGCCGAGCCCGGGACCGATCGCCACGACATCGGCTCGCGCCAGCAGCGGCCGCAAGGCTGCGGCGTCGGCGACGCCACGGCACATCAGCTCCGGCTGAGCCGCCGCCATCGCCGCGGCATGCGCCGGCTGCGTGGCGACGCTGACCAGGCCGGCGCCGCTGCGCAGCGCCGCGCGGCCGGCCAGCAGCGCAGCGCCGAGCATGCCGAGATTGCCGCCGATGATCAGCACGTGGCCGTGCAGCCCCTTGTGCGCGCCACGCTCGCGCGGCGGCAGGACGCGACACAAGTCGCTGGCGTCCTGCAGCACCGCCTGCGGCGGCAGATCTACATACACCCCGTCCGGCACTGACAGCCTGTCGAAATGCCGCTCGCCGGCCAGCGCCGGCCCCTGGCCGGCGTAGAGACCGAACTTGTTGCCGATGAAGCTGACGCAAAGATCGGCCTGCACCGCCGGCTCAAAGGCGAGGCCGCTGCTGGCATCGAGTCCGGACGGCACGTCGACGGCAACGACGGCGGCACCGCGCTGGCGCAGGCGCTCGATCGCGCGGATCGCCACCACGGCCTCGCCGCGCGGCGCGCGCGCCAGACCGGTGCCGAGGATCGCATCGAATACGAGGTCTGCATCCGGCGCGGCGCCGCCGAAGGCTTCGATCAGGCCACCATCGCCACGCCAGGCCGCGGCAGCCTGTACCGCCGCCTCGCTGCGCGGCAGACCATCGACAGCGATCGCCTGCACCTCGCAGCCTCGCGCGCGGGCCAGCCTTGCGATCTCATAGCCGTCACCGCCGTTGTTGCCGACGCCACAGAACACCGCGATGCGATGCGCTTGCGGCCAGCGGCGGATCGCCGCTTCCCAGCAGGCCCGCGCGGCGCGCTGCATCAATTCGTACGAGGCGATACCGTGCTCCTCGATCGCGCGGCGATCGAGTTCGCGCACCTGCGCGGCGGCATAGAGGCGACGGGAAAGAGCATCCATCGGCACAGTATAGGAGGCCGTTCGCCGGCGGGACGCTACAATTTTGCGCCCCACCCTACCGATCTGCCGTGACGTCCACGCTACCCGATCCCGCCTCGCTGTCCGCATCGATCCGCCACTGGGCGGCGGAGCTCGGCTTTGCCGACGCGGCCGTAGCGAGGCTCGAACTCGGCGACGATCTGGCCCACCTTCAGCGCTGGCTGGCCGACGGATTCCACGGCGGCATGGCATTCCTGGCCCGTGATCCGCAGATGCGCGAGCAGCCGGCGCAGCTGCGTCCCGGCACCTTGAGCGTGATCTCGGCGCGGATGAACTATCAGCCTCAGGCCGCCGACGCCATGCAGGTGCTGGACGATGGCCGGCTCGCCTATGTCTCGCGCTACGCGCTCGGCCGCGATTATCACCGCCTGATGCGCGCACGCCTGCTCAAGCTGGGCGCGCGGCTGCAGGCCGAGATCGGTCCGTTCGGCTACCGCGTGCTATGCGACAGCGCGCCGGCGCTCGAAAAAGCAATGGCGCGCAACGCCGGTCTCGGCTGGATCGGCAAGAACACCCTGCTGCTGCGCCGTGACGCCGGTTCGTGGTTCTTCCTGGGCGAGATTTACACGGACCTGTTGCTGCCGCCGCGCGACGAGATGCCTGTCGCCGAATCCTGCGGACGCTGCAGTGCCTGCATCAAGGTCTGCCCGACCGATGCGATCGTGGCACCGTACCGGCTCGACGCGCGGCGCTGCATCTCCTACCTGACCATCGAGCATCACGGCGCGATCCCGCTGGAACTGCGCCCGCTGATCGGCAACCGCATCTTCGGCTGCGACGACTGCCAGCTGGTCTGTCCATGGAATCGCTACGCGCAGCGCAGCGCCGAGGCGGACTTCGCGCCGCGTCACGGACTCGACGCGGCGCGGCTGGTCGACTTGTTCGCGTGGAGCCAGGCGCAATGGCTGGAGAAGACCGAGGGCATGGCACTGCGTCGCGCCGGCTATGCGCGCTGGCTGCGCAATCTGGCAGTGGCGCTCGGCAACGCGCCACGCTCGGCGGAGGTCGTCGAGGCGCTGGACCGCCGCGCCGATGACGCGGACGAAATGGTCCGCGAGCACGTGCGCTGGGCGCTGGAGCAGCAGACGCGCTGATCAGCTGGCGTGCAGCCGTACCTTGTGCATCAGCTCCTGCGTCGAGGGATCGAGCGGCACGGTGCTGTTGCTGTCGAGAATCTGGTTGGCCAGCTGCTTGCCGAACTCGACGCCCCATTGATCGAAGGCGTTGATGTTCCACAGCACGCTCTCGACGAAGGTCCGGTGCTCGTAGAGCGCCAACAGCGCCCCGAGATGGAAGGGGTCGAGCCGCGGCAGCAGAAGCATATTGCTGGGCCGGTTGCCCGGAAACACGCGATGCGGGATCGCCCCTTCCAGTGCGGCCCCCTCCAGCCCCTTGGCACTGAGTTCTGCGCGGACTTCGTCGGCAGTCTTGCCGCGCATCAGCGCCGAGGCCTGGGCGAAGCAGTTGGCCATCAGCTTGCGGTGCATGTCGCGATAAGGGTGGGCAGCAAACACCGGCTGGATGAAATCCACCGAGTGCGCTGCCGGCCCCTGATGCAGCATCTGGAAATACGCATGCTGCGCGTTGGTGCCGACGTGGCCCCACAGGACGGGCGCCGTCGCGTAGTCGACCGGCAGGCCGTCACGCGTCACGCCCTTGCCGTTGGATTCCAGCGACAACTGCTGCGCCCAGGCCGCCAGCAGGCTGAGCCGCTGCGCATAAGGCGCCAGCACATGGCTGGCGATACCGAGGAAGTTGACGTTCCAGACCGACAGCAAGCCCATCAGGACCGGCAGGTTGTGATCCAGCGGCGTGCGGCGGAAATGCGTGTCCATCGAATGCGCGCCGCGCAGCAGCTCGGCGAAGCGCGAAGAGCCGAGCGAAATCATCGCCACCAGCCCGACCGCGCTCCACAGCGAATAGCGCCCGCCGACCCAGTCCCAGAAACCGAACATGTGTTCGGCGTCCATGCCGAAAGCCTCGACCGCCTCGCGGTTGGTCGACACCGCGACGAAGTGCTTGGACACCGCGTCGATATCCAGCGAGGAGGCCAGCCAGGCTCGCGCGTACAAGGCGTTGGCGAGCGTCTCCTGCGTGGTGAAGGTCTTGCTGACGACGATGAACATCGTCGTCTCCGGTCGCAATCGCGCCAGGGTCTCGTGCAGTTCGGTACCGTCGATGTTGGCGACGAAGTGCGGGCGCGGGCCATCGACCATCGCCGACAGTGCGCCACAAACCAGCCGCGGGCCCAGATCGGAGCCGCCGATGCCGATGTTGACGACATCGGTGATGCGCTTGCCGGTGGCGCCGCGCCAGTCACCGTCGCGAACGCGCTCCGAGAACGCGCGCATGCGGTCGAGCATGCCGTGCACGTCGTCGGACACCCGCCGCCCCTTGTCACGGTAGTCGGCACCGCGCGGCGCACGCAGCGCCATGTGCAGCACGGCGCGGTTCTCGGTGTTGTTGACGTGCTCGCCGCCGAACAGCCGCGAGCGCCACTGTTCCAGCTGCTGCTGCCGCGCCAGCCCCAACAGCAGCGACAGCGTCTCGTCAGTCACACGCTGCTTGGAGTAGTCGAGATAGAAACCGACGTCCTCGCAGACCAGGCGGCGTGCCCGCGCCGGGTCCTGGTCGAAGAGATCGGCGATGCGCACATCGGCCATGGCCTGGGCATGCACGCTGAGCGCGCGCCACGCCGGTGTGGCCGTCAGGGGCTTGGTGATTCGGTTATCCATGTCGCACGCAGACTATCCGGTCACAGCTGAATCGTGAACTAGCGGCATCGCCAGCAGACGCGCGCCATGTGCCAAAGCGCACGCCAGATTCACGCCAGAACGCGCCAAGCGCGGTGACCGCGCTAGAACCAGTGGTAGTTGAAGCTGACGCTCACGCGCTCGCCGTCGATCTGGCTGGCCGGCACCTCGTGGCGAAGCCAGCTTTCGAACAGGATCAGGTGTCCGGCCTTGGCGGGATAGCTGATATGCGGCTGATGCGCCATCGGCGCGGTGCGCCGGCGCGCCGGCGCCGCCATCAGCCGCGACAGCCGCGGATCTTCGAACTTGAGACCGCTGCAGCCTCGCGGCGTGCGCAGATAATAGGTGCCGCTGATCACCGCCTGCGGATGCAGGTGGAAGCTGTGCGCGCAACCGCGCGGCATGATGTTGATCCAGCAGTCGGTCATCTGCAGCCGGCTGCCACGCAGATCCCAGTGCAGGCTGCGCGCATAGCGGCGCACGTGCGGGTCGATCTTCGCGCGCAGACCGTCGAAGCTCGACGAGAAACGCTGCAGACGGTCGAGCGAGCCGTAGCTGGTGTAGCCAAGCGAATAGTTGCGGCTCGACCAGTGCTGGCCGGCGACGTCGTGGTCGCGAATGCGATAGCACTCGTCGAGCAAATCGGCGTTGAATGCGCGGGCGCCGCTGTCTTGCAGCGGCGCGTTGTAGATCAGCGTGGGAAACCACGCCGCGACATGCTTCATGCGCGCGTGGCCCCCGTTCGGAACAGCGCCCGGATCAGCGGTTCGAATCAGGCACTGGCGGCCGGCTGGATCGGGATCGTGTTGGCAGTGCGAACCACGCGATTGTGCTCGTCCAGATAAACCAGGCTCGGCTTGTAGGTGCGCGCGCTGGCGGCATCCATCGACGAGTACGCACAGATGATCACGCGATCACCGACGCGAGCCTTGTGGGCAGCAGCGCCGTTGACCGAAATGATGCCGGAACCGGCTTCGGCCTTGATCGCGTAGGTGGTGAACCGCTCGCCGTTGGTGATGTTGTAGATCTGGATCTGCTCGAACTCGAGAATATTGGCGAGTTCGAGCAGCTTGGCGTCGATCGCGCAAGAGCCGTCGTAATCGAGCTCAGCATGGGTCACACACGCACGATGCAGCTTGCATTTCAGCATGTGCAGTTGCATGAAGCAGCCTCTTTGAGATTGGGAGAAGTCGGCGGCCCACCAAGACATGCGCACGACGTCTGAATCGATCTAACAACGGCGGGTGGCCCACTAAGACATGCACCCGTTGCCTGTGATGGGGGTCACGAAGCAGGGCGCAAGTTTAGCCGATTTGGTTCTATCGTCAAATCTCTGACATCTTCACACCAATGTTGTCTATCAAGCGCGTATTTCCCAGCAAAATGGCGGCAAGTACCCGCCATTCCGCGGCCTCCGCGCCTGCTTCGGACAGATCCGGTCGACGCACGGTCAGATACTGCGGATGAAAGCCGCTCGCGCGCAGCCCCGCCAGCTGCTCCTCGCACAGCGCGGCGTAGTCGCGACGCCCCTGCAGCAGGCCCGCGGCGACCGCGCGCAGGCTGGCGTGGACCGCCGCCGCCAGTGTCCGTTGCGCCTCGCTCAGATATTGATTGCGCGACGACATCGCCAAGCCGTCGGCCTCGCGCTCGGTCGGCACGCCGACGATCGTCACCGGCAGGTGCAGGTCCTGCGCCATCTGCCGGATTACCAGCAGCTGCTGATAGTCCTTCTCTCCGAACAGCGCGACATCCGGCTGCACAAGGTTGAGCAGGATGTTGACGACGGTGGCGACCCCGTCGAAATGCCCGGGACGCCACTCGCCTTCCAGCATGCTGGCATAGCGCGGCACACTGACCACGCTCAGCTGCTCGCGCCCGTGCGGATACATTTCGGCGACGCTGGGCGCGAACAGCAGGTCGCAGCCGGCACCGCCAAGCTTGTCGGCATCTGCCGCCAGCGTGCGCGGGTAGCGGTCGAAATCCTCATGCGGGCCAAACTGCAGCGGATTGACGAAGATGCTGGCGACGACGCGCCCGGCGTGGGCGCGCGCGGTCTCCACCAGACGCAGGTGGCCCGTGTGCAGGTTGCCCATCGTCGGCGTCAGTGCGATGCGCTCACCGTCGCGTCGCCAGGCAGCGAGCTGGGCGCGCAGTTCGGCAACGCTATGGACGATCCTCATCGCCGCGGACCCGATGGCCGCTGCTGCACCGCCACGGCATCGCCCGACGGCGGGCCCGCCTGGGCATTGGTGACGGCGCCGGGCGCTTGGGCATGGGTGACGGCGCTGGGCGCTGCCGCCTCGAAGCAATGCTCCGGCGCCGGATAGGCGCCGGACTTCACCGCACGCACGTAGTCGGCGATCGCCGCCTCGATCGGCCCGGCCTTTTCGCCCGCATCGCGGGCCTGCGCCATGAAGTTCTTGACGAAGCGCGGCGTACGCCCGACCGTCACCTGCGGCGAGATGCCGAGCACATCCTGCAGCACCAGGATCTGACCATCTACACCGGCACCGGCACCGATGCCGATCACCGGCACGGGCGATTCAGCGGCGATGCGCGCACCGAGTTCGGCGGGAATGCACTCCAGCAGCAACAGATCGGCACCGGCCGCGGCGAGCACGCGCGCATCGTGCAGCATTGCCTCGGCGGCGACTTCCTCTCGCCCCTGCACCTTGAATGCGCCCATCTTGTGGATGAACTGCGGCTGCAGGCCCAGATGCGCGCAGACCGGCACGCCGCGAATCGACAGATACTCGACGATGGCGGCCTGCTCGCGGCCGCCTTCGAGCTTGACCATCTTGGCGCCACCCTCTTGCATCAGCCTTTGCGAGGCGTCGAGCGCACGATCGAGCGTTGCGTAGGAGAGAAACGGCAGATCGGCGACCAGAAACGCGCGCCGGAGATGCGGCGCGACACAGCGGCTGTGGTAGACGATGTCATCGACCGTCACCGGCGTCGTGGTGCTGCCGCCGTGAATGACCATGCCCATCGAATCGCCGATCAGCACCAGATCGACGCCGGCGCGATCTTCGATCAGTGCGAAGCTGGCGTCGTAACAGGTCAGCGAGGCGATTTTTTCGCCAGCCGCACGCATGCGGCGCAGTTCGGCGATGTTGACTGACTTGAGATTGTCCATTCCAGGCTCCCGGCTAAGAACAGTCGATGCTCGTCGATGAGCATACGCAAGACCGTGCTAGCGGAGTGACGCGCCGGTGGCCCACCAAGACATGCACGCGGCAGCGAAGGTTTGAAAACGGCGGGCGGCCCAAAAAGACATACACCCGTGCGCGAAGCGCGCGGCAGTTTAGCCCAATCCTGCCGGCGGGCAAGCCTGCCAGACCGCCAGCCCGCCGCTGCCGATCAGCGCTGCCGCATCGCCGATGCGGCCGACGCCGGGCACCTGCAGATCGGCGGCGATATCGGCCCACGGAACCAGCACGAAATTGCGCTGCGCGATGCCCGGGTGCGGCAGCCGCAAGGAATCGGCACAGGATTCCACACCCTCGACATGCAACAGATCGAGATCGAGGCTGCGCGGCCCCCATTTGCGATCGCGGACCCGGCCGGTCTCGCGCTCGATCGCCAGCAGGCCGTTCATCAGCTCCTGCGGCGCCAGCGCCGATTCGACGATGCAAACGGCATTGCAGTAGTCGGGCTGATCACTGGGCCCCATCGGCGCGCTGCGGTACAGCGGCGACCGCGCAACGACCGTGCCGAGCGAGCTCAGGCGAGCCAGCGCCCAATGCACGCGCTCGGCCGGATCGCCGAGATTGGCGCCCAGGCCGATATGCGCGCGCCGCTTCACTGTACCGGCGGCGTCGGCTGCTGCTCGTCAGGCCGGCGGCGGCCGCGGCCACCGCGACGCCGGCGACGCTTGCGCGGGGCGCCGTCGGTACCGAGCTCTTCTTCGTCGCCCTCGCCGCCTGGCAGCTCGATCCTGGGCAAGGGCGGCAAACCGTTGCCGATCTGCGCTTGCGTCCACCAATCGGCGACCGGCTGCGGCACCTCGCCGGAGCGGGCGCGCAACAGGAGGAAGTCGTAAGCGGCGCGAAAGCGCGGATGCGTCAACAAACGCTGCGCGCGACCACCACGGCGCAGATCGAAGCGCGACTGCAAGGCCCAGATCTCGCGCATCGGCACCGAGAAGCGCTTCGGAATGATCACGTGCTGCTGCGCGCGCGCCAGCACGTCCTCCGACGCCTGGCTGATCGCGACGTTGGCGTGCACGCCGCCCTGGCGAACCAGTTCCTCGGAGCGCGTCGCGACGGCCGGCCACAGCAGTGCCGCGTAGAGAAACGCCGGACTGACCGATTGATCGCTGGCAATGCGCTCGGCGGTATTGGCCAGCGCCGCCTCGAGGAACACGCGCGAGCGCGCGTCCTTCATCGCCTTGTCGACCGGCGGCAGCAGATGCGCCAGCAAGCCGTGATCGCGCAAACCTTCGAGGTTGGCGACGGCGTCGCGGCACTGCAGCAGCTTGACCAGCTCGTCGAACAGGCGCGCCGCGGGGATCTCGCGCAGCAAGGGCGACAGCTTGCGGATCGGCGCCAGCGTCGCCGGCTCGATCGCGAACTTCATCTTGTTGGCGATGCGCACCGCTCGCAGCATGCGCACCGGATCTTCGCGAAAACGCAGCTCCGGATCGCCGATGAGGCGGATGAGCCCCGCCTTCATGTCGGCCAGGCCGCCGGCGAAATCGACGATCGTGAAGTCGCGGATGTCGTAGTACAGCGCGTTGATCGTGAAGTCGCGCCGGAAGGCGTCGGTCTCCAAGGTGCCGTACTCGTTATCGGAGAGGATGCGGCCGGTTTCATCGCGCTCGTGGCTGTCGGTGATCGGACCGCGGAAGGTCGTGACCTCGCTGATCTCCGAGCCGAAGCGCACATGCGCGATGACGAAACGGCGGCCGACCAGCCGACAGGAGCGGAAGACCTGCCGGATCTGCTCCGGCGTCGCGTTGGTCGCGATGTCGAAGTCCTTGGGCTCCATCCCGGCCAGCAGATCGCGCACGCCACCGCCCACGACGTAGGCTTCAAAGCCTGCGTCCTTGAGTCCGTAAAGAACCTTGAGCGTGCCCGCCGGGAACTGGGAACGGGAAATCGGATGCTCCGCGCGCGGCACCCGTTGTGGTCCCCGATGACCCGGTCCCTGATTCTTCTTATTGCGCGGCAATAATGCCTTGAGCCAATTCATGAGCCGCGTATAATACGCGGCCTTCGACAGCATCAAAAGTTTTGCTCCTATCGTCTAGAGGCCTAGGACAGAGCCCTCTCAAGGCTTAAACCCCGGTTCGAATCCGGGTAGGAGCGCCAAATCAGCGGGGACCGCCAGGTTCCCGCAGCGCAAAAAAAGGGGCGGACCGCAAGGTCCGCCCCTTTTTTTCTTCGCCTCTCAGCGCTCCGGCCCCGGTCAGTATCGGTAATCGATCTGCGCAAGCCAGGTACGGCCGGCCTCGTAGAAACCTTCCTGGTACGCGTACAGCTCATCGGTGAGATTGCGCGCCCCGAGTTCGCAGCCGAAACGCGGCAGCGGCTCGTAGCGGACGAAGGCGTTGACGACGGTGAAGGCCTCGGCGATACGCGTGCCATCCGTGGTGCTGAAGCGCCGGGTCTCGGGCTGGGCATCGGCCGTGAGGGCCCAGGACGCGAGCGGCCGCCACTGCAGCGCC
>CBINNP010000051.1:0-16755 GCA_966252075.1 uncultured Solimonas sp.
CTTCGCCATGCCAGGCGCCGGTGGCGTCGAAGTCGGTCAACAGCACAAAGAACGAGGACTCGCCTTCGATGAGGCAGTCCTGATCCTCGCAGTTCATCAGCGCCGCCCGCTCTGAGCCGGCGCGAACCGACGGCGCATAGCTGAGCTCGTAGCCTTCCCAGTCGCCGTCGATCGTCGAGCGGCTCTGAGTCACGGTGCGCGGCGTGCAGTTGTCGCTGCTGATCGAAAAGTCCGGCGTCTCGATGTCGGCGGATGCCAGCGCTTGGCTGTCCGAGCGGTAGTAAAAGTAGGCACGGGCATCGTCGCGCAGGCCGGGGATGACGAGCTCGATCTCGCGTTCCGCGGGCGTGCCCGGGTAGAACGCATCCGTCACCAGAGAGCCTCCGGCTCGCAGCACGCAGTAAGTCTGCGAGGAGGTTTCGCCGCACCATTTGTCCGCGGTGGACTCGGTAACCTCGCCGCCGACCTCGCGCAGATCGTTTTCGATCTCGCGCAGCGTTGGCACCACGTTGTAGCCGCACAAGGTGCCGGCGCCGGGCTCGCTCTGTACGAGGTCCAGTCCAACCGAGCGCCAGCCACCGTGCTGGGCGGCCGCCAGATCATCGAACAGCAGCGCGGCCGGATCATCACGGCGGTCATCGCTGCTGCCGCACGCGGCGAGCAGCATGGCGGCGCCGAGGATGCAGAGGAACGTACGCATGGGCATCTCCTGCCAGGGTTCATGTCAGCGTACAGCGTGTCACAGCATCGCCGCTCGGCCAATCCGCAGGGCTGATCGTGCCCTGACAGCGATCTCGACGAGCATTGCGTGTCTGCTCAGAAGCGGGTGTACAGCGCCAGCTGCACGACGTGATTGAGCGTATCGCCGCTGCGGCCGTTGACATACTGGTTCAGATATCCGAGTTCCAGATCCAGACGCGTGCTTACGCGGTAGCCGACGGCGAGATACGCGCGGTTCTGGTCAAAGCTGGCGCCGTTCACCGCGTCGCGGTGCTGGACGTTGAAGAACAACTCGTTTTGCATAGCCGCAAACCAGCCATGTTCGAATGCGGCGTGCGGACGCGACTGCAAAGGCAGCATGACGCGCAGGAAATAGCGCAGGCGCTGCGAGAAGCGCCGGTCGCTCCCGTCAGCCGGTTCGACGAAGCGCTGCTCCAGCCGTAGCCGATGCGTCAATGCCGCAGGCCCCAGCGGCTGCGTATGCACGTACTGCTGCCAGATGCGGTGCTCGACGAGATCGCCCGACGGAGCGTTGAGCGTGCCGATCCAGGCATAGCCGAACGTCAGATTGTTATGGGCGTCGATGAAGTAGCTCAGGCCAGGGCGCAGCAGGACGTTCTGCACCTCGTCCCATTGATCGCTGGAGCGCAGTTGCACGTCTGACGCCAGGCCCCAGCGCTCGTTGAACTTGGTGGTGTTGAACCACGCCGCCCAGCCGGATTCGAGATCGGTCGTGCTCGCCGCCGCCGGGGCGGTGCAGAGCCATAGTGCAAATAGAAGACAGAGAGAGTTCTTCATGCCGGCGAAGCGGTGGAAAGGGATGCAAGAGTACGACATGGGCGTTTACGCCCAGGCACCCCGCTCAGGCGCCCAACAAAAAAAGCCCGCGTGCGCGGGCTTTTGCAAGGGGTGGTGGTGATGAGTGGAATCGAACCACCGACCTCAGCATTATGAGTGCCAATTTATAATTAATAAAATCAGCAGTTAAATAAATTAAATTGGTTATATGCCACAATACTGCCACAACTTTGATTGGGCAGGTGTGGCGTGGCCACCTTCAGGAAGCGCGGGGCTTACCAGTGGGAGGCCCAGATTCGCCGGCGAGGCTATCCCGCTCAGAGCCGGACATTCGAGACCAAGGCCGAGGCCGAAGCCTGGGCCAACATGATCGAGTCGGAGATGTCGCGTGGCGTCTGGGTCAGCCGGGGCGAGGCCGAAGCGACGACGCTCTACGAAGCGCTCGGCCGCTACGAGGCGGATATCGTCTCTGCAAAAAAGGGCGCCGAGCAGGAGCGATACTTTCTCGGCAGGCTCAAGGCCGAAGACTTGGCCAAGCGCCCCCTGGCGACGATCCGAAGCGCCGACATTGCGACGCTCCGCGATCGATGGCTGAAGAGCTACAAGCCGGCTACCGTGCTCAGGCGCCTGGCCGTCCTCTCGCACCTCTTCAACGTCGCGCGCAAGGAATGGGGTATGGAGAGCCTATCGAATCCCGTAGCGCTGATCCGGAAGCCTCAGCCCAACAACGCCAGGACCAGGCGTATCGCGGTCAGCGAACCAGCTCCCCGATCCGACGATGAAGCGACCGACACCGCACGCAACGCCAGCAATGACGAGTTGGAGCGCATCATCGCGGCCAGCAAATCCGATGTGCTGCCGCAGCTCGTGTTGCTGGCAGTCGAAACCGCAATGCGGCGCGGGGAATTGCTGGCCCTTCTCTGGGAGAACGTCGATCTAAAGCGGCGTGTGGCCCACTTGCCCGAGACGAAGAACGGCAACTCTCGCGACGTCCCCTTATCGAGCCGCGCCATAGAGATTCTTACTCAAATGGTTCCAGTAGCCGAAGCCGGGGCGAGCACAGGGTTCAGAACCGGCCCGGTGTTCAACATTCGCGGCGACGCAGTCACCAAAGCCTTCGAGCGTGCAGTGGGTCGCGCCCGACAGGTTTACGTTCAGGAGCGCATCGAGAGCGGACAGCGACCGGACCCGCGCTACCTGGTAGATCTTCGGTTTCATGATCTACGGCATGAGGCCACATCGCGCCTGGCTGTGATTTTTCCCCTACACGAGCTGACGAAAATCACCGGCCACAAGGACCCGCGCATGTTGATGCGCTACTACCATCCGCGTGCAGAGGATTTAGCTAAGCGAATGGAGTGAGGCCTAAAGCTCTTAGGGCAACTAAAAAGTCTCGCTCATGGCCGAGTCAGAAAGCTCTAGTGATGACCGCTTTCAGCCCGAAGCGGCCATCGAGCTTGAGGCATTGGCGGGTCAACAGCGGACGCTCGGTGTTACAGAAATATCCGGAGGGCTCCCCACGGATCGTGGCTTCGCGCGATGGAGTACATCATCGCGAACGAAGCCAGGGCGAGCGAATAAGAAATCCAGCGAACCTTCGGGGTCCGGCCGCGGCGCAACGCAAAGGTGCCGGCGAGCACGTAAGGCAACAGCAACGCAAGTTTCATCGCGAGCCATCCATTGGCGAACATGGCGCTCGGAAGGATGGACACCAGCATCAGGGCGGCCGTCAGCAGGATCGTGTCGATCGCATAGCTGCTGTAGCGCATCGGCGCGGCAAGCGCCCACTTCTTCCTGTCGGCCATGACCAGCCCGCCGCGGATGAGAAACAGGCTGCCACTGATCAGCACCGCGCCGATGTGGACCAGCTTGATCTGCGCGTAGAACTCGATCATTCAGCCGGGTTTCCCGTCGGCTCGCGGCGCAAGATAGGTGCGTCCCGCCCAGACAGCCCACGAGGCCAATGTCAGCACCCAGCCCAAGCCCGCGAGGGCCTGCATCGCGTAGCCGGGATGAAACTCGGCGGCGATGCGGAGCAGCGCAACGCCTTGTATCGACACGAAGGCGAAGGCCGCAACGCGGGGCAGCAACAGAGGCCGCCCGGAATGCCCTTGGGTGACGCGGGTGACCATCGCAATCAGCACACTGCTGAAGAAACCGACGAACAGCGCGTGCGCCGGGGCCCGTCCAAGCAGGACGACGCCATCCATGTAGTGGCCGACACTCTGAATAGAGTAGAGCGCGAAAGTCACCGGCAGCCACAACAAGCCGATGAACAGCACGCGCAGCAGCGCCGGAACCTGCGCGCCGTCGGTCGCGCACGGCCACCAGCGCCACACAAGCAGCGCAGTAAGTCCGAGCATGGGGATGTCGACGAGCCAGAGCCATCGGTACCCGGATGTCAGCGCGATGGCCAGGTGACCAAGGCACAACACCCACATCGCCCCGAGCACCCAGAACGGGCGCCAAGGAATGTATCCGGCCACCACATTGCCGGCGAAGAACGGAAACATCCGGTGCGCGACAGTGAGGTAGATCGGCGTCAGCAATCCGAAGGTGCCGATCTGGGCGCTCGCCTGCACCCAGGTGGGCGGAGCTCCGCCGAGGAAGCCGCCGAACGCGGCAAGTCCGGCGACGCCGAAGCACAGCGCCAGAGCGCAGGAGCGCGCGTGCCAGGTCGTGCCGGACTCGCGCCACAGATGTGGAATCAGTGCGTGGAGTCCGAACAGCCAACCCAGACAGGTCAACGCCCAGCCGGCGGCGATGCCGGGTTTCCATCCGAGTGCGCCCACGAGCGTCAGTAGTTGCCCGCCGAACAGGCCGATGCCAACCGGCAGATAGCGCCCGCGGGGTAGCTCCGGAAGCTGCATCCAGCGAGGGAAGACCGTCAGCAGGAAGCCGAAGATGAAACTCGGCAGCATCTGGTACTGCATGACGAACGCGTGCAGCCAACCCGCGTAGACGCCCGGTTGCGGCAGCGCCCAGCCGAAGGTTTGCGACGCGAGCCACGTCGTCCACCACACCATCGCGAGCAGCACGTTGCTCGCACCGACAAAGAACAGCAGCCGATGCGGTGCAGCACCGAGTTGCTGCAACGAGACGGGGTCCCGCTGCCTGTCGCTCATCGTCTCCGGCCTACAACATCGACTTGCCGGCTTCTGCGTCTTCCCCCGCTTCCGGCTTGGGCGCAACCCACAGGCGAACCACGAACCAGGCCAGTGCGAGCGCGCCGATGCTGAACACCACATCGCCAGGTACACGCAGCCACACGAGCAGCTCGACGATCGGCTTGCCCATGAACTCGGCAGAGCGGGCATAGGCGTAGCCATGCTCTATCGCTGCGAGCAGCTGCAGCGTGCCCAGTGGCAGCAAGGTCAGCAATGCCATCAGCGCCAGACCGACGTTGAGCATCCAGAACGCCGTGCCCAGCAGCTTGGTATTCCAATGCATCTGCCCGCGAAGTCCACGCAGGCAAAACAGCACGAGGGCAATGCCGAGCATGCCGTAGACGCCGAACAGCGCCGTATGGCCATGAAGCGGCGTCAGGTTCAGACCCTGCATGTAATACAGCGACAGCGGCGGATTGATCAGAAAGCCGAACAGTCCAGCCCCGACCAAGTTCCAGAACGACACGGCAAGGAAGAACATCACGGGCCAGCGATAGCGGACCATCCACGGCGCAGCCTGGCCATACTTGTAGGTCTGGTAGGCCTCAAAGCCGATGTAGGCCAGGGGCACGACTTCCAGAGCGCTGAAGCTGGCCCCAAGCGCCACCACCCCAATCGGGGTCCCGATGAAGTAGAGATGGTGCAGCGTGCCGAGCACGCCACCCGCCATGAAGATGATCGTCGCGAACAATACCGCAACGGTTGCGGTATCGACGCGCACAAGGCCGAGCCGTGTGAAGATCAGCGCCATCACCGCGGCGGCAAAGACCTCGAAGAAGCCTTCCACCCACAGATGGACCAGCCACCATCGCCAGTATTCGACCTCGGATATATGCGTGTGCTCGCCCCACATCAACGCCGCTCCAAAGAACAGGCCGATCGCGACCGTCGATAGAAACAGTAGCGCGGTGATGGAACGCGTTTCCGCGGCCGGATTGCGGAGCACCGGCCAGAGTGCACGCGCGACGAGCACCAGCCACACCAGCAGTCCGATGAACAGATACCACTGCCAGAAGCGGCCCATGTCGGCGTATTCCCAGCCCTGATGACCGAACCAGAAGTTACGTTCGAGCCCCAGCTTCTGCATCACCGCCATCCACTGACCCGCGAACGAGCCGACGACGATGATCAGCAGCGAGACGAACAAAAAGTTGACACCGAACCGCTGAAACCTGGGCTCATGCCCCGATAGCGCCGGTGCGATATAGAGTCCCGTGCCAAGCCAGGCGGTCGCGATCCAGAGCACGGCGAGTTGTGTGTGCCAGGTTCGTGCCAGTGAGTAAGGGAGGTACTCAGACAGCGGGAATCCGTACGCGTCCTGTCCTTCCACTTGGAAATGTGCCGTAACCGCCCCAAACAGGATCTGCACCAGGAACAGAGCAAGCACGATCCAGAAGTACTTGGCGGTCGCTCGCATCGAGGGCGTGATACGCAACAACGCGAAGGGGTCTGAGGCTGGCTTCGGCGACGATTCTGTTGCCGGGCCATGCGTGACTGCGTAATGCCAGCCCAGCAGTGCGATGCCGGCCAAAAGGAACAGCACGCTGAACGCGGACCAGACCCAAAGCGGCGGAGGCGGTGTGTTGCCTACCAGCGGTTCCGATGGCCAGTTGTTGGTGTAGGTCACCTTCTTAGGGGGCACGCCGCTTTGCGTCGGGACCATTTCAACGGCCTGTTGGCGCTCCGTCGTCGCTGCCCATGCCGTCCACCAGAAGAACGCCGTCAGCGCGCGGCGATTCTCGGCCGTTCCCACAGTGTCGTTGCGCATCGCATAGTGTTCGCGCAGTTCTGCGGTGTCGGGACCCGATCCGAACAGGCTTTCGTAGTGCGCCTGCACGGTGCCGATGGCCGCAATGCGGTCTTCGGTCAAGGTGATGGTCTGCGTCGACGCATCATAGGTATTGCTACGCATCATCTGCTGGAGCCTTCCTCGCAGCGCGGCCTGCTCGTCGCCGGCTAATTGCGCATAGCTCGAGTCGTGAATGCGAGACGCCCAGATGTCGAGTACGGCCCGCGCCTCCCGGTTCAGCCAGTCCGCGCTCCAATCGGGAGCCACGTAAGCACCGTGCCCCCAGATCGAACCGAGCTGCATGCCGCCGAAGGACTGCCAGACCTGACGACCACGCTCGATGTCGCTGCGCGTGAAGACTTCGCTACCCTGGGCGTCGACGACGCGCTCCGGCATGGGCGGAGCGGCCCGAAAAATCTCCCCGCCGGCCCATAGAAGCACTGCGAATGAGACGATAAGCAGTACCGCAAGGCTGGCCCACAGCTTCCGAGTGTTCCCCATATTGATCTCCGCTCGTGGATTACATATACGCGCCCTATCAGAGTTCGTAGTGGGCACCTCCCATCAACTGCGAACCATACTCCGATGATGGGCTACTGCAAGAGCAGCAAATGAGTGACCTCGTGCGCGGCAACGGCCGGGCACCATGGTCTGCTTCTCACCTGGGCACACACTTTCCGGAAGCTGTCGATTGCCAATGGCCGGACTTGGCACGAAGCGGATATTCCGTCTCGTGCAGTTTCTGGTTGACTCTCTGCCGAGGCCAGCCGCCTTTTGCAAATGGCCTTAAGATGCCTGGCAGTCATCATCCGGACCGCAGCTGGCGGTTTGGAGGAGGGTAAAGCGATGCTGGAACTTCGTCATCCCCATGGGGCGCGGCTGCTCGATCGCGCGGCGCTGGAACAGTGGATGGATTCGCCGCAGGGCATGCGCCTGCGCGCGCTCGAGGCGCAGGAGCTGCGGCGGCTGGTGCCGGACATCTTTGGCCGGCATTTGTTGCAGATCGGCAGCTGGACGCTCGACGCGAGCTTCCTGCAGGGCGCCGAGACCCTGCATCGCGCCGTCCTGGGCACCGTCACCGACGGTAGCGCCGCGGCGATCGTCGATCCGCTGCAGCTGCCGCTGCCGGCCAAGAGCATCGACGCGGTGATCATGCCGCACACCCTGGAGTTCTCCGAGTCGCCGCACGCCGTGCTGCGCGAGGCGGCGCGCGTGCTCAACGATCGCGGCCGCCTGTTCCTGCTCGGCTTCAGTCCCTGGGGCATGCGTGCCTGGCGCAATCGCCTGGGCCTGCGCGGCCGCAGCTTTCCGCCGCATGCGCACTTCTACAGCGCCGGTCGCGTCGGCGACTGGCTGCAGCTGCTCGATTTCGAGATCGCCGACCTGCGCCGTTTCGGCACCGGCTTCCCCTGGCTGGCCTCTCGCTCCAGCCTGCAACCCTGGTCGCCGCAGGCGCTGGTCGCGCCGCTCGCCGAGGCCTACCTGCTGGTAGCGCGCAAGCGGGTGCTGCCGATCAATCTGGTCGGTCGCACGCAGCGCGCGCAGGTGCGTCCGCTGGTGGGCGTCGCGGCACCGGCCGCGCAGCGTCAGAACATCGACGGCGACGCCAATCCGACGCCGCCCTGAGCGCGCGCAAGCCGATCGCGGACTTGCGATCGCCGCCGGCCTGCCGCGCTCGCTTAAAATGCGCGGCATGCCTATCCCTCTCCCCAAGCCCGTCCGTGCCTTGCGCGGCGCTCAGCGCGCGCCATGAAGCAGATCACCGTCTATACCGATGGCGCCTGCAAGGGTAATCCCGGCCCCGGCGGCTGGGGCGCGCTGCTGCAATACGGTGACAAGGCGCGGCGCCTGTGCGGCGGCGAGCGCGACACCACCAACAACCGCATGGAACTGCGTGCCGCAATCGAGGCGCTGCAGGCACTCAAGGAACCCTGCCAGATCACGCTGTTCACCGACTCGGTCTACGTGATGCAGGGCCTGACCCAGTGGCTGCCGGGCTGGAAGAAGCGCGGCTGGCTCACTGCCGACAAGAAGCCGGTCAAGAACCAGGAGCTGTGGCAGCAGCTCGATGCCGCCGCGGCCCGGCACCAGATCGACTGGCGCTGGGTCAAGGGCCATGCCGGCGATCCCGGCAACGAGGAGGCCGACCGGCTTGCCAACGAAGGCGTGCTGCAGGCGCTTGCCGGCAAGCTGGAGGCGCAGTCATGACGCGGCAGATCGTGCTCGATACCGAAACCACCGGCCTCGAAGTCGAGCTGGGCCACCGCATCATCGAGCTGGGCTGCATCGAGCTGCGCAACCGCCGGCCGACGCGCAATGACGTGCACCGCTACTTCAACCCGGAGCGCGAGATCGATCCGGGCGCGATGAAAGTGCACGGCATCACCAACGAGCGCGTCGCCGGCGAGCCGAAGTTCGCCGAGCAGGCACGGGAAATCTGGGACTACCTGTGCGGTGCCGAGCTGATCATCCACAACGCCGGTTTCGACATCGGCTTTCTCGATGCCGAGTTCGCGCGCGCCGGCATCACGCAGAAGCTGGCCGAGGTCTGCGCTGTCACCGACACCGTGCTGATGGCGCGGCGCCTGCATCCGGGGCAGAAGGTCAATCTCGACGCCTTGTGCAAGCGCTACGGCGTCGACAACTCGCACCGCGAATTCCACGGTGCCCAACTCGACGCGCAGCTGCTCGCCGAGGTCTACCTGGCGATGACCGGCGGCCAGAGCGCGCTGACGCTCGACGAGGACGCTTCCGGCGCCCAGCGCCGCTCGCGCTTCGCCGAACTGCTAGGTCCGAGCCCGGCGGCCCTGCCGGTAGTGATCGCCAGCGGCGAGGAGGTGGCCGCGCACCAGGCACGGCTGAAGAAGATTTCCGGCAAGGGCAAATGCCTGTGGGCGGAGGATTTGCCGGCTGCATAGCGCAGGCTCCGCGCCGATCCGCCCGGCACGCGTGCTAGACCTTGCGTGCCAGCGCCGTCACCACGCTGAAGTAAGGCGCGCGCGGCTCCTGTGAACTGATGCGACAGCTCTCGGCGACGAAGCCGGCCTGCTCCAGCAGGCTGCGCAGGCGTTCCGGCGCAATGCCGAGATTGACGTGGTCGTAGGCGCGCATCGTCTCCTCGTGCGTGTGCTCGGCCAGCGCCGCGACGAGCAGCTTGCCGCCGGGCTTGAGCACGCGCGCGCTTTCCCTGAGGACCACTGCCGGCTCGCGTGTGTAGGCCAGCGCGTGCATCAGGAAGACGTGGTCGTAGCGCGCATCCGGCAGCGGCATCGCATGCATGTCGGCCTCGACGAAGCTGACCGAATCGAAATCCTGCAGGCGCTTGCGCGCGGCGGCGATCACCGTGGCGCTGACATCGACGCAGGTGACGCTGTGCGCGCGTTCAGCCACCAGCTCGGCCAGCACGCCGTCACCGCAACCGATGTCGAGCACGTCGCCCAGCGACAGCAGGCCGATCAGCGCGCGCGCCGTCGCCTCCCAGGTCCGGCCCGGCGAGTAATGCAGCTCCATGCGGCCGGCGACGGATTCCGCCCAGGTCTGGCCGCGCTTGCGACCGGCGATCACCTGCTCGGCACGCTCGCTGTCGACGCGCGCCTGGCGGTCGTCGAGCAGGCCGCGGATCAGATTCCAGAAGGTGCCGGCATCGCCGTCATGGCCCACCGCCGAGTAGTACGCGGCGTTGCCGGCGCGCTTGTCCTGGACCAGGCCGGCACGCTTGAGGCGCGCCAGATGCGTGGACACGCGGCTTTGCGCCAGATCGGTCACCTCGGTCAGCTCGGCCACGCTCAGCTCGTGGTGCTCCAGCAGCAATAGCAGCCGCAGCCGGCTGATATCGGACAGCAGGCTGCACAGCGCGGTGCTTTGCTCGAGGCTGAGGCTCATGCGGGAGTCGGGCGGAAGGCAGACCGCGATTGTCGCCTGCCGGGCGCCATAACGACAAAGCCCGCCATGCGGCGGGCTTTGCGACCAGCACTTGGCGCAGCTCAGGAGGCCGGCGTCGCCGGCGCATCGTCGCCGTGCTCGGATGCTTCCTTCTTGCCCTGCGAGGTGGCAAGGAAGGCGCGCGACAGCGGCGACGGCGTGATCGCCGCGGCGGCCGCGGCGATAGGCTCCACCACCGCTTCGTCGACTTTCTTCTCGACAGCGGCAGCGACCTTCTTGGCTTTCTTCTCGACCTGCTTGACGACGGCCTTGGCGGACTTGATCTCGGCCTTGACCGTGGTCGTGGCCTTCTTCTCCAGCTTCTTGGCGGCGGCCTGGACCTGCTTCACGGCCTTCTTGGCGCGGGCCTCGACCTTGGCCTCGACCTTCTTCACCTTGGCGGTGTTGGCCTTGGCGGACTTCTTGACGTCGGTCTTGGCCTTGCTCACGGCCTTCTTGGCATTGGCCACGGCCTTCTGCGCGCGCGCCTTGAGCGAGGCCAGCGTGCCCTTGGCCGCGGGCTTCTTGGCGGCGACCTTCTTGCTGACGGCGGCTTTCTTGGCGGCGACTTTCTTGGCCACCACAGCCTTCTTCACCGCCACTTTCTTGACGACCTTCTTGGCGACCTGCTTGCTTGCCTTCTTCGCCGCCACTGCCTTGCTTGCGGCTTTTTTCACGGCCTTCTTGGCGGGTGCCTTCTTCGCGGACTTACTCATGTGCGTGACAAGCTCCTTAGGGTGTACGGCCTCTTCGGCCAGAAATTCGCATGCGCGTCGTCAGCGTCTTCAGCGTGCTGCAGCGGTGCTGCGCGAGCGATCGAAAATCCACGCACAAGCAGCAACACCGGCATGGCGCCGGACTGCGGAATTGCGGTGGTGCGGGGTGAGCGCCGGAGGCGGCGCAAGGGTTTGACGAGGGCGATAGGCGGCACGGCTTTTCAGCACGTTTTCGGCGTTTTCAAAGCGGTCAATACCTGTCCGAAGGCCAGCCATCTCGCTCCCCTTGACTTCCCCCAGAAAGTCGGGTTCGAGTGTAGGCGTCACCCAAAACATTGTCAAAAAATAATCACATGCGCGCGTGCGCCCACCGCGGTGTGGCGCTTCGGCCGAGCACTCGGCGGCATCGCGCGGCTATCATGGCCGCCACTCAAAAGAACACTTTCGCCGCCGGACGCTGCGTTTTCCGAAAGGCACGCCGGCACGCCGCTTTCCTTTGCCACATGAGGTGCGATCGCATGTCCAATCCCCCTATCTACCAAGGGCAGTCGATCCAGGTGCTGCGGCTCGACGGCGACGCCGCCGGCATCGCCGAGCTGCGCTACGACCGCCAGGGCGCGCCGGTCAACGTCTTCGATACCGCCACCGTCGCCGAGCTGCGCGCCGCCGGCGAGGCGCTGAAGGCCGCCGACGGCATCAGGGGCCTGCTGGTGTCCAGCGCCAAGGACGTGTTCATCGTCGGCGCCGACATCACCGAGTTCGGCCAGCTGTTCCTCAAGTCCGCCGAAGAGATCGCCTGGTGGGCGGAAGAATCCAACAAGGCCTTCAGCGCGATCGAGGATCTGCCGTATCCGAGCGTGGCGGCTGTCAACGGCTTTGCGCTGGGCGGCGGCTTCGAGATGGCGCTGACCACCGACTACCGCGTGATGAGCGCGACCGCCCAGCTCGGCTTCCCCGAGGTCAAGCTCGGCATCATTCCCGGCTTTGGCGGCACCGTGCGCTTTCCGCGCCTGGTCGGCGCCGACACCGCGATCGAGTGGATCGCCAGCGGCGACCCGCAGAAGGCGGACGCCGCGCTCAAGGTGCACGCGGTCGATGCGGTCACCGCACCGGACAAGCTGCGTGAAGCCGCGCTCAAGCTGCTGAGCCAGGCCGTGGAAGGCAAGTACGACTGGAAGGCGCGCCGTGCGCAGAAGACCGGCCCGCTGCGTCTGGACAAGGTGGAAGCCTCGATGGTGTTCGGCACCGCGCTGCCGTTCATCCAGAACAAGGCCGGCAAGCATTACCCGGCGCCGGTCGAGGCGGTGAAGGTGATCCAGAAGGCGGCCGGCGTCGGCCGCGACGAGGCGCTGAAGATCGAGGGTGCCGGCTTCGCCAAGGTCGCCAAGACGCAGACCGCCGACGCGCTGGTCGGCATGTTCCTGAACGACCAGTTCATCAAGAAAAAGGGCAAGGGCTACGTCAAGGCCGGCAAGAAGGTCACGCACGGCGCGGTGCTCGGCGCCGGCATCATGGGCGGCGGCATCTCCTACCAGTCGGCGTCCAAGGGCGTGCCGGTGGTGATGAAGGACATCGCCGACAAGGCGCTGGCGCTGGGCATGGACGAGGCCAACAAGCTGGTGTCCAAGCAGGTGGCGATCGGCAAGCTCAAGCCGGAGAAGGCCGGCCAGATCCTCGCCTCGATCCGCCCGACGCTGAACTATGGCGACTTCCAGACGGTGGACTTCGTCGTCGAGGCCGTGGTCGAGAATCCCAAGGTCAAAAAGGCCGTGCTCGCCGAGCTGGAAACGCAGCTCAAGCCGGGCACGGTGATCGCGTCCAACACCTCGTCGATCTCGATCGACGAACTCGCCAGCGCGCTGAAGGCTCCCGAGAACTTCCTCGGCATGCACTTCTTCAATCCGGTGCACCGCATGCCGCTGGTCGAGGTGATCTACGGCGAGAAGACTTCGAAGGAAGCAATCGCCACCACCGCAGCCTATGCGAGCGCGATCGGCAAGACGCCGATCGTCGTCAAGAATTGCCCGGGCTTCCTCGTCAACCGCATCCTGTTCCCCTACTTCGCCGGCTGGCTGGCGCTGCTGCGTGACGGCGCGGACTTTGTCGCGGTCGACAAGGTGATGGAAGGCTTTGGCTGGCCGATGGGCCCGGCCTACCTGCAGGACGTGGTCGGCATCGACACCTCGCACCACGTCACCGAGGTGCTGGAGCAGGGCTACCCGGACCGCATGAGCCGCACGTTCCGCAGCGCGCTGGACGTGATGTACGAGGCCAAGCGCTACGGCCAGAAGAACGGCGTGGGTTTCTACAAGTACGAGACCGACCCGAAGGGCAAGCCCAAGAAGGTGGCGGACCCGCAGAGCTACGAGCTGATCGCCAGCGTGCAGCCCAAGGGCCAGAAGGAATTCTCGGCCGAGGAAGTGATCGACCGCCTGATGCTGCCGATGGTGCTGGAGACGATCCGCTGCCTCGATGAGGGCATCGTCGAATCGCCGACCGAGGCCGACATGGGCCTGGTGATGGGCATCGGCTTCCCCGCGCATCTGGGTGGCGCGCTCAAGTACGCCGACCTTGTCGGCCTCAAGACCATCGTCGACAAGTGCGCCCAGTACGCCGAACTCGGCCCGCTGTACGCGCCGACCGAGTCGCTGAAGCAGCGCGCCGCCGAGAACCGGCTCTACTTCCCCAAGTAAGGCGCGTCGACAACCGATTTTCTTCTGGAGATTTGCAATGACTGATGTCGTGATTGTCGATGCGATCCGCACGCCGATGGGCCGCTCCAAGGGCGGCGCCTTTCGCAACGTGCGCGCCGAGGTGCTGTCCGCGCATCTGATGAAGACCCTGCTGGCGCGCAATGCCGCGCTCAAGGGCGCCGAGGTGGATGATGTGATCTGGGGCTGCGTCGGCCAGACGCTGGAGCAGGGCTTCAACATCGGCCGCAATGCGCTGCTGCTGGCCGGCCTGCCCAATACCGTGCCCGGCCAGACCGTCAATCGCCTGTGCGGCTCGTCGATGACGGCCATCCACATCGCCTACGCCAACATCCGCGCCGGCCTGGGCGATGCCTTCATCTGTGGCGGCGTCGAGCACATGGGCCACGTGCCGATGGGCCACGGCTTCGACGGCGCGCCGGAACTCTCCGTCAACACCGCCAAGGCCGCTGCCTCGATGGGCCTGACCGCCGAGCTGCTGACGCAGACCCACCAGATCGACCGCAAGTCGCAGGACGAATTTGCGCTGGCCTCGCACCAGAAGGCCTACGCCGCGTGGAAGAACGGTGGTTTCAAGAATGAGCTGGTGCCGACCGAAGGCCATGACGCCGACGGCGCGCCGCTGCTGATCGACTACGACGAGGTCGTCCGCCCGGACGCCAACCTCGCCGACCTGGCCAAGCTCAAGCCGGCGTTCAACCCGGCCGGCTCCGTCACTGCCGGCAACAGCTCGGCGATCTCCGACGGCGCCTCCGCCACGCTGGTGATGTCCGCCGACAAGGCCAAGGCACTTGGCCTCAAGCCGCTGGCCAAGATCCGCAGCGTCGCCGCCGCCGGCTGCAACCCGTCGATCATGGGCATCGGCCCGGTGCCGGCCACGCAGAAGGCGCTCAAGGCTGCCGGCCTGTCGCTGGCGGACATCGACTACTTCGAGCTCAACGAAGCCTTCGCCGCGCAATCGCTGGCCGTGATCAAGGAGCTCAAGCTCGGCGAGCGCATCGACCGCATCAACATCCGCGGCGGCGCCATCTCCCTCGGCCACCCGCTCGGCTGCTCCGGCGCCCGCATCACCGGCGCGCTCGCGCACGTACTGCAGGACCAGAACGCGCAGCTGGGCGTGGCCACGATGTGCATCGGGTTCGGGCAGGGCGTGGCGACGGTGCTGGAACGCGTTGGCTGACCGCAGTAGTCCGAAGCAAAAGAGAAAGGCCGGGGAGACCCGGCCTTTTTCGTTTCAACTCGCCAAATGCGGCGGCGCTCACGTTCAGTCCTGCGCATCCCCGCCGGGCAGAACGGGCAGGTTCAATTCTCGTAAAAACGCATTGTGCTTCTGCGTCGCGGTGCGGATCGCTGCTTCAATGTTCATCAAGCTGGCGTGGATTGCCTGCAGGTCGATTTCCGTCTCTGCTTGCGCCGTGCTGATGTAGCGGGAGATGTTGAGGTTGTAGCCTTCCTCGGCGATGCGCTCCATCGAGATGCGCTTTGAATAGCGATCTTCCTCCCGGCGGAACTGGTAGGTGGAAACGATTTTCTCGATGTGGTCGTCGGTCAGAAAATTCTGCCGCTTGCCTTTCTCGAAGTGTTCGGCCGCGTTAATGAAGAGCACGTCGTCCGGCTTCTTGCACTTTTTGAGCACGAGGATGCAGACAGGAATGCCGGTGGAATAGAAAAGATTCGCGGGTAAGCCAATGACCGTGTCGATGTGGCCGTCTTTCAGCAGCTTGGTGCGAATACGCTCCTCCGCGCCGCCGCGGAACAGCACGCCGTGCGGCAAGATGATGGCCATCACGCCCTGGTCCTTCAGGTAGTGAAAGCCATGAAGCAGGAAGGCGAAGTCGGCGGCAGATTTGGGTGCGAGGCCGTGATTCTTGAAGCGTACGTCATCGCCCATGTCCTCCTTCGGCTCCCAGCGGTAGCTGAAAGGCGGATTGGCGACCACGGCATCGAATTTCGGCATCTTCGCCGGGTTGGTCTCGCGCAACTCATCCCAATCGTTGAGCAGGGTGTCGCCGTGATAGATCTCGAACTCGGTGTCCTTCACACCGTGCAGCAGCATGTTCATGCGCGCAAGGTTGTAGGTGGTGATGTTCTTTTCCTGCCCGACGATCCTGCCGATGCCGTGCGGCCCCATGCGCTTGCGCACGTTAAGCAGCAGCGAGCCTGAACCGCAGGCGAAATCGAACACGCTGCCCAAGTGCTTGACCTTGCCAGTTGCGGGCTCCTGGCTGTCGAGCGTGACGATCGCCGAGAGAATGTCGGAGATGCGCTGCGGTGTGTAGAACTCACCCGCCTTCTTGCCCGATCCAGCGGCGAACTGTCCGATCAGGTACTCGTAGGCATCACCGAGTGCGTCGACATTGGTGGAGAACTCCGCCAAGCCCTTGGCAATCTCTTTAATGATGTCGCAGAGCTTCTTGTTCTTGTCCGCGTACGTCTTGCCAAGCTTTTCAGAGCCCAGATTGATCTCAGAGAACAGACCGCTGAAAGTGCTCTGGAATGACTCGTTCTCGATGTGGTGAAACCCTCTCCGAAGGATCTCAAGCAGTTCGCCGTTCTGTTCCTGAGCCAGGGTGACGATATTGCCCCAGAGGTATTGGGGTTCGATGACGTAATGTACCTTGCGGCGCATCTGCTTCTCGAACTCGGGTGCGTCGTTCAGATTGCCCTCGTACCAAAGCTGCAGTGGCGTCGATACGCCGCTCTTGCGCAGCTCCTCGCGGGAAAGATTGGGGTAATCCGGTCCCAACTCCTTCTTCGCCGCCGTCTCATAGTTGTCGGACAGATAGCGCAGGAAGAGAAACGCCAGCATGTAATCGCGGAAGTCGTCCGCGTTCATCGCGCCGCGCAATTGCTCGGCGATGTTCCAAAGCGTTTTGCCCAGCTGTTGTTTATCTTTGTCGGTCATGAAGAGGGCTTTTCTGATTTCTTTGCGC
>CBINNP010000052.1:0-16346 GCA_966252075.1 uncultured Solimonas sp.
GATCGAGGTGCCGAGCATCTGCAGGCCGCCGCAGATGCCGAGCAGCTTGCCGCCGTAGCGCAGGTGTTTTTGCAGGTACGGCTCCCAGCCCTGTGCGCGCAGCCAGGCGAGGTCGCTGCGCACGGCCTTGGAGCCGGGCAGGATCACCAGATCCGCGGCCGGCTTGTCCTCGTTGGGCCCGACGAAACGGAAGTCGACCTGCGGATGCTGGCGCAGCGGATCGAAGTCGGTGTGATTGCTGATGCGCGGGATCACCGGCGCGATCACGCGCAGCTTGGCGTCCGCCTTGTGCGCCTCGCCGCGGACGATCGCGTCTTCGGCATCGAGTGCGAGGCCGTGCAGGTAGGGCAGCGTGCCGAGCACCGGCTTGCCGCTGCGTTCCTCCAGCCAGCGCAGGCCGGGTTCGAGCAGCTTGATGTCGCCGCGGAAGCGGTTGATGACGAAGCCGACCACGCGCGCCTGCTCGGAGGCGCTGAGCAGCTCCAGGGTGCCGACCAGGTGCGCGAACACGCCGCCGCGATCGATGTCGGCGACCAGGATCACCGGGCAGTCGACCGCCTCGGCGAAGCCCATGTTGGCGATGTCGTTGGCGCGCAGGTTGATCTCGGCCGGCGAGCCGGCGCCTTCGACGATCACCGCCTGGTACTGCGCCTGCAAGCGCGCGTGCGAGGCCAGCACCGCCTCGCGGGCTATGCGCTTGTAGTCGTGATAGCCGCGCGCGTCCATGTTGGCGACCGCGCGGCCATGGATGATCACCTGCGCGCCGACGTCGGTGGTCGGCTTGAGCAGCACCGGATTCATGTCGGTGGTCGGCTGCAGTCCGGCCGCCTGCGCCTGCAGCGCCTGCGCGCGGCCGATCTCGCCGCCGTCGGCGGTCACCGCCGAGTTCAGCGCCATGTTCTGCGGCTTGAACGGTGCGATGGCATGACCGCGACGCTTGAGCACGCGGCACAGGCCGGCGACCAGCGTGCTCTTGCCGGCGTCGGAGGTGGTGCCCTGCACCATCAGCGTGTGGCGGTTCATGCCCTCACCCCGAAGCCCTCTGCCGCAGGCGGTCGAGGGGCTTGATGATTCCTACCTTCTCCCGCTTGCGGGAGAAGGTGGCGCACCGCGCCGGATGAGGGCCGCAGCGCCACGCGCAGCCGTTCAAGTTCCCGCGCATCACGCGGCAGACCGAAGCGCAGACTGGCACCGTCGTCGCAGAGCCGCGTCAGCACGCCCAGGCTGGCCAGCGTCTCGTGCAGCGCCGCCGCCTGCGGGTGGCGCAGCCACTGGAACAGCGCGCAGCCGCCGTCCGGCGCAAGGCCTGCATCGCGCAGAGCCTGCGCCAGCTCGGCGCTGGCGCCCTGCAGCCGTGCGCCTTGCGTCCGCTGCCAGTCACGATCGTCGAGCGCCTGCGTGGCGATCAGCCGTGCCGGCCCGGACAGCGGCCAGGGGCCAAGCATGTCGCGCAGCCGCGCGCGCAGCGACGCCTCGGCGAGCACGAAGCCGACGCGTGCGCCGGCCAGGCCGAAGAACTTGCCGAGCGAGCGCAGCACGATCAGGCCGGGGCGATGCGCATCGGCGGCGAGGCTGGCATCAGGCTCCGCGTCGACAAAGGCTTCGTCGAGCAGCAGCCAGCCGCCGCGTGCTTCGAGCCGCGCATGCAGGGTCAACAGTTCGTCGCGTGTGTAGCGCTGGCCGTCGGGATTATTGGGATGCGCGAGCACGACGACGTCGAGCGCATCGATCTGCTCCAGCAGCACCTCGCGCGGCAGTGCAGCGACCGCATGGCCAGCCTGCCGCCAGGCCTGCGCATGCTCGGCATAGCAGGGCCGCAGCACGCCGACGCGTGATGGCGCGCGCAGCCTCGGCAGCATCTGGATCGCCGCCTGCGAGCCGGCGACCGCCAGCGCGGCGGCGCCGTAGTAGCGCTGCGCCGCCGCTTCGAGGCCGTCCTCGTCCTCCGGCAGCCGCGACCAGTGCCGCACCTCGATCGCGCAGGCGCGATCGTCGAGCCAGCTCCACGGACTGATGCCCGTCGACAGATCCAGCCAGTCGCCAAGGGCGATGCCGTACTGCTGTGCGGCGCGGCGCAATCTGCCGCCGTGCTCAAGCATGGCCGCGCACCAGCAGGGTGACGACGACGCTGACGACCAGCAGCGCCGCCAGCCAGATCGTCAGCGCGCGCAGCAGCAGCGACAGCGCGCGGCGGATGTCGTCGGCGACCGGGGCGGGGCCGCAGCCGAGCGAGGGCCGCTTCTTGAGCTGGCCGTGATAGCGCGCGCTGCCGCCGAGGCTGAGGCCGAGCGCGCCGGCACCGGCCGCCATCACCGGGCCGCCGTTGGGGCTGTCCCAGGCCGGCGCCTGCGTGCGCCAGCAGTGCAGGGCGTCGGCGCCGTGGCCGGCGAGCGCATAGCTCAGCGCGGTCAGTCGCGCCGGGATCCAGTTGACCAGATCGTCGAGCTTCGCCGCCGCCCAGCCGAAATGCAGATGCCGCGGCGTGCGGTAGCCCCACATCGCGTCGAGCGTGTTGATCAGGCGATAGGCCAGTGCGCCGGGTGCGCCAGCGACGGCGAACCAGAACAGCGCGCCGAACACCGCGTCGCTGCCGTTTTCCAGCACCGATTCGATCGCGGCGGCGGCGACGCGCGTTTCGTCCAGCTGCGAGCAGTCGCGGCTGACGATCATGCCGACGCGGCGTCGCGCCTCGGGCAGATCCTGGCGGCGCAGCGCGATCCAGACCTCGCGTGCGTGATCGCGCAGGCTGCGGTGGCCGATGGTGAAATACAGCACGGTGATCTCGATCAGCGCACTCAGCAGCGGCCAGCGTGCGGTCAGCGCCAGCAACAGCGCGCAGGCCAGTGTCGCCGGCGCTACGGCCAGCAGCAGCGCCAGTGCGCCGCGCTGGCGGGCCCGGCTTCTGTCCGCAGCCTCGCCGGGATGCAGGCGCGCTTCCAGCGCTTTTGCATAGCGGCCGAACGCCACCAGCGGATGGCCACGGCGCGGTTCGCCGAGGATCGTGTCGGCGGCGACGGCGGCAGTGATCAGCAAGGCGCTCATGGCAAAGCTTCGCCGCGCGCGGTGGCGGTGATCAAGCGGCTCAGCTGCGCGAGGCCGTCGCCGAGCGCGGCCGGACCCGGCTGCAGGATGTCGCAGGACTTGATCTCGGCCAGGCGTCCGTCGCGCACTGCCGGGATCACGTCCCAGCCGGGCCGCGCCGCAACTTTCTCGGCCTTGAACTTCTTGCCGCACCAGGAGCCGATGATCAGCTGCGGCGCGCGTTCGATGATCCTTGCGCTGTCCTCGATGATGCGCCGCCTGGCGCTAGCTTCGCACGACAGTTCCGGGAAGCAGTCGCTGCCACCGGCGATCTCGATCAGCTCGGCGACCCAGCGGATGCCGGAGATGATCGGTTCGTCCCATTCCTCGAAGAACACGCGCGGCCGCTGCGGCAGGCGCGCGGCTGCCTCTCCTGCGGCATCGACGTTGCGCTGCAGCTCGTCGAGCAGCGCCTGCGTGCGCTGCGGCGCGCGCACCATCGCGCCGAGCATGGCGATGAATTCGAAGATGTCCGCGACGCTGCGCTGGTTGAAGATCTGCACCGCGACGCCGGCGCGGATCAGCTCGGCGGCGATGTCGGCCTGCAGGTCGGAAAAGCCGAGCACCAGATCCGGCTTGAGTTCGAGAATGCGCTCGATCTTGGCGCTGGTGAACGCGGCCACCTTGGGCTTCTCCTTGCGCGCCTGCGGCGGCCGCACGGTGAAGCCGGAAATGCCGACGATGCGGTCCTGCTCGCCGAGCCGGTACAGCGTCTCGGTGGTCTCCTCGGTCATGCAGACGATGCGCTGCGGGCCGCGCGCGATGAAGCTCATGACGTGGCGTCCGTCCAGCGGTTCTCGCACAGCAACGCCGCGAGCGGGCGCGGCTCGCGCCAGCGCTCCAGCTGCAGCATCGGTGCGGCGTAGAACTGCTCGACCGGCCCCAGGCACAGCACGGCGATCGGCTTGGCGCGCGTCGGCAGGTTCAGCAGCGTGGCCAGTTCGCCGGGTTCGAACATCGATACCCAGCCCAGGCCGAGCCCTTCGGCGCGCGCGGCGAGCCAGAGGTTCTGGATCGCGCAAGCGGCGGAGGCCAGCGACATCTCCGGCAGCGTGCGGCGGCCGAAGATCTCCTGCGCGCCGCCGTCGTCTACGGCGACCACCAGCAGCTCGGCGCAGTCGCGGATGCCTTCGACTTTCAGTGCGAGGAATTCGTCGCGGCGCGCGCCGAGCGCGTCGGCGGTGCGCGCGACCTCGTCGTGGACCAGCGTGTGGATGGCGCCACGCAGCGCGGCATCGGTGATCCGCACGATCCGCCAGGGCTGCGACAGGCCGACGCTGGGCGCCGCATGCGCGGCTTCGAGCAGGCGGCGCAGCGTGTCCGGCGCGATGCTGCCGCCGGCGAAGTGGCGCATGTCGCGGCGCTGGTGGATCGCGTGATAGACCGCGTCGACTGCGCCGGCCTCGAAGCGATGCGCGCTCATCGCCGCTTCAGGCGCCGAACAGCCGCGCCGCGGCGACCGGGTTCGACGCGAAGTAGAAATGCACGTAGGACGCGGTCAGCGCGCCGTCGCGGTAGATCGCCTCGGCGGTCTTGCCACCATTGGGATTGCGACCGCGCGCCTGCGGCTGCAGCGGCGTGCGCAGCTCCGAGTAATGGAAGCTGTGACCGCGCAGCTCGCCGTCCGGCGTGTCGACGGCCTGCAGGCCGAGCGCCTGCAGTTTTGGCCGCATCGTCGTTGCGCCCGGCAGCAGGCCGGCCATCGCGTGCTCGCGGCCGTCACGGTCGGCGAGCGTCTCGAACAGCGACATCATGCCGCCGCACTCGGCGAGCAGCGGCTTGCCGGCATCGCGGTGCGCGCGCAGCGCGGCGTGCATCGCCGTGTTGGCGGCAAACGTTCCGGCATGCAGTTCCGGATAGCCGCCCGGCAGATACACGGCGTCGCATTCCGGCGGCGCGGTGTCGGCGAGCGGCGAGAAGAAGCCCAACTCGGCGCCGAGCGCGCGCAGCGTGTCGAGGTTGGCGGGGTAGAGGAACGAGAACGCCGCATCGCGGGCGATGGCGATGCGCTTGCCGCGCAGCAGCGGCGGTGGCGCTTCGGCGAGCGGCGCAGCGAACTCGATCTCGGGGATTTGAGCGAAGTCGACCGCGTCACCGAGCGCAGCAGCAGCGGCGTCGATACGCGCATCGATGTCGGCGATCTCGGCGGCCTGCACCAGGCCGAGATGGCGTTCCGGCAGCTGATACGCCGGATCGCGCGGCAGCGCGCCGAGCCAGTGCAGCGGCGCCGGCAGGCTGTCCTTGAGCATCTGCCCGTGGCGCGTCGAGCCGACGCGGTTGGCGATCACGCCGTGCATCAGCATTTTTTGGGGCAAACCGTCCTGATAGCGCGATAGTCCGAACGCCAGCGCGCCGAAGGTCTGCGCCATCGCGCTGCCGTCGATCACCGCCAGCACCGGCACGCCGAAACGGCGCGCGAGGTCGGCGCTCGACGGCGCGCCGTCGTAGAGGCCCATCACGCCTTCGATCAGGATCAGGTCGTTGTCCTGCGCCGCCGCGTGCAGCCGTGCCACGCAATTGGACTCGCCCACCATCCACAGATCGAGCTGTTCGGCCGGCGCGCCGGACGCACGCTCCAGCAGCATCGGGTCGAGAAAATCCGGGCCGGTCTTGAAGCAGCGCACGCGCAGGCCGGCCTCCCGCGCACGGCGCGCCAGTGCGCTGGTGACGGTGGTCTTGCCCTGGTTCGACGCCGGTGCCGAGACCAGCAGCGCGCGGCAGCGCGCGGCCCGGCCGCTGCCGACCGCGGCGCTCACAGCTCGACGCCTTTCTGCGCGCGGATGCCGGACTGGAAGGCGTGCTTGAGCACGGCGATCTCGCTGACGGTGTCGGCGGCCTCGATCAGCTCCGGCGGCGCGGCGCGGCCGGTGACGACGGCGTGCTGCAGGTCCGGGCGCGACAGCAGCACGCGCACCACCTCCTGCACGTCGAGGTAGCGGTGCTTGAGCGCGATGTTGAGTTCGTCGAGCACCACGAGCCCGTAGGCCTCGTCGGCGAGCATGCGTGCGGCGATCTGCCAGGCGGCTTGCGCTTTCTCGATGTCACGCGAGCGGTCCTGGGTTTCCCAGGTATAGCCTTCGCCCATCACGTGCCAGTCGAGACGGCCTTCGAGGCCGGGCAGATTGCGGAAGAACCGTTCCTCGCCGGTCGACATCGCGCCCTTGATGAACTGCACAACACCGACCTTCATGCCGTGGCCGAGCGCGCGCGCGACCATGCCGAACGCCGCCGAACTCTTGCCCTTGCCGTTGCCGGTGTTGACCAAAAGAACGCCGCGGTCCTCGGTGGCCGCGGCGATCTTGCTGTCGATGACCTGCTTCTTGCGCAGCATCCGCACGCGATGGCGTGCGGCGAGCGCTTCGTCCTGCCCCGCGTCCTGCTCAGTCACATCGAAATTTCGTCGACGTGGCTCAGGCGCGGGCCAGCGCGCCGCGCGGCGCCAGCAGGCGCAGCGTGGCGTAGACGACGGCGGCGACGATCACATAGCCGGCCATCACGCTGGTCGAGTGCGGGTAGTACTGGGCGATGCGCGCAGCGAACTCGGCCAGGCTGGCATCCGGGTAATGGCCCGAGAAGAAGTAGAAGCCGCCGCCCGAGCACAGGTAGGCGACGAAGCCGCTGGCCGCCAGCGTGCTGGCCAGCGGCAGCAGCGTGCGCAGTTCATCGCGATGGATCGAGCTGTACAGGCGGCCGGCAAACCACAGCGAGCCGTAGGCCGGCAGCAGCGCCCAGTAGGCCGGCGACAGGCACCACTGGGTGACGGTGCCGTTCTTCAGCGAGGCGAGGTCGAGCACCGTGGCCAGCGCGAACAGCGCGGCGAAGCCCCAGAGCGGGCGGAAGAACAGGCCGGCCAGGAAGAACACGGCCCACGAGGCGCTCGGCAGCGCATCGACGCTGGCGAAGTGCTGGCCACGCGTGGCGATCATCAGCAGCGCGAGCGCGCCCATGACGCCGAACTGCACCGGACGGGAAAGGTTCATCGCAAAGACTCCTGGCTGCGCGCGCGGCGCGTTGGCAAAGCATCCCGAATCGACACGCCCTCCGCGCGTCTTCGGTCTGTTACGGACCGGTCTCCGGGCTCGCGAGTGCAGGCTTCGGATCTCTGCCTTCCCGCGCGTTGCGCAGTGGCGATGGGAGTCCGTCTCTCGCTTACCGTTGCGGGGGCAGCGCCGGGCTGGTGTCCAGGGTCTGGAGACGTCACCGGCTTCCCGTTTCACCTGCATCGAGTGGAGCGATGCAGGCATCCGTAACGGCGCGGACTTTAGCACCGCGACCGCGCTCGCGACAGTCGGCGGCATGCATCTGAAGGTGAGCTGGGCAGCGACATCGAGCCACTCCCCGGCTTGTCCAAACGCGGGTGAAGGGCGCGCCGGACGCGCACGTGTACTCGAAAGCGGCCTCTGATCCGCTCATCGGGCACTTTCTCCCCGCAGGCGGGGTTCCAGCGGCAATGCCGATGATATGATCATCATATGCACATAACGTGTGTTGGATGGGTGAAGGCATGATCGCGATCGTCGAGGCGGCGCGGGCGGGTTTGTTCAGGCCGGAGCACTGGCTGCGCAACATCGTCGCCGGCGCGATCGTCGGCGTCGTCGCGCTGCCGCTGGCGATGGCCTTCGCGATCGCTTCCGGCGTCAAGCCGGAGCAGGGCATCTACACGGCGATCGTCGCCGGCCTGATCGTCTCGCTGTTCGGCGGCAGCCGCATCCAGATCGCCGGCCCGACCGGCGCCTTCGTCGTGATCCTGGCCGGTGTCACCGCCCAGCACGGCGTCGACGGCTTGCTGCTGGCGACGGCGATGGCCGGCCTGATCCTCGTGCTGCTGGGCCTGGCGCGCTTCGGCGGCGTGCTGCGCTACATCCCCGATCCGGTGATCGTCGGCTTCACCGCCGGCATCGGCGTGATCATCTGGACCGGCCAGTGGAAGGACTTCTTCGGCCTGCCGAAGATCCAGGGCGCGCATTTCCACGACAAGCTGCTGCATCTGTTGGAGGCCTTGCCGTCGCTGCATCCGGCGACTACCGCGCTGGCGCTGCTGAGTCTGCTGGTCGTGCTCTGCGGGCCGCGCGTCCCGGGCCTTGCGCGCGTGCCGGGACCGCTGCTGGCGATGCTGGTCGTCACCGCGCTGCAGACGGCATTCGGCTTCGATGGCGTGGCGACGATCGCCAGCGCCTTCGGCGGCATTCCGCAGGGCCTGCCGTCGCTGACGCTGCCGGCATTCAGCTTCGAGCGGCTGATCAGCCTGGTGCCGTCGGCGTTCACGATCGCGATGCTCGGCGCGATCGAGTCGCTGCTGTCGGCGGTAGTGGCCGACGGCATGGCCGGCACGCGCCACGATTCCAACCAGGAGCTGATCGGCCAGGGCATCGCCAATCTGGTCGCGCCATTGTTCGGCGGCTTTGCGGCGACCGGCGCGATCGCCCGCACCGCGACCAACTTCCGCAACGGCGCGACCGGTCCGCTGGCCGGCATCGTTCATTCGCTGGTGCTGGTGCTGATCCTGCTGCTGCTCGCGCCGCTGGCCGGCCGCGTGCCGCTGTGCGTGCTGGCGGCGATCCTGTTCGTCGTCGCCTGGAACATGAGCGAGGCGCACCGATTCGTCTGGATGCTGCGCAAGGCCCCGCGCGCCGACACGATCATCCTGGTGGTGACTTTCCTGCTGACGGTGTTCGCCGATCTGGTGGTCGCCGTCAACGTCGGCGTGATTCTGGCGATGCTGCTGTTCCTGCGCCGGATGTCGCAGTCGGTGGAAGTCGCGCCGCTGGCCGAGCGCGAGCTGCAGCGCGAGCTGCAGGATGCCGGCCGCGCGCAGTTGCCGCCCGGCACGATGGTCTATTCGATCGACGGACCGTTTTTCTTCGGCGCCGTCGAAAATCTCGAACGCGCGCTGCAACAGACGCATACCGATCCATGTCATATCGTCATCCGTCTCGCGCGCGTGCCGTTCATGGACATCACCGGCATGCAGACGCTGGAGGAAGCGATCACGCGGCTTGAGCGCCGTGGTGTGCATGTGCTGCTATGTGAGGCGCGGCGCAGTGTGCTGCGCAAGCTGATCCGCGCCGGCCTGGCGCGCCGCGACGGCCGCCGGCGCTACCACGGCGGTTTTGACGATGCCCTGCGCGCCTGCGAACCGGCCGACGACCACGCTGCGATGCGTGCTTGATCCTTCAAAGGAGCGACGATGCAAGACCACCCGCCCGACGAACCGGCGCGCAAGCCGCCCAACGTGTTCCAGCTGATCGGCGGCATTCTGGCCGCCGCCGTCGGCATTCGCAGCAGCCGCGATCGCGGTCAGGAGTTTGCGCAGGCGGGTACGCTGACGATGCTGCTGGCGATCCTGATTTTCGTCGGCGCGCTGTGCGGCGGCGGCTATCTGTTCATCCAGGCGGTGAAGCGTTCGGCCGGGATGTGAGGCGCTTACTTGGGCGCCTTGCGCGCCGGCTTGCTGGCGTAGCTGACACCGTGCTTGGCGAGATAGTCGCGGATCAGCTGTCGGACTACCTGCGAAGGCGTCAGGTCCTGTTGTGCGCAGAGCGTTTCGAAAGCCTGCTTCTTGGCGGGGTCGATCAGCAGCGTCAGCCGGGCGGTCTTCTGTTCCATCGCCATACGGTAGCACGGCATGTGCATCGTATTGGCATCGCAAGCTCACGCTTGCCGGCGCCGGAAGCGCGCCCGTAGAATCCGCGCCGCCGCGCTTGCGCGGTTTTCGATCAGGTGCCCGGCGGGGAGCGTGTCTCCTTCAAGGGTTCAACGGGAAGCAGGTGTGAATCCTGCGCTGCCCCCGCAACGGTGATCGTAAAGCTGGCGCCGGTCCGGGCCAGGATCGCGACAACGCAAGCCGCCCGGTTTGCGCCCGCCACTGTGCATCGCCGCATGGGAAGGCGTGTCGCGGTTCGCTTCAGTTGAGGCGCTTGCGACGAGTCCGGAGACCGGCCTGAGCATGTCGAGCGTGGCGCGGCGGGCGCCGGTCGTGTCTGCGCCCGCCTCACGCGCCGCCACCATCAGAAGCCCCCGCGTCGCCCGATGAGGATGTCACACGGCGGGTGGAACCTGATGAAAATGCTGTCGCGGCGCGCCTGCGCCCTGCTGTTGACGTTTCTGGCGCTGGGCTGGTCCGGCCTCGGTTCCGCGGCGACGCTGGTGGCGATCGTCTCCGAGCGCAGCTCTGAAGGCATGACCGAGGCCGCGCAGCGCTTCCACACCCAGAACCCCGGCGACCGCCTGGTGTTCCGCACCTCCGAGCAGATGGATGCGCTGTCCGCCGACGAGCTGCGCAAGCTGCTCGCCGATGCTGACGCGATCCTGCTTGCCAACCTGTTCAAGGACAGCGCCCAGCGCGTGCTGCCGCTGCTCGACACGCTGCCGGCGAAAAACGTGATCGCGGTGGCCGGCGACACCGATCTGGGCCGCCGCAGCCGCTGGCAGGGCCAGGCGCTGTTCGCGCCTGCCGATCCGCTCTACGACCAGCTGTCGTCAGCCAGGACCGATACCGCGTCGAGCGCCGCCTGGGTCGCCGAGGCCAGTCGCGCGCATCCACGGCAGGCACCGTGGATCGCCGTGCGCGGCTACTGGCAGAACCGCGGCGAGCGCAATCTGCTGTCGCTGTTCGCGCATCTGCTCGGTCGCAGCGGCGCCGCCGCCGTCGAGGATGCGCAGGCGCTGCGGCTGATCTGGAACGACGCGACGGTCGCACCTGAAGAGCTAAAGCTCGGCGGCCATCGCAAAGTGGTGGCGCTGCTTGATCAGGAGCGCGCCGACGACGACACCGGCCGCGCGATCTGTGCGGCGCTAAAGGCGCAGCAGCTCGACTGCCTGCAGCTGCGCGCGCGCTGGGGCGAGTCCAGCACGCAGGCGCTGCGGGTGCTCAAGGAAAAGCTCGGCGCCAGACTCGGCGCGGTGATCTCGCTGCAGGACTTCCTGATCGGCGGCAGCAGCGACAGCCGCGCCGCCGCACAGCTGCTGACCGAACTTGATGTGCCCGTGCTGAAAGGCATCCGCCTGCACGACACCACCGCCGCCGCCTGGCGCGCGTCGGCGCAGGGCCTGGCCTGGGACAGCGTCTACTACCGGATCTCGATGCCGGAACTGCAGGGTGCTTCGCAGGCGATCGTCGTCGCCACCGCGGCGCCGGCCGGCGTCGATGCGCTGACCGGCATGGCGGTGTCGCGGATCGCGCCGCTGCCTGCGCAGATCGGCCAGCTCACCGCGCGCGCCGCGCGCTGGGTAAAACTGCAGACGCAGAAGAACGCCGACAAGCGCGTCGCCATCGTCTACTACAACCACCCGCCGGGCCGGCACAACATCGGCGCCGACAATCTCGACGTACCGGCCTCGCTGCTGCAGATCCTGCAGCAGCTCAAGGCCGCCGGCTACGACACCGGCACGCTGCCGAAGACCTCCGAAGAACTGCTCGACAAGCTGCAGCGCGATGGCGTCAATTTGCCGGAAGCCAATGACGCGCTGACCGAGATGGCGCGGCGCGTGACGACGGTGAAGGCCGCCGACTACGCGCGCTGGTTCGACACGTTGCCGTCGGCGATCCGCGGTGAAGTGGTCGATGGTCCGCTTGGTCGCCTGCAGGCCGCGGTCGACGCCGCGCTGGCCGCGCGCGCACCGCAGGGCGCACGCGAGCAGGTCGAACACACGATCAAGGAACTGCGCCACATGGTCGAGGGCGCGCAGCATGCCGCGCGCAATCGCGCGCTCGATCTGCTGACGCAGCTCGAAGCCGCTTACGAAGTCCGCATCAGCCGTGGCGGCAACGAGCAGCAGGTGGCGCAGCTCAGCCGCGCGCTGATCGCCACCGGCATCGAGGGCCTGCGCGGCTGGGGCGCGGCGCCGGGCCGCATCATGGTTCACGTCGGCAAGCTGGTGCTGCCGGGCCTGCACTTCGGCAAGGTCTTCATCGGTCCGCAGCCGCCGCGCGGCTGGGAGTTGAATGAGGAACTGCTGCACGCCAACACGACGATCGCGCCGACCCACCAGTACCTCGCGTTCTACCACTGGCTGCGCGATGACTTTCACGCCGACGCGATCATCCATCTCGGCCGCCACTCGACCTACGAGTTCCTGCCGCGCAAGAGCGTCGGCCAGGACGAGTTCGACTTTCCGCAACTGATCGCCGCCGACGTGCCGGGCCTGTATCCGTACATCGTCGACGGCGTCGGCGAGGGTCTGCAGGCCAAGCGCCGCGGCCTGGCGGTGATGATCGACCACCTGACGCCGCCGCTTGCTGCCACACCTCTGTATGACGATCTGCTCAAGCTGCGCCAGCTGGTCGAGAGCTTCGAGGCCTCCAACAACCCGAGCGTGCGCAGCGACGCCGCGCGCGGCATGCGCGAGCTGATCGATGCACTCAAGCTGCGCGAGGCGCTGACCGAGAGCATGGACGCCGAGCTGCAGGTGCGCGGCATCAGCTTCGATCAGGCCGACGACGAACTGCTGGTGCACGAGATCGGTCACTACCTGACCCAGCTGCAGGAGGACTACATGCCGCTGGGCCTGCACGTCTTCGGCCGCGACTGGCAGCCGGAAGCGCTGGCGATCATGCTGAAGTCGATGCAGACGAACGACGCCGGCATCCGCGCGCGGCTCGCCGCGTCGCCGGCCAGCGAAATGGCTGCGCTGCTCGGCGGTCTCAACGGCCGCTTCGTCAAACCCGGACCGGGCAACGATCCGCTGCGCAATGCCGACGCGCTGCCGACCGGCCGCAACTTCCACGGCCTCGACAACAGCCTGATTCCGTCGCGGCTCGGCTATCAGCTCGGCGAGAAGATGGCGGTGGAAGCGCGCGCCAAGGCCAGGCCGGACGGCAAGGAGGCGGTGATCCTCTGGGCCTCCGACTCGGTGCGCGACGAGGGCGCGATGGTCGGCTTCGGTCTGGCGCTGCTCGGCATCGAGCCGGTGTGGAACAGCCGCGGCATCGTCACCGCGCTCAAACGCCGGCCGCTGGCCGACGTGAAGCTGCGCGCCGACACGCTGTTCGTCTCGTCCGGCCTGTTCCGCGATCTGTTCGGCAACCAGATCGGCTGGCTCGACAAGGCCGTGCTGCTGGCGCTGGACGGCAGCCGCAAGACCATCGAGAAGCAGAAGCCGAAGCTGGCCGCAGCGCTCGCAGCGGCGCTGGCGCCGCTCGGCCCGCTCGAAGAACCGGGCGAGGAGCCGCTGGCGAAGAACCGCGTCGCCCAGCACTGGATCGAGGAAACCGAGGCGCTGCTCGGCAGCGGCCTGAGCCTCGACAAGGCCGGTCCGCAGGCGGCGCTGCGCGTGTTCGGTACCGCGCCGGGCGACTACGGCGCCGGCATCAATCGGCTTGCCGAGCGCAGCGGCGCCTGGACCGATCGCAAGGAACTGTCGGCGGCGTACATCAACCGCATCGGCCATGCCTATTCATCCAGCGACGGCGGCGGCGCGCCGCAGCACGCGCTGCTGGAGCGCAACCTCAAGCGCGTCGACAACACGTATCTCGGTCGCGCCAGCAATCTCTACGGCCTGATCGACAACAACGATGCCTTCGACTACCTCGGCGGCCTGAGCCTCGCGGTCGAGACGCTGAAGGGCAAGGTGCCGGCCAGCCACGTTATCGACAGCTCCGATCCCGACAAGCCGGAGATGCAGCCGCTGCAGGCGGCGCTGCTCGGCGAGCTGCGCGGCCGCTATCTGAACCCCGCGTGGATTCGTCCGCTGATGCAGCACGGCTACGCCGGCGCGCGGACCATGGGCAGCGAGTTCGTCGAATACCTGTGGGGCTGGCAGGTGACGAACCCGGACATCATCAAGAGCTGGGCCTGGGACGAGGTGAAATCCGTCTATCTGGACGACCGCTATCAGCTCGGCCTCGACCAGTTCCTGGAGCAGGGCAGCAATGTCCATGTGAAGACCAACATGATGGCGATCCTGATGGTCGCCGCCGAGAAGGGCTTCTGGCAGGCGGACGAGGCGACGCTCAAGCAGCTCGGCCAGCAGTGGGTCGATCTGCTGCTTCAGGCCGGCCTGCCGGGCAGCGGCCACACGCGGCCGGATCATCCGGTGTTCGAGTGGGTGCAGCCCTACCTGCGCGACGACCAGCGCGAGCCGCTGAAGCAGATGCTCGACAAGGCGCGCGTCGAAGCCGAGGCCAAGCTTGAGGCGCCGAGCACGATCAGCGAACTGCAGACGGACGATGCCGATGCGCAGCAGCAGGCGGAAGCCAAGGCCAGCGAGCAGGGCGGCGAACAGATGCAGAGCCGCGTGCTGTATGCCGCGCTCGCGCTGCTGGTGGCGTTGCTGCTGTTCGGCTTTTACCGCGGCTTCGATCGTGGTGCGGCCCGCAAACCGAACGCCGATTCCGGTAGGGCGGGTTAGCGCAGCGTAACCCGCCGTCGCAAAGTCGCGCCGGAGACCGGCGGCGGGTTACGGCCTGCGGCCTGACCCGCCCTACGACGGACGATGCGGGTGGCCCGGTTCCGCGCAGACGGACCGGGCTACATGGTGAAACAACCAAGATGGACGACAAGGATTGCCAATGAGCGTGACCCCGCTGATCGACTGGACACATGAACTCGTGCCGCTGCTGCTGTGGCCGACGATCGCGCTGTTGTTTGCCGCCGCCGCGGCGGCCTGTCTCGACATCGGCCTGACGGTCGGTGAGCGCTTCGCGCTGCGCCGTCGTGCGCCGCCGCTGGATCTGGCGGCGGTCGAGCGTCGCGCGCATCGGCGCATCGAGCGCGCCGACATCCTCACGCGCAGCGCGCCGATGCTCGGCCTGATGGCGACGCTGATCTCGCTCGGCCCGGGACTGACGGCGCTGTCCGGGGGTGAACTCAAAGTGCTGGCGGAAGCGATGCACACGGCTTTCGACACCACGGTGCTGGGTCTGGCCGCGGGCCTGGTCGGCTTCGTCGTCGGCCGCCTGCGCCGCCGCTGGTACGACGAGGCGCTGAGCCGCTGGGAGCGCAGCGCATGAAGCGTCGCTGGGGTCGCTATTCGCGCTTCGATGAAACCCCGGAGGACCCGCAGGCCTCGCTGGTCAATCTGGTCGACATCATGCTGGTGTTCATCTGCGCGCTGATCGTCGCGCTGGTGTCGGCGCAGCCGCAGCTGTTCAGCACCACTGCGCCCGGACAGGTCGACGGGCAACCCGGCGCGCCGCAGCAGACGGTGCAGCAGGGCAAGGAGCTGGCTGATCTGCCGGACAGCATGAAAGGCCAGCAGGGCGGCGCCGGCATGGAACCGGTGGGGCAGGTCTACCGCGATCCGAAAACCGGCAAGCTGATCCTGGTCGGGCAGTAGCGCCCTCACCCCAAGCCCTCTCCTGCAAGGGAAAGGGTCCTTGCTCCGGGAATCGCTTCTTCCGCTTGCGGCAGAAGGTGGCGCGCAGCGCCGGATGAGGGCCGGCGCCGCTTCAGTCCTGAACGCGGCTGCGTGCGGCCTTGAGCTTGCTGCGCAGGCTCTTGCCTTCCAGCCGGCGCAGCTTGGAGCCGTGCGTCGGCTTGGTCGCGCGGCGCGTTTTGCGTGGCGTCGCCGCGGCGGTCACCAGTTCGTTCAGCCGGGCCAGCGCGTCGGCGCGGTTCTGTTCCTGGCTGCGCGTGGCCTGCGCCTTGATGACGATGACGCCCTGCTTGCTGATGCGCTGATCCTGCAGCGCCAGCAGCCTGTCCTTGATGTCGGCCGGCAGCGACGAGGCGCGGATATCGAAGCGCAGGTGCACCGCCGTCGACACCTTGTTGACGTTCTGGCCGCCCGCGCCCTGCGCACGCACGGCACTGAATTCGATTTCGGATTCGTCAATGAGCGGGGGCACGGCCGGAGCGTCCTGATAGGCGTGAGCAACGGCCGCAAGCTTGAAGCGCCGGCGGCGGCCAGGGCAAGCCTGCGTCGCTACACTGCGCGGCCTTTTCGATCAGAACGGCCTTGTCATGTCCCTGAATGCCTTCCTGCAGCGCCTGCGTGAAACCCCTGAGCAGATCGAGTTCGCCGACACCATTGCCGCGATCGAAGCCGCATACACCTACACGCCGACTGCGTTCCGCAACGGCGAGGTCGACAACGCCGCCGGCCAGAACGGCGGTTCCTGCAAGATCTTCGCGTTCGCGAAACTGCAGGCGCTGGACGAGGCCGAGACGCTGGCCTGCTTCGGCCGCTACTACCGCGAGGACGTGCTGCGGCATCCGCAGGCGAGCGATCACCAGAACATCCGCAGCTTCATGCGCAGCGGCTGGAGCGGCGTGAGCTTCGCGGGCGAGGCCCTCAAGCCGCGCTAGGGCCTGTTAACGCTATGG
>CBINNP010000053.1:0-16196 GCA_966252075.1 uncultured Solimonas sp.
CTCGTGCGCGACCCAGGACAGCCCCAGCGCGTGGTTCCAGCGCGAGAAGGCCTGCATGATCAGGCCGGCGCTGAAGATGTCGAGCCCGGCCCCGCCGTACTGCTCCGGTGCGGTGACGCCGAAGTAACCGGTGGCGCCGATCGTCGGGAAGATCTCGGCGGGCCACCACTCCTCGTCGTCCATGCGCTGCGCGAGCGGATAGAACTCCTTGTGCGCGAAGCGGTCGGCGGCGTCGAGGATTTCCTGCTCGGTATCAGACAACCCGGCAAAGGTCTGTGTGAAGGACCGACCCGCAGCGGCCGCGACGACGTGGCTCATGAATCTCTCCTGCTCATGCTCATTGGAATCGTTCGATCACTCACCCCATGCCGCACATGGCTTGACCTGGTGAGTTTGACTCACCAATACTAGCAAGCACTCGTCCCGATGCAAACCTCGCAAACCTTCACCGATGACCAAGTCCGCGCCCAGCCGTCCTGCCCGCGTGCCCGCGCCGCGCCTGAGCCGTGAACAGCGCATCGACAAGATCCTTGAGGCGGCGCGCCAGGTCTTCTGCGAGAAGGGATACGAACAGACCGCCGTGGCGGAAATCGCCGCGCGCATGGACGTCGTCGAAGGCACGGTGTTCAAGTACTTCGCGACCAAGCGCGAGCTGCTGCTGAAGGTGCTGGAGCACTGGTACGACGAAATCAGCGGTGATCTGGCCCGTGATCTGACCGATGTCAGCGATCTGCGCGAGCGCCTGCGCATCGTCATCCACGATCACTTGCGCGTGGTGCGCGACTACCCGCTGCTGTGCCGGCTGATGTTCCGCGAGATCCGCGGCGAAGAGGACTATCACAGCTCGACGCTGCATCAGAAGAACCGCCGCTACACGCGCTTTCTCACCGAGATCGTCGCCGAGGGCAGCGCCGACGGTACGTTCCGCGCCGGCACTTCACCGACGCTGACACGCGACCTCGTATTCGGCGCGATCGAGCACCTGACCTGGAACTACATCTGCGGTCGCGGCCGGCTCGACATCAAACGCATCGCCGACACCTTGACCGCGATGGTCTGCGACGGCATCGCCACGCCTGCGTCCGCCGCCGCCAAGCCTGTGCCAGGCGCGGCCAAGAAGCCCAACGCGAGAATCCGCCGCACATGAGCACTGCCTCGCCACACGCCACCGACCCCACCCGCTGGCCATTCCGCAGCGTACTCGTCGCCAATCGCGGCGAGATCGCCGTGCGCGTGCTGCGCACGGTGCAGGCGCTCGGCCTCGAAGGCATCGTCGTCTTCCACGCCGCCGATCGCGGCACCGCCGCGGTGAAGATGGCCGATCGTGCGATCGAGATCAGCGGCAGCACGCCGGTAGCCGCCTATCTCGACGGCGCGCAGATCCTGCGCGCGGCGCGCGACAGCGGCGCCGGCGCGATCCACCCCGGCTACGGCTTCCTGTCCGAGAACGCCGGCTTCGCGCGGGCGGTCGCCGCCGCCGGGCTGATCTTCATCGGCCCGACACCTGAACAGATCGAACTGATGGGCGACAAGGTGCGGGCGCGCAACTTCGTCGAGCGCAGCGGCTTTCCGGTGGCGCCGAGCGCGATCGAGGACGACGATCCGGCAAGCTTCAACGCGCGGGCGCGCAAGGTCGGCGCGCCACTGCTGATCAAGCCGTCCGCCGGCGGCGGCGGCAAGGGCATGCGCATCGTCCGCGACCTGGCGCTGCTCGATGCCGAGATCGAGCGCGCACGCTCGGAAGGCCAGCGCTATTTCGGCGACGGTCGCCTGTACGTCGAGCGCTATATCGAGAATCCGCGGCACATCGAGGTGCAGATACTCGGCGACACGCACGGCAATGTCGTCCACGTCTTCGAGCGCGAGTGCTCGGTGCAGCGCCGCTTCCAGAAGATCGTCGAGGAGACGCCGTCACCGGCGCTGAGCGCCGAACTGCGCGAGAAGATCTGCGAAACCGCGGCCGGCATCGCCCGCTCGGCCGGCTACCGCAACGCCGGCACGGTCGAGTTCATCTTCGGCCCATCAGGTGCCCCCGGCACCGCTGGCGGTGCCGGCAATGGTGATTTTTTCTTTCTGGAGATGAACACGCGGCTACAGGTCGAGCATCCGGTCACCGAGGAGATCACCGGCAAGGATCTGGTGCAGGAGCAACTGCGCATCGCCGCCGGCGAGCCACTCGGCTACACGCAATCCGGGATCGCCGCACGCGGCCACGCGATCGAGCTGCGCATCTACGCCGAAGACCCGGGCCGCGGCTATGCGCCGACCACCGGCCCGCTGCTGCGGCTGACGCCGCCGCAGGGCGAAGGCCTGCGCTGGGACAGCGGCGTGCTCGAAGGCGGCGCGGTGACCGCGGCCTTCGATCCGATGATCGCCAAGCTGATCGTCCGCGGCGACGACCGCGCGCAGGCGATCGCGCGCGCCGACGCCGCACTGCGCGACACCGTGCTGCTCGGCTGCAAGACCAACATCGCCTTCCTGCGCCGGCTGATCGCGCATCCGGCGTTCATCGCCGGCGACGTGCACACCGGCTTTCTCGACGCCAATCCGCAGATCGCCGCCGACCCGCCCCTGCCGGAGACCACGCTCGCCGCGCTGCTGGCCACGGCGAGTCTGGTGACGCGACCGATGCGCGACGTGGCGGACGCGGTGCCCGATCTGCACGCGGCGATCGGCGAGTGGAGAAATTAATGATGCGAGCAGCCTTGAGGGGCCCCGTGCGACGCATGGGGATCGCCGCGTCGCGTGTCGGCACACAAGACCGTCGCGCGCACTTTCATCATCCCGACGCCGCCGGAGCGGGCTGACATGCACCACGCATTCAAGCTGGGTGACGCCGAGCATGGCGTCGAGCTGTCGCGTTCGGCGTCCGGCTACCGGCTGCACCTGGGCGAGCACAGCCACGCGCTGCGCATCGACGGCAGCCTGCCGGGCCACGGCAGGCTGTCGATCGACGGCCGCGAGATCGAGGTGGTGGTCGCCGTCGACGGCGATGACATCTACATCCACATTGACGGCGAGGCCCATCAGCTGCGCTACCGCCATCCGCTAGAACGGCTGGCCGCGCAGGCGCATGGCGGTGCCGACGACGCGATCCGCGCGCCGATGCCCGGCAGCATCGTCAGCGTCGCAGTGGCGGCCGGCGACGCGGTGAGCCGCGGCCAGACGCTGCTGATGATGGAGAGCATGAAGATGGAGACGACGATCGTCGCGCCGCGCGACGGCATCGTGCAGTGCGTGCAGTACGACAAGGGCCAGACCTTCGATCGCGACGCGCTGCTGCTGAGCCTGGAGCCGCAGGCATGAAACGGATCGAATCCCGGCTCAATACCGCCTCCGCCGAATTCCAGGCCAATGCCGCGCATAACCGCGGCCTCGCCGAAAGCTTTCGCGCGCGCCAGCAGGCGGCGCGGCACGAGCGTCCGCAGCGCGACATCGAGCGCTTGCGCGCGCAGAACAAGCTGCTGGTGCGCGAGCGCATCGACCTGCTCGTCGATCCGGGCACGCCGTTTCTGGAGCTGTCGTCGCTGGCCGCCTGCGAGGCCTACGATGGCGCGGTGCCCGGCGCCGGCTGCGTCACCGGCATCGGCGTCGTCGCCGGCCGCGAGGTGCTGATCAACGCCGGCGATGCCAGTGTCAAGGGCGGCGCCTGGTATCCGCTGACGATCAAGAAGACCGTGCGCGCGCTCGACGTGGCGATCGAGAACCGCCTGCCAGTCGTGCATCTCTGCGATTCGGCCGGCGGCTTTCTGCCGCTGCAGGCCGAGTTCTTCCCGGACAAGTACGAGGCCGGGCGCATCTTCCGCAATCAGTGCCAGCTGTCCAAGCTGGGCGTGCAGCAGGTCGCCGTCGTGCTCGGCCACTGCACCGCCGGCGGCGCCTATGTGCCGGCGCTGTCCGACTACAACGTGATCGTGCGTGGCACCGGCGCGATCTTCCTCGCCGGCCCGCCGCTGGTGAAGGCGGCCACCGGCGAGAACGTAAGCGTCGACGAGCTCGGCGGCGCCGACATGCACACCACGGTGTCGGGCGTCGCCGACTATCCGGCATCCAGCGAGGAGGAAGCGATCGCGATCGCCCGCGACGTGGTCGGCCAGTTCGCACAGATCGAGAAAACGCGGATCGACTGGCAGGCGCCGGAGGCGCCGTACTACGACCCGTCCGAGCTCTATGGCGTACTGCCGCGCGACATCAAGCAGGGCTTCGATATGCGCGAGGTGATCGCGCGCCTGGTCGACGGCTCGCGCTTGCACGAGTATCAGCCGGCCTACGGCAGCTCGCTGATCTGCGGCTACGCGCATCTGTGGGGCTACAAGATCGGCATCCTCGCCAACAACGGCGTGCTGTTCAACGACAGCGCGCTCAAGGGCGCGCACTTCATCGAACTGTGCAACCGCAACAAGGTGCCGCTGCTGTTCCTGCAGAACATCACCGGTTTCATGGTCGGCCGCGAGTACGAGCGCCGCGGCATCACCAAGGACGGCGCCAAGATGATCATGGCGATGTCCTGCGCCGACGTGCCCAAGTTCACCGTGATGTGCCACGGCTCCTACGGCGCCGGCAATTACGGCATGAGCGGCCGCGCCTTCGACTCGCGCTTCCTGTTCTCGTGGCCCAACAGCCAGATCGCGGTGATGGGCGCAGAACAGGCCGCCAACACGCTGGCCGAGGTCAAGATCCGCCAGCTCGCCAAGCAGAACCGGACACTGTCTGCCGACGAGATCGCGGCGATCCGTGAGCCGGTGCTGGCGGAATACCAGCGCAAGTCGAGCGCGTACTGGTCGACCTCGGAAATCTGGGACGATGGCATCCTCGACCCGGCCGACACGCGCAATGCGCTCGGCATCGCACTATCGGCCAGCCTGCACGCGCCGATCGGTGATGCACGCTACGGCGTGTTCCGCATGTAAGCCGCACCACCGGAGCTTGCAACGATGACGATTCCGCAAACCCTTACCCAGACCGAGCTCGCCGCCAGCGGCGGCACTGACTACCGCGGCAAGCTGGTGGTGATCTCCGGCGGCTCGTCCGGCATCGGCCTCGGCGTCGCGCAGCATCTGGCGGCGCTCGGCGCGCAACTGGTGATTCTCGGCCGCACGCAGGACAAGCTCGACGCCGCAGTCGCCTCGATCCAGACCGCCGGCGGTCGTGCCGCGGCCTATTCGGTCGACGTGCGCGACGCCGCCAAAGTCGCCGAAGTGCTCGGCGCCTGCCGCGAGCAGTACGGCGAGATCGATGTGCTGATCGCCGCCGCCGCCGGCAACTTCTTCGTGCCGGCCGCGAAGATGTCTGCCAACGCTTTCAAGACCGTGATCGACATCGACCTGATCGGCACCTTCAACGTGTTCTCGGCGGTGCTGCCGCTGCTGCGCAAGCCGGGTGCCGCGCTGCTGGCGATCACCGCACCGCAGGCGCAGCGGGCGATGCCGCTGCAGGCGCATGCCTGCGCCGCCAAGGCCGGCATCGACATGCTGGTCAAATGCCTGGCGCTGGAATGGGGCGCGCTCGGCGTGCGTGTCAATGCGGTCTCGCCCGGCCCGATCGCCGGCACCGAAGGCCTGAGCAAGCTGTCGGCCTCGCCGGAGATCGAAAGCTTTGTCCGCGAGGCCACTGCGCTGAAGCGCTTCGGCAGCGCGCAGGACATCGCGCAGGCGATCGCCTTTCTCTGCAGTGCACAGGCCGGCTACATCACCGGCTCCATCCTCGACTGCGACGGCGGCATGCGCCTCGGCAACTTCTATTCGCCATGAACGACACTTCCGTATTGCTCACACAAGAACACGACGACGGCCGCATCGTCGTGCTGACGATGAACCGCCCGGCGACGCTCAACGCGATCGACGACGCGATGGCGCTGGCCATCCAGGCCGAGGCGCGGCGGCTCGCGCAGGACACGCGTGTCGAGGCCATCGTGCTAACCGGCGCCGGCCGCGCGTTCTCGTCCGGTGGCGATCTGGGCGGATTCAAGGCTGCGATCAGCGCCGGCGGCGGCGGCTTTGGCGAGTTGCCGGCTTTCTTCGACCGGCTGGCGACGCGCATCCATGACAGCATCGAGCTGCTGATCGGAGCCGGCCCCGTGCTGGTCGCGGCGCTCAACGGCTCGGCGACCGGCGGCGGCCTTGGCCTGGCGCTGGCTTGCGATTTCGCCTACGCCCAACCCAGCTCGACGCTGCGTCCCGGTTTCTCGCGGCTCGGCTTGTCGCCGGACAGCGGCACGACGTATCAGCTGGCGCGGCAGATCGGCTATCGCCGCGCGCTCGACTTCTTCCTGCGCGGCGAGCCGTTGAAGGCGGCCGATGCGCTGCAACTGGGCCTGCTCAATGAAATCGTCGACGCCGACGGCGAGGCCTTTGTCGCACAGGTGCTCCAGCGCACGCGCCAGCTGATCGCCTGCGGCCGTGCCGCGCGCGAGACGCGGCGCCTGCTGCGGCACAGCACGCAGGCTTCGCTGCATGAGCAGCTGGAACTCGAAAAAGCCTCGCTGATCGCGCTCGCGCAGACGCCGGACACCACGGCAGCGCTGAGAAAGGTGCTGGGGCTCTGAGCGCGGCAATGGCCTTCCGCACCCTGCTCTGCGAGGTGGATGAGCGCATCGCCACCGTCCGTCTGAACCGCCCGCAGGCATTCAATGCGATGACGCTGGAAATGGCCGGCGAGCTGCGCGAGGCGCTGGCGCAGCTGGGTAGCGATGCCGGCGTGCGCGCGATCGTCCTCACCGGCGAAGGTCGCGCGTTCAGCGCGGGCGCCGATCTGGTGACGACGCTCGGCGAGCTGCCGCGCGACGGACAGAATCGTCCGGACCTCGGCCATCTGCTGGAGCACTACTTCAATCCGCTGCTGCTGCAGATGCGCGAACTGCCGCAGCCGGTCATCGTCGCCGTCAACGGTGTCGCCGCCGGCGGCGCCTCGTCGCTGGCGCTGGCCGGCGACCTGACGATCGCCGCGCGCTCGGCCAGCTTCGCCCAGGTCTTCGTCAAGATCGGCCTGGCGCCCGACGTGGGCGGCAGCACGACCCTGGTACGCGCGCTCGGTCTGCAGCGCGCCATGGGCCTGAGTCTGCTCGGCGAGAACCTGAGCGCAGAGGACGCGCATCGCGCCGGACTGATCTGGGCGGTCGTCGACGATGCGCAGTTGCAAGACGAGGCCCGCACACTGGCGCGCCGCATCGCCGCGGCACCGCGGACCGCCGTGAGTTCGATCAAGCAGATGCTGCACGCCGCCGCCGACCAGACCCTGCGCGAGCAACTGACGCTGGAGCGCGATCTACAGCGGCGCTGCGGCCAGACCGCCGACTTCATGGAAGGCGCCACCGCCTTCATCGAGAAGCGCAAGCCGCGCTTCCAGACCTGATCACGACAGGAGTATCCCGGCCGCCGTGACGGCCTTATCAGCGGGACCAGCAGCACATAAATACGAGGAGGAAAACATGCATCTCGGGTATCTGGAGCACATGCGCAACGTCGACCTGTCGGCCGAGCGTCGCCACTTCCTGAGGGCCGGCGCGGCGATCCTGGTCGGCGGCATGGCGCCATCGCTGGCTTTCGGCGCCGGAAAATCGGACGTCAAGGGATTCAAGGGCAAGGGCCGCATGGGCATGTCGACCGGCGAGGACTGGATCGACACCTTCTTCGACGGCGGCGCCGATGAAATCATCCATTACTACGCCGACGACTTCGTCTTCGAGGACGTCACCTTCTTCCAGACCATCAGCAGCAAGGACGAGCTGCACCGCGCCTTTCTGCCGTTCAACAACAACGGTCCGGATTCGCCGCTCGGCGTGCATCAGTTTGACATCGTCCGCTACGACGGCGGCCTGGCCGGCGATCGCCGCGGCATCGCCCGCAGCGGCGTGCCTGAGGGCTATTCGCAGGCGGAATGGGCCGAGTGGAGCCGCGACTCGCTGGCCGGCGTCAAGCTCGACTACGACGAATGGGCCGTGATGCAGTGGGTGTGGAAGGCCAAGCACAACATGGACGATTTCCTCGGCCTCAAGGGCGCCAAGGGCAAGACCACCTACGTCCGCGGCATCACCTTCCACTGCTACAAGAACCGCAAGGTGGTCCGCGATTTCACGCACTGGAACTTCCGAGGCGTCGCCGTACAGTTGGGCGCGGTACCGCCGCCGGACCTGTTCTGGCAGAAGAAGTAGCAGCCCGCGCCGCACGGCCCACCTTTCGTCTGGCGGCGGAAGGCGGGCCGGACGCGACGATGGCGTCGCCACAACCGACCCGAACGCATGAGGAGGAGAACCCATGCAATTCACGCAAGGCCTGCACCGCGCCGTGCAGCAGAAGCCGGACGCGATCGCGACCGTCTGCGGCGAGCGAACCCAGACGTTTCGCCAAGTCCGTGACCGTGTCGCCCGCCTCGCGGCCGCCATGCAGTCGCTGGGCATCCAACGCGGCGACGTGGTGGCGATCCACAGCCTCAACTCCGATCGCTACATCGAGTTCTACCTGGCTTGTGCCTGGCTCGGTGCGCTGGCCAACCCGATCAATTTCCGCTGGAGCGTGCCGGAGATCGTTTACTCACTGAACGATTCGCGCTGCCTGGCGCTGATCTCCGACGCCACTTTCGCCGCCCAGTCGGCAGCCATCGGCGCCGAAGTCGCCTCGCTGAAGTGCCGCTTGTTCTTCGGGGAGGGTCCCTGCCCCGAGGGCCTGCTCGATCTGGAGGCGCTGCTCCAGCGCAGCGAGCCGATCGCCGACGCCGAGCTGGGGGGCGACGAGCTGTTCGGCGTCTTCTACACCGGCGGCACCACCGGTGCACCCAAGGGCGTGCTGCTGTCTCACCTCAACATCAGCTCCTCGGGTCTGGCCCTGATGGTCGAGGGCGCTTTTGCCGGCGATGCCGTGGGCCTGCATGCGGCCCCGATGTTCCACCTCGCCGACATGATGCTGATCATCGGCCTGCTGCTGCGCGGCGGCACGCACGTGGTGCTGCCAGCCTACAAGCCCGAGCTGGCACTGGCGCTGATCCAGCAATGGCACATCAGCGATCTGCTGCTGATTCCGGCGATGCTGCAGGCCCTGGTCGATCATCCGGCCGCCCGCAGCACCGACACTTCCAGCGTGCAGCGCGTGCTGTATGGCGGCTCGCCGGCCTCCGAGGCGCTGATCGGACGCGCCGCCGCGGCGCTGCCGGGCGCCGCGTTCATGCAGGCCTACGGCATGACCGAGATGTCGGCGGTGATGACCGTGCTGCCGCCGGCCGAGCATCGCCGCGCCGGTCAGCCCGGAGCGCGGCTGCGCTCCGGCGGCCGCGCCGCCTGCCACGTGCAGATGCGCATCATCGACGGCGACGATGCCGAGCTGCCGGTCGGCGAGGTCGGCGAGATCGCGTTCCGCGGCGCCGGCATGATGCGCGGCTATCTCAACAAGCCGGACGCCACCGCCAGTGCGCTGCGCGGCGGCTGGATGCACACCGGCGACATGGGCTACCTCGACCGCGACGGCTACCTGTTCATCGTCGATCGCCTCAAGGACATGATCGTCTCGGGCGGCGAGAACGTGTACTCCACCGAAGTCGAGAACGCCATCGCCAGTCACCCGTCGGTCGCGGCCTGTGCGGTGTTCGGCATTCCCAGCACCGAATGGGGCGAAAGCGTGCATGCCGCGATCGTCCTCAAGCCGGGCGCCGCGCCGCTGAGCCAGCAGGCGCTGTACGAGCACTGCAAGCGGCTGATCGCCGGCTACAAATGTCCGCGCAGCATCGAGCTGCGGGACGCGCTGCCGCTGTCCGGCGCCGGCAAGGTTCTCAAGACCGAGCTGCGCAAACCCTATTGGCAGGGTCGCGAACGCGCCGTCAACTGAGCGCACCGCAGCGGCGGCAGCAGGGCAAGGCTGGAAACAAGAAAGGCCGCTCTGGGAGCGGCCTTTCATTGTTGCTGCGGTTGGCTGGGGGACGTGGATTCGAACCACGATAGGCAGAGTCAGAGTCTGCAGTCCTACCATTAGACGATCCCCCATCCGGGACCGAAAAACCTTTCGTACCACTCGGGCTTCCCTGGGGAAACCCGGGGCGGCGAAGTATACCTTCGCCGCCCCAAAAACCAAGCCCCAAAAAGAAACTTTTAGCGCTTGGAGTACTGCGTGCCGCGACGGGCCTTGTGCAGACCGACCTTCTTACGCTCGACCTCACGCGCATCGCGCGTGACCAGGCCAGCGGCGCGCAGCGGACGACGGAACTCCTCGTCGTACTGGATCAGCGCGCGGGTGATGCCGTGACGCACCGCGCCGGCCTGGCCGTTCGGGCCACCGCCTGCAACGGTGATCTTCAGGTCGAAGCGGCCGACCGAGTCGGTGACTTCGAGCGGCTGGCGAACCAGCATGCGCGAGGTCTCGCGGCCGAAGTACTCTTCGACGGTCTTGTCGTTGATGGTGATGGCGCCGGAGCCCGGCTTCAGGAACACGCGCGCCGCAGCAGTTTTGCGACGGCCCGTGCCGTACTTGTATTCGATGTCTTTGGCCATGGGAATCTTCGCGATCAGATGGTGAGGGTCTTCGGCTGCTGCGCGGTGTGCGGATGCTCACCACCAGCGTAGACCTTCAGCTTGCGGAACTGCGCGTAGCCCAGCGGGCCGCTCGGCAGCATGCCCTTGACGGCCTTTTCGATCACGCGAGTCGGATGCTTATCGAGCATCTTCTCCAGCGTGGTCGAGCGGATGCCGCCCGGGTACTCGGTGTGGCGGTAGTAAACCTTGTCCTTCACCTTGTTGCCGGTGGTCTTCACCTTCTCGGCATTGACGATGACGATGTAATCGCCGGTATCAATGTGCGGGGTGTATTCCGGCTTGTGCTTGCCGCGCAGGCGGCGAGCCACTTCGGTGGCCAGGCGGCCGAGCGTTTTGTCCGTCGCGTCAATCACGTACCAGTCGCGCTTGACGGTCTCGGACTTTGCGAAGAGGGTCTTCATCAGTCCAATCCAATCGGTAGTTATAGTTCAGTTCGAGCCACCCACGAAGGGGCTTTACAAGCCGGCCGAACCTCAAGAAGCGCGCGAGTGTAACCACCTGCCCCCTCTGGCGCAAGCCGCGGCACGCTCGTCCGAGCCCGGCACGGCAGGTGGCGCCGTAAGCGGCGCGGCGTGGATCAGCCGAAGTTGATCTTGGCTTCCAGGTTGGTGCGCGAATCGGCGTTGACCAGCGCCTCGTCCAGCGCGATCAGGCCGTTGCGGTACAGCGCCAGCAGCGAGGTATCGAAGGTCTGCATGCCGGGGTCGGACGACTGCTCCATCGCCGCGGCGATCTCGTCGATGCGGCGATGCAGGATCAGGTCCTGCACGAATGGCGTGTTGACCATGACCTCGATGGCCGCACAGCGCCGGCCGTCGAGACGGCGTACCAGCCGCTGCGAGACGATCGCACGCAGCGACAAGGACAGATCCATGTAGAGCTGGGCGCGTAACTCGTCCGGATACAAATTCACGATGCGCTGCAGCGCCTGATAAGCATTGTTGGCATGCAGCGTCGACACCGCCAGGTGGCCGGTGTTGGCGAGCTGCAGGCAGGCGTCCATCGTCTCGCGGGTGCGGATCTCGCCGACGAGGATCACGTCCGGCGCCTCGCGCAGCGCGCTTTTGAGCGCCCGCTCGTAGCTGACGGTGTCCTGGCCGACCTCGCGCTGATTGACGATGCTGCGCCGGTTCGGGTGAACGAACTCGATCGGATCCTCGATCGTCAGGATGTGGCCGGAGACCTGCTCATTGCGATGTTGCAGCATCGCCGCCAGCGTCGTGGTCTTGCCGGAGCCGGTGGCGCCGACCATCAGCACCAGGCCGCGCTTGAGCAGCGCCAGGTCCTTGAGCACCGACGGCATGCCGCCGAGTTCGTCGAGCTGCGGCACGCGCGAGCGCACGTGGCGCATCACCATGCCGAGCGCGCCGCGCTGATGGAAGACGTTGACGCGGAAACGGCCCAGACCGCCGGCCTCGGTGGCCAGATCGATCTCCAGGTGCTCGCGCAGGTGCTCGCGCTGCTCCGGCGTCAGCACGCCCTCGACCAGCTCGCGGATGAAGTCGCGCGTCAGCGGCGTCTTGCCGATCGGGAACAGCTCGCCCTCGACCTTGATCTGCGCCGGCGCATCGGCGGTAAAGAACAGGTCGGAGCCGTTTTTCTCGATGCAGAGCTTGAGGTACGGCAGGATCTTGAGCATCAGCGGCGCAAGGTCTGAGCGGCGGGGTCTTCGGCCATTCGCAGGCTCTTCACCGCTTCATCGTCCATCAGGTTCTGCCGTGCCCGTGTCGACTCCAGCTTGATCTTGAGGCGCAGCTCGTTCTGCGAATCTGCATTGCGGATCGCCTCCTCGTAGCTGACCAGCCCGGCCTCGAACAGGTGGAACAGGCTTTGGTCGAAGGTGACCATGCCTTGCTCGTTGGAGCGGCTCATGACGTCCTTGAGGCCGTGCACGTTGCCCTTGAAGATCATGTCGGCGACCAGCGGCGAATTGAGCATGATCTCGATCGCCGCGGCGCGGCCGCCGGACTCCTTGCGCACCAGGCGCTGCGAGATGATCGCCCGCAGGTTGAGCGACAGATCCATCAGCAATTGCTCACGCTTCTCCTCAGGGAAGAAGTTGATGACACGATCCAGTGCCTGATTGGCCGAGTTGGCGTGCAGCGTCGCCAGCACCAGATGGCCGGTCTCGGCGAAATTGATCGCGTACTCCATGCCCTCGCGGGTGCGGATCTCGCCGATCAGGATCACGTCGGGCGCCTGCCGCAGCGTGTTGCGCAGCGCCGCCTCCCAGGAATACGAATCCGAGCCGACCTCGCGCTGCGTGATCATGCAGCCCTGATGCGGATGCACGAACTCGATCGGATCCTCGATGGTGATGATGTGGCCGCGCGAATTCTGGTTGCGGTAACCGAGCATCGCCGCCAGCGAGGTCGACTTGCCGGAGCCGGTGGCGCCGACCATCAGCACCAGCCCGCGCTTCTCCATCACGATCTTCTTGAGCTGCTCCGGCAGACCCAGATCATCGATCTGCGGAATATCGGTGTTGATGGTGCGCAGCACGCCGCCGACGCGGTTCTGCTGCACGAAGGCATTGACGCGGAAGCGGCCGATGCCGGGCGGCGCGATCGCGAAGTTGCACTCGTTGTTGGCCTCGAAATCCTTGATCTGCCGGTCGTTCATCAGCGCCCGCATGATGATCGCCGAGGCCTCCGGCGGCAGCGGCTTGTCGGTGACCGGCGTCATCTGGCCGTCGAGCTTGATCGCCGGCGGAAAGCCGGCGGTGATGAACAGATCCGAGGCGCCCTTCTGGCGCATCAGCGCGAGCAGTTGCTGGACCAGCTTGACGGCCTGTTCGCGATCCATGCCGGCCTCCTCAGACGACAGTGAAATTGCGTGGATCGGCCGAGCGCAGCCGCGCCTCTTCCAGCGTGGTGACGCCGCGCTTGACCAAATCCTTGAGGCACTGGTCGAGCGTCTGCATGCCGTCCTTCTGGCCGGTCTGGATCGACGAATACATCTGCGCGATCTTGTTCTCGCGGATCAGGTTACGGATCGCCGGCGTGCCGATCATGATCTCGTGGGCGGCGATGCGGCCGCCGCCCTTCTTCTTCAGCAGGGTCTGCGAAATCACCGCGCGCAGGCTCTCCGAGAGCATCGTCCGCACCATGTCCTTCTCGGCAGCCGGAAACACGTCGACAACACGGTCGATGGTCTTGGCGGCGGACGAGGTATGCAGCGTGCCGAACACCAGATGGCCGGTTTCCGCCGCGGTCAGCGCCAGCCGGATCGTCTCCAGATCGCGCATTTCGCCGACGAGGATGACGTCCGGATCCTCGCGCAGCGCCGAACGCAGCGCCTCGTTGAATCCGAGCGTGTCACGGTGCACTTCGCGCTGGTTGATCAGGCAGCGCTTGGATGGATGGACGAACTCGATCGGATCTTCGACCGTCAGGATGTGGCCGTACTCGTTCTCGTTGACGTGATTGACCATCGCCGCCAGCGTCGTGCTCTTGCCCGAGCCGGTCGGGCCGGTGACCAGCACGATGCCGCGCGGATACTCGGCGATCTCCTTGAAGATCGCCGGACACTTGAGATCCTCCAGGGTCTGGATCTTCGACGGGATGGTGCGGAATACCGCGCCGGCGCCGCGCATGCTGTTGAAGGCGTTGACGCGGAAGCGCGCCAACCCCGGGATCTCGAACGAGAAGTCGGTTTCGAGGAACTCGTCCCAGGCCTTGCGCTGCTTGTCGTTCATGATGTCGAACACCATGTCATGAACGGTCTTGTGCTCCAGCGGCGGCAGCTTGATGCGCTTGACGTCGCCATCGACGCGGATCATCGGCTCGATGCCGGCCGACAGATGCAGGTCCGACGCGCCCTGTTGCACGGCAAACGTCAACAGCTGCGCAATATCCATGCGTGAGAGTCCAAGGCGTTGTTTAATGTCGGCCCGCTGCGGCAACCCCGACGACGTTATCGGCTAATCCGATGCCAGGCAACATGCTCGAAATCGAATCGCGATTGCGCGCCGTGCGCACCCGCATGGCCGCGGCCTGCGCCGCCGCCGGACGTGCGCCGGACAGCGTCGCGCTGCTCGCCGTCAGCAAGGGCGCCAGCGCCGAGGCGATCCGCGCGGCACATGATGCCGGGCAGATCGCGTTCGGCGAAAGCTACGTGCAGGAGGCGCTCGACAAGCGGGCGCAGTTGCGCGATCTGCGGCTGGACTGGCACTTCATCGGTCCGCTGCAATCGAACAAGACGCGCGCGATCGCCGAGCAGTTCGACTGGGTGCATGGCGTCGACCGCCTGAAGATCGCCACGCGGCTCTCCGAGCAGCGGCCCATGCAATTGCCAGCGCTCAACGTGTGTGTGCAGGTCAACATCTCCGGCGAAGCCAGCAAATCCGGCTGCGCGCCCGAAGAGGTTCTGCCGCTGGCACAGGCTGTCGCGGCGCTGCCGAGGCTGCGGCTACGCGGCTTGATGGCGATCCCAGCGCCGACACACGACGGCGACGATGAACGCGAGCCGTTTCGCGCGCTGCGCCAGCTGCTCGATCAGCTGCGGCGACACGGACTTGAAGTCGATACACTTTCCGCCGGCATGTCGGACGACCTGGAAGCGGCGATCGCCGAAGGTTCAACGCTGATCCGCATCGGCACCGCCATCTTCGGCGCCCGCGCGCCCACACCCTGAAGCCAGACCCATCATTGCCATGAGCCAAGACCTCGCCAAGCGCCGCGCCGCCGAAGCCGCCCTCGCCTACATCGAAGCCGGCGAAGTGCTCGGCGTCGGCACCGGCTCCACCGTCAACATCTTCATCGACCTGCTCGCCGAAAAGGCACTGGTGCCGGACATCAAGGGCGCGGTGTCGTCGTCGAATGCGAGCACCGAGCGGCTCAAGAAGATCGGCATCCCGGTGCTGGATCTCAACAAGACCGGTTCGCTGTCGGTCTATATCGACGGCGCCGACGAGGCCAACAAGCACCTGCAGTTGATCAAGGGCGGCGGCGCCGCGCTGACGCGCGAGAAAATCGTCGCGGCGGCGAGCCGCAAGTTCGTCTGCGTGGCGGATGCATCCAAGCGCGTCGACGTGCTCGGCCAGTTCCCGCTGCCGGTCGAGGTGATTCCGATGGCGCAGTCCTACGTCGGCCGCCAGCTGGTCGCTCTCGGCGGCAGGCCGGTACTCAGGGAAGGCGTGATCACCGACAACGGCAACGTCATCATCGACGTGCACGGCCTGCATATCGTCGATCCGGTCAAGCTCGAAACCGAGATCAACCTGATCGTCGGTGTCGTCTGCGTGGGCCTGTTCGCGCGCCGCGGCGCCGACGTACTGCTGATCGGCACGCCGGACGGCGTCGAGACGATCAAGCGCTGAACCAGTCGCGACGGCGGCGCTGCACCCGACGCAGCCGCCGCCGCGAGCAGGCTCAGTGCACCTTGCGCGATTTTCCGGCGAGGTGCTCGGCCGATTTGTGCGGTTTGCCACTGGCGCTGCCCGGCCCGAACCGCGGCTGCGGACCGTAGGTCTTCTGCGGCTGCTCGCGTTTCTTCGACGACTTTTTCTTGTGGTCACTCATCGCGCATTGCCTCCACCGTTGGACCGGCCACGCCCGCGGCCGCCGCGGCCCCGCCCCGAACGCTGCCCGGCCGGCGCCGCGGCCGCCTGCTTCGGCCGGTTCTGATTCCTGTTGCCACCACCGCCACCGCCACATCCACCGCCACCGCCACCACGACGATG
>CBINNP010000054.1:0-15697 GCA_966252075.1 uncultured Solimonas sp.
CGAAACCGCCCACCAGCAGCGCCAGGCCGCCGCCGACCAACAGCCAGCCGCCGAGGTCGAGCGCGCGCGGCTGCCCGGCGCGGATCTCGTCGATGTAGCGCGTCACCAGCCAGAAACCCAGCACGCCGATCGGCAGGTTGATGAAGAAGATCCAGCGCCACGAGCCATGGCTGACGATCAGGCCGCCGAGCGGCGGACCGAGCAGCGGGCCGATCAGCGCCGGGATCGTCAGCCATGACAGTGCGGCCACCAGCTGCGCCTTCGGCGTCTTGCGCAGCAGCAGCAGGCGGCCGACCGGCACCATCATCGCGCCGCCGAGCCCTTGCAGTACGCGCGCCAGCACCAGCTGCGGCAGAGACTGCGACAGACCGCAGGCGATCGAGCCGAGCGTGAAGACGAGGATCGCCAGCCGGAACACGCGGCGCGCGCCGTGGCGATCGGCCAGCCAGCCGCTGAGCGGGATGAATACCGCCAGGCTCAGCAGATAGGCGGTGATCGCCAGGCTCAGCTGCAGCGGATCTGCATGCAGCGCGAAAGCGATCTGCGGCAGCGCGGTGGCGATGATCGTGGAGTCCAGATTCTCCATGAACAGCGCGCTGGCGACGATCAGCGGCAGGCGATGGCGGCGCAGTGAACCCGGACGAAGCAGAACCATGTGCGATGCGGCGCGGGGCGCGGTGTAAAGTGCGATATACGCGGCGATCAATGCGGCGGCATCAACCAGGAGAACGGATATGACGGCTTTGCTGGCGATCGATCAGGGCACCACCAGCACCCGCGCCATTGTCTTCGATATGGACGGCCGCAAGCTGGGTGTTTCGCAGGTCGAGCTGGCGCAGTCGTATCCGCAACCGGGCTGGGTCGAGCACGATGCCGCGCAGATCTGGCGGGACACCGTGGCCTGCGTGCGCGGCGCGCTCAAGGCCGCCAACCTGCAGGCGCGCGACATCGCCAGCCTCGGCATCACCAACCAGCGCGAGACCACGGTGATCTGGGACCGCGCCAGCGGCGAGCCGATCGCGCCGGCGATCGTCTGGCAGGACCGCCGCACCAGCGCCTTCTGCGCGCAGCACCAGGACCGCAACGACTGGATCAATGCGCGCACCGGCCTGCTGGTCGATCCGTACTTCTCCGCGACCAAGATCGCCTGGCTGCTCGACCAGCACGATGCACGCGGTCGCGCCGAGCACGGCGAGCTGGCCTTCGGCACCATCGACAGCTGGCTGCTGTGGAAGCTCACCGGCGGCCGCGTGCACGCCACCGATGCCAGCAACGCCTCGCGCACGGCGCTGTTCAACATCGTCACGCAGCAGTGGGACGACGAGTTGCTGGCCTTCTTCAAGGTGCCCGCGGCGCTGCTGCCGAAAGTGCTCGACTGCGCGACCGACTTCGGCAGCACCGAAGCCGAACTGTTCGGCGGGCCGATCCGGATCGGCGGCATGGCCGGCGACCAGCAGGCGGCGACCGTCGGCCAGGCCTGCTTCCGGCCGGGCATGAGCAAGTCCACCTACGGTACCGGCTGCTTCCTGGTGCTCAACACCGGCGACGAGTTCAAACGCTCGCAGAATCGCCTGCTGTCGACCGTCGCCTACCGCCTCAACGGCCGCACCACTTACGCGCTGGAAGGCAGCATCTTCGTCGCCGGCGCCGCCGTGCAGTGGCTGCGCGACGCGGTGCGGATGATCGGCTCGGCCGGCGAGACCGAGAAGCTGGCGCGCTCGATCGAGCATACGCAGGGCGTTTATCTGGTCCCCGCGTTCACCGGCCTGGGCGCGCCGTACTGGGACCCGGAGGCGCGCGGCGCGATCTTCGGCCTGACGCGCGATTCCGGCATCGCCCACGTGGTGCGCGCCGCGCTCGAATCGGTGGGCTACCAGACCCGCGACCTGCTCGACGCGATGGCCAGCGACGCCGTGGCGCCGACCGAGCTGCGCGTCGACGGCGGCATGGTCGTCAACGACTGGCTCACGCAAAGCCTCGCCGACCTGCTGCAGCTGCCGGTGGTGCGCCCACAGACCGTCGAGACCACTGCGCTGGGCGCCGCCTTCCTTGCCGGCCTGTCGTCCGGCGTCTATTCCTCGCTCGACGACATCGCACGGCGATGGCAGGCTGACGCGCGCTTCAAGCCGCAGATGCCGGCGGCGATCTCCGACGAGCGGCACGAGGGCTGGAAGAAGGCGGTCACGCGCGTGCGCAGCAGCTGAGCCGCCGGAGCCCGGTGCACTGCGACCTCACTCAGCGACCGAGCGGACGCTCCTGCTCCGGCTGCTCGCGCTGCTTGCGATACTCGTCGTAGCTCTTGTGCCCGGGATCGCAGTTGGCAGTGGTGCCGGTGCGGTCGATGCAGCTCTTCTGATACGCCGACTCGTAGGCCGCGCGTTTAGCCGCTTCGCTGCTGCAGGCACCGAACAGCGCAATGCACAGCGCAGCGGCGCCGGTGATCAAGATCCGGGTCATGTTCTTCAGTGTCCTGTAAGCCTGACTCACAGGCTAGCAGGCACGCGGCGATGAGTCGCGCTCTGTCACGTTCGTGACAGTCCGCGGCGGTTCGTCACGTCATCATCGGCTCGCGCTGAGTCTTACTTCGCTCCGCGATGCGCAGGCCGGTGCGAGCCGGCGACGCGAGCCGAACCGAGCCATCCTCGTGAGATGGCCACCACCCAGAGCCGGAGGAAACCCGTGATAGTCGCCGACGACTTCCGGTTCCATGCGCGCGACCCCCAGGATCGCAGCTGGACCGAAACGCTGTTCCTGATCTTTGCGGTGCCGCAGGCCAACATCAGCGGCTCGATCTACGCGCTGACGCGGCCCAATCTCGGCATCTGTCACAGCTCGATCGAGATCCACAAGGGCATCTGCTTCCACCCCTGGCAGATCCACCATCTGGATTCGCAGATGCACCTGCCCTGTCCAGCGGACTTCAGCGACTTCACGCTGGACAACGGCCTGTCGTTCAAGGCGCATGACGCGCGCGACGCGCACTTCCACTACGAGGCGCTCAACGGCAACTGCAGCTTCGACATCGACTACCGCTCGATCTGCCAGCCGTTCGATTCGCACGATCCGGCCGACAACGTGCTGATCGGCAAGCAGCACGAGGCCAACAAGCTGGCGGGCTATGACGGCTGGAACAACGGCCACATGGAAAGCGTCGGCCGCAGCAGCGGCGAGCTGGTGCTGTGCGGCAAGCGCTACCGTATCGACAGCATCGACGGCATGAACAAGAGCTGGGGTCCGCGGCCGGACTGGGGACAGAAGGGCGCGACCTGGATTCACGTCAGCCTCGGCGAGGACTTCAGCGCATTCCTGGTGCTGAGCCTGGAGTTCCAGCAGAAGGAAATCGTCTACGGCGCGTTCAAGTTCGGCTTCCTCAGCCTCGACGGCCGGCGCCGCGGCCTGGTGGCGGCGGAGATGACCGCGCAGCGCCGCGATCTCAACGTCACCAACGCGCTGATCCGCTTCACCGACGATCAGGGCGAAACCTACGAAGTGACTGGCACCACCATCGCCGGCGCACCGTGGTACAGCTTCAATCCGGCCAGCGCGGCGTTCCAGACGCTGATGCGCTTCGAATACCGCGGCCGCGTCGGTTACAGCCATATCGCCGATTTCTGCGGCAATGGCTTCCTGTCGGCCGGCATGGCCGATCGTTTCGCAGACTGATCCACTCCGGAGTCCGCAGATGAATCCGCAACAACGACTGGCGGCCGCCGACCTGCGCGCGCGTCCGGACACGGCCTTGATCGAGTCGATCCGCGCGCGCTTTCCGACCGAGCGCGAGATCGACCGTGTGCTCACCCGCAAAATGCAGACGCGCAGCGGTCCCGGCTATCTGGCGCCCTCGCTGGACGCGCTGGCCGAGGGCACGCGCCGGCTGATCTCGGCGCGTGTCGGCTACGCGGTGCAGGTGCGCGAAGCGCGCTGGCTGTCCGGCGGCGCCTCGAAGCTGCAGCTGGTGTTCGAGCTGCACTGGCGCGGCACCGACAACACCGCGGCAACCGTGACGCGTCTGGTGCTGCGCATGGAGCCGGCAGCCTCGGTCACCGAATCGAGCCGGCGCCGCGAGTTCCAGGTGATCCAGGCAGTCGCCGGCACGGTGCCGGTGCCGCAGAGCTACTGGATGGATCCGGACGCCGAGTTCCTGCCGTACCCGGCGATCATCTACGGCTTCGCGCAGGGCGTCGCCAAGCCGTCCGGCGACGCCAACAAGGTCTCCGGCCTGGGCCAGAACTACGGCCCCGAGCTGCGCCGCAAACTGGCGCCGCAGTTCGTCGGCCTGCTCGCCAAAATCCACCGGCTGGACATCGCCAGCGTCGACGGCATGGAGGACTTCGAGCGGCCGCAGAAGGGCTCCAATGCCTCGGTGATCCGGCAGGTCAACATGTATCGCCGCATCTGGGAGGAGGATCGCATCGAGGCGATCCCGTTCATGGACGTGGTCTACAAATGGCTGATCCGCCATGCGCCGCCGCTCGACCACGTGTCGCTGGTGCATGGCGACTACCGCAGCGGCAACTTCCTGTTCGACGAGGCGCGCGGCGAAATCACCGCCTGGCTCGACTGGGAAGGCGCCGTGCTCGGCGACCGTCACCAGGATCTGACCTACGCCACGCAGTACACCTTCCAGCACCTGGCCGAGGACGGCCGCACGCCGCTGGCGTCCGGCATGCTGCCGGAGGCGGAGCTGTTCAAGGCTTACGAGCAGGCCTCGGGTCTGGTCGTCGATCCCGTGCGCATCACCTACTACGGCGTCTTCAACCGCTTCCTGATCGCGGTGCTGGGCCTGGGCGCCTCGGCACGCGCCTCGCTCGGCGCCAAGTCGCACCAGGACGTCCTGCTCAACTTCATCTCCGGCATCGGCTATCCGGCGCTGGACGATCTCCGCATCTACTTCGGCAAGGTGGCCGCATGATCCAGTCCTTCCACACCCAGCTCGAAGTGACGATGCGCGCACTGCGCGAGGTGGTGGCGCCCGCCGTCGACGCCGGCAACAAACCGGCGATCGAGCAGCTGCAGCTGTCGCTCGCCACGCTCGCCTTCATGCAGCAGCGGCTGCCGTACGCGCGCCGCTACTACCGGATGGAGCTGCAGCATCTGCTCGACACGGCGCAGGAGCTCGCTGCCGTCATCGCATCGCCGCAGACTGCGACCGCCGCCGCGCTGCGCAGCGCGATCGCTCAGGGCCATGGCGAACTGCAGCGGGCGGACGCGGAGATCGAGGACTACCAGATCGTCGCGCGGCAGTTGCGCGAGCTGATGTCGGGTGCGGTCGCCGCGTCTGCCGGCAGTGCCTGCGAGGCGCAGCTCGACGCGCTGGTGCTGCGCTCGGTGGAGTTCCTGCTGCTGCGCGAGCGCGTCTGGTGCCTGCCGCTGGGTTTCGAACTGCAGCCGGAGGCCTTGCCGGACCTCGACACGCTGCTGGGCGACTGAAGCGCCGATCGTTCATGCTGGCGACTCCTCCCGGACTTGGGGCAGCGCCGCCATGAGCATCCGCATCGTCCGTCTCGGCAGCCCGCGCAGTGCCGGCGAGGGCACGCGAATCGGCACCGTGCGGCGGCCGCCACGCGGCGTGCCGAAAGCCGAGTTCGCGTCACGCGATTTCTACGACGTGTGGTTTCCGACCCTGGCGCCGAGCGCGGAGACGATGAAGCTCGGCCAGGCGGCGCAGACGCCGGCGCAATGGGCGGCTTTCACCCGCAAGTACCGCGCAGAGATGGCCGGCGGCGAGGCCGCGCACGCGATCGGCCTGCTGGCGGCGCTGTCGCGGCAGTCCGACTTCTCGGTGGGTTGCTATTGCGAGGACGAGACGCACTGCCACCGCTCGGTATTGCGTGCGCTGCTGCAGGAACACGGCGCGCAGCTGGCGTGAAGCCTCGCAGCACTGAAATGCCCAGCCGCCTGTGGACATCCTGCGACATCGTCGCCGATTGTCGGACATCGCAATCTGGCGTGGCACAATAGCCGCGTCAAAGCCCGCAACGCCGCGGGTCGCAATACGAAGGGGACATCCATGCAGCATCGTCAGCGTCGCACGCTGGCCGGCGGCCTTGTTTTTGCCGTCGCCGGTTTCGCACCCTGGGCCGCCCAGGCCGACAACAGCTGGACCGATGGCAGCTGGTATGTCGGCGCGCAGGGCGGCGTCAATTTCGTCGAGCGGCAGAAGTTCGATATCTACAACTTCGGCCTCGGCGTGCAGGACGGCTCCAAGATCAGCGAAGTCGACTTCGACACCGGCTGGCTGGCCGGCCTCAACTTCGGCTACGCCTTCGCCAACGGCCTGCGTCCGGAAATCGAAGTCGGCTACCGCAGCAACAAGTTCGACACGCTGTACCGCGAACCGGTGCTGCTGCTGTTCACCGGCGGCGAAAGCGAGATCGGCGGCAAGGAAACCGCGCTGTCGTACATGGCCAATCTCTGGTACGACTTCCCGCTGGGCAAGCACTGGCGTCCTTACATCGGCGTCGGCATCGGCTACTCCGATCTCAAGATCGACGCCAGCCACTGGGACAACACCAATCTGAAGAGCGACAAGGACGGCGTGCTGTCGTACCAGGGCGGCATCGGCCTGGCGTTCGATTACGACGAGCACTGGACCACCTCGATCGACTACCGCTATTTCTGGACCGAGCGCGGCCAGTTCGACGTGCTGGTCAACGCGCCGGACACGTATATCGAGGGCGACTACGCCGCGCATTCGGTGGTGCTCGGCCTGAAGTACCGCTTCGGAAAATCCGCGCCCAAGGAAGCGCCGCCGGCGCCGCCGCTGGAAGTGCAGGTCGTCGACCCGGTCGAGCCGCCGCCGCCGGCACCGTCGCCCACCTGCGAAGCGCCGAGCCCGGGCGAGCCGATCACCCTGGAAGGCTGCAAGGCCGGTGACGCGATCATCCTGCGCGGCGTCAATTTCGAGTTCGATCAGGCGCGCCTGACCGTCGACGCCAAGACCCTCCTCAACGGCGTCGCCGACGAGCTGCGCCGCTATCGCGGCATCAAGGTCGAGATCGCCGGCCATACCGATGCGCGCGGCAGCGACATCTACAATCAGAAACTGTCGGAGAGCCGTGCCGAATCGGTCCGCCAGTACCTGATCTCGCGCGGCATCGCGCCGACGCGGATCACCGGCGCCCAGGGCTTCGGCGAAACGGTGCCGATCGCCGACAACGACAGCGACGAGGGCCGCGAGCAGAACCGCCGCGTCGAGCTGAAGATCGTCGAGAACACGCCGGCTTCGGTCGAGGCTGAAGCCGAGGCGGCGCCGGCGGCCGCGGAAGCTGCACCGGCGCCGGCCAGCGCGCCCGCCGCTGCGCTGGTTGCGCAGCCAGCGCCGGCACCGGCCGAAGAACCGGCCACCGTCGAGCCGGCCGCCGCCGCACCGGCAGCCGTGCCGGTCGAGAACCTGCCGGACACCGGTGCCGATCCGATCCCGACCGAGAGCAGTGACCCGGTGCCGGTCGAGAATCTGCCGCCGCAGTAAGGCTGGTGGCCTGAAGTCAAAAAGCGGCTCCGCTTCGGCGGAGCCGCTTTTTTTGTGGCCGTGCCTGCGGACTTCGCCCACCTCCCGGCACGCCAACAAAAAAGCCGCGCGGCTCTCGCCGCACGGCCTCCCCCTGCATCCCCCGACGAAGACTTACTGCGCGGCAGCGGCGCGCGCGAAGAACACCGGCAGGTCACGTTCCAGATTGCTGATCCACTTGTTGTAGTTGCCGTGGATGTAGCGTTTGCCGTCCTCTTCCTTGTAGTCGAGGCCGGTGCTGTCGAGATACTTGATGGAGACGGTCCTGGCGTCCCAGCTGACCCTGATCTTGGCGACCAGGCCGCGCGTCATCTGCGCGGCGTCGAGCGAACTGGCGCCGGCGTTGCTGACGATCCAGCGGCGGCCTTCAAGCGCGCGCCTGACCGCCTCGCCGACCTGCTTGGCGGACAGCTGCTCGGTGACGGCGACGTCGACATCCTTGACCTCGTGGGCGCGTGCGAACACGGCCATCGGCAGCCAGCACAGCATCAGCAGCACAATCTTGATTGAACGCATGGGTTCACCCTCCCTGGACAGTAGATGAGTTCAAGCGGGCGCACTGTAACCAGCCCGTGCACCGGCAACCGAGAGCTGCCGCACAGCGGCGGCAGACTTGCTACATCGTGCGGCGGAAGATCAGCGAGGTATTGATGCCGCCGAACGCGAAATTGTTGTTCATGACGTGCTCGGTCCTGATGACACGGCCGCTGCCGGTCCCCGGCGTCGACATGAGGTAGTCCAGCTCGCCGCAGCGCGGGTCCGGATTGTGCAGGTTGAGCGTCGGCGCGAACCAGTCGCGGTTCATCATCTCGATGGTCCACCAGCTTTCGATCGCGCCGCAGGCACCGAGCGTATGGCCCAGGTGGCCCTTCATCGAGCTTGCCGGCACGGCGCGGCCGAACACGCGACGCGTGGTCTGGCTTTCGGCGATGTCGCCCTGCTCGGTGGCGGTGCCGTGGCAGCTGACGTAGCCGATGTCGGCGGGCGCCAGGCCCGCATCCTTGAACGCCAGCTGCATCGCCCCGCCCATCGTCTCCTGGTTCGGATGCGTGGCGTGGTCGCCGTCGGAGTTGCAGCCGAAGCCGACGATCTCGGCATAGATCTTCGCGCCGCGGGCGCGGGCGTGCTCGTATTCCTCGAGCACCAGGGTGCAGGCGCCTTCGCCGATCACCAGGCCGTCGCGGTCCTTGTCGAACGGCGCCGGCGTGGTCTTCGGCGCATCGTTCTTCAGGCTGGTGGCGAACAGGGTGTCGAACACCGCCGCCTCCGACGGACACAGCTCCTCGGCGCCGCCGGCCAGCATCATCGTCTGCTGGCCGTACTTGATCGCCTCATAGGCATAGCCGATGCCCTGGCTGCCGGAGGTGCAGGCGCTGCAGGTCGGGATCACGCGGCCCTTGAGGCCGAAGTAGAGGCCGATGTTGACCGCCGCGGTGTGGCTCATCATCCGCAGGTAGGTGGTCGCGTTGAAGCGGCCCAGCTTGCCGGTGATCATCAGGCTGCCGAACTCGCAGACCGCGTCGGTGCTGCCGGTGCAGGAACCGTACGAGACGCCCATGCTGCCGTTCCTGATCTCCGGGTCGTCCTTGAGGCCGGCGTCTTGCATCGCCAGCTCGGAGGCGCGGACCGACAGCTGCGAGACGCGGCCCATCGTGCGCAGCACCTTGCGCGTGTAGTGCGGCGGCAGCTGGAAATCCTTGACCGGCCCGCCGAGGCGCGTATTGACCTCCTCGAAGCGGTCCCAGTCCGGCATGCGCTCGATGCCGCTGACATTGGCGCGCAGATTGGCCTCGACGGTATCCCAGTCGGAACCGATCGCGGTGATGCCGGCCATGCCGGTGACGACGACGCGTCTCATCAGTACGTCCCACCCATCAGTACATCCCACCATTCACGGAAATGACCTGCCGCGTAATGTAGGCCGCGGCATCCGACAACAGGAAGGCGACCAGCGCGCCTACTTCCTCGGGCTCGCCGACGCGGCCGGCCGGCACCATGCGCAGGGCTTCGTCCAGCGGCACCTCGCTGATCATCTCGGTGCGGATCAGGCCCGGCGCCACGCAGTTGACGGTGATCTTGCGCGAGGCCAGCTCCACCGCCAGCGCCTTGCTGGCACCGATGATGCCGGCCTTGGCGGCGCTGTAGTTGACCTGGCCGCGGTTGCCCATCAGCCCCGACACCGAGGCCAGCGTGACGATGCGGCCCGGCTTGCGGCTGCGGATCATCGGCATCACCAGCGGCTGCACGACATTGTAGAAACCGTCCAGATTGGTTCTGAGCACTTCGTCCCAGTCCTCGCCTGAAATCGCCGGGAACGCCGCGTCGCGGGCGATGCCGGCATTGCAGACCACGCCGTAGCAGACGCCATGCGCCTCGATATCGGCGGCCAGCGCGGCGGCGGCGCCCTCGCGATCGCGCACGTCGAAGACCACGCTGCACGCCTGCCGGCCGGCGGCCTCGACGGCGGCGCGCGTCGCCGCCAGCTTGTCGGCATCGCGCGCGTGCAGCAGCAGATCGAAGCCGGCCTGCGCCAGCGACACGGCGATCGCCTGGCCGATGCCGCGATTGGCGCCGGTGACCAGTACCCGGCGCGACATCAGTGCTTCCCTCTCATTTACCGCCCCTCATTTGTTCCAGGTGTTGGTCGATCCGATCGGGCTGAAAAGCTTTGATCTCGGCGCTGGCGATCAGGCCGCTCGCGTCGCCCAGCGTGCAGCGGAACACCGCGACGCCGCCGCCGTCGCGGACCAGCAGTTCGGCGCGCACGTCCAGGCTCGCGCCCGGCGCGAACCAGTCGCGGTCGACCTCGTAGCGGCGGGTGCCGAGCAGCAGGCCGATCTCGATCGGCAGGCCGCGCTGCACGCGCGTGATGCCGGCATAGACGCCGATCGTCTGCGCCATGTACTCGATGCCGACCCAGGCCGGCACGCCGCGGCCGGGCATGAAGAAGCGCGTCTGCGCGCCGATGCCAACGGTGCAGCGGGCATGCTCGTCGCCGTAGTCGCACAGCGCGTCGAGCAGCATGAAGCCAGGGCCGTGCGGCAGCAGTTCGGCCACGCGGTAGGCGATTCCGGTTTCGAGCATCAAGGTGCGAGCACCCGGCTTTCGATATCGAGCGTGTAACCGTAGCGCAGATTGACCAGCCATAGCCGCGCCGGCCACGGACCGGCCTGGGTGCTGTGCGTCTCGGCGACCAGCTGGCCGTCGCGGCGCAGCTGGCGCAGGCCGGCGCGCGGTTCGCTGACCGTGTAGCCGAACGGCGCCCACGCGGCCTGCAGCGCCGCCAGCGGCCAGTGCGCGAACTGCAGGTCGGCGAGGACGCGCTCCGGCGCGATCTGCTCGGGCGCGAAGGCCGCGCGCGTTGCCTGCAGCGTCTCGCCGTCGTAGTCGAGCGTGAACAGGCGCTGGCCGCTCAGGCTCAGGCCGATCAGCGCGATCCTCGCGGCATCGATCCGCACCACGCTCTGCAGCGCCGCCTCGTCCTTGCCGTAGGCGACGTGCAGCTGCTGCTGCACCTGCGCCTCGGCGCCAAAACTCTGCGGCGCCAGCAAGGGCAGCGCGCCGGCGTCCGCCGCAGCGCTGCGCTGCGGCTGCTGCGCGCAGGCCGTCGCCAGCAGCAGTGCCATCGCCGCCAGCAGGGCGCGGCCGGGCTGCATCCGCATCAGGCGCCTGCCGTGCGCGGCTGGCAGGCCGCGGCCAGCGCGTGCAGGCGCTTCCTGGCCTTGCCGACGTAGGGGTTGGCGGTGTCCCAGGCGTAACCGGCCAGCACCGAGCAGATGTAGCGTCGCACCTTGGGATCCGGATGCTCGTAGTAGATGACGTCCTGCAGGCTGCCGTCGTACCAGCCTTCGACGAAGCCGCGGAAGGTCTCGACACCGACGCGCAGCGGCGCTTCGAAATCCTGCTGCCAGTCGACGGTCTCGCCGTGCAGCTGCCGCGTCAGCGCGTTGGCAGCCAGGTGCGCGGACTTCAGCGCGATCGTCACACCGGACGAAAACACCGGATCGAGGAATTCCGCAGCATTGCCGAGCAGCGCAAAGCCGGGGCCCGACATCGCTTTGACATTGGCCGAGTAGCCGCGCAGCAGGCCGGCCGGGAAGACCTGCTCGGCGTGCCGGAGGATGTCGGCCAGGCCGGCGTCCTCGCGATGCAGCGCCCACAGCTTGTCGTCGTTGCTGCCGGGGTACTGCGCGAGGAAAGCTTCCGTGGCGACGACGCCGATCGAGGCCTTGCCGTTGGAGAACGGGATCAGCCAGTACCAGACATCGCGATGCTGCGGATGCGTGGTGACGCGGATTTTCTGGCGGTCGATGCGGCCGGACGGGATGCGGTCCCAGACCTGCGTGAACAGCGCGCAGCGCACCGGCAGGTTCGACGGCGTTTCCAGATCGAGCAGCCGCGGCAGCACGCGGCCGAAGCCACTGGCGTCGAGCACGAAGCGCGGCGTGTGCACGGTCTCACTGCCATCCGGCCGGCGCGCGCTCAGGCGCGGACGCTCGCCGGAAAAATCGGCGGCGACGATCTCCACCTCGAACTCGGCGCGCGCGCCCATGCGCTGCGCCTCGTCGATCAGCAGCTGATCGAAGTCGGCGCGCGGCACCTGGTAGGTGTAGCCGTAGCCGGGCGCGCTCTTGTCGGCGAAGTTGTAGTCGGTATAGGCGTCGCGATGGGCGAAGGCGGCGCCGTTCTTGTACTGGAACGCGGCGATCTGCACCGCCTGCAGCATGCCGGCCTCGTCGAGCAGGCCGATGCTCTGCGCCAGCAGGCTCTCGCCGATCGAGAAGCGCGGGAAGCGCTGCTTCTCCAGCACCAGCACCTCGAAGCCGCGCTGCACCAGCAGCGCCGCCGCGACCGAGCCGGCCGGGCCGGCGCCTATGATCAGGACATCCGTCATCGCTATTCCTCAGTGCTCGGGCGCGCCGTCGCGGGCGGCGATTCTGCCATGTGCGCGCGCTGGCGCGGCGGCCAGTACCGCGAGCAGCCAGGTGTAGCCGACGCCGAGCAGCACGGCCAGGCCCAGGCTGCGGATGAACGGCGTCGCCGAGGCGGCGAGCAGGCCGAAAGCCAGCAGGGTGATCAGGCCGGCCAGCGTGATCGCCAGCAGCGTGGTCGGCCGCGACGCCTCGCCCTCGCGCAGGAACACCGAGTAGTCGACACCGAGGCCGAGCACCAGCAGCAGCGCCAGCACGGTGAACAGATTGGCGTCGATGCCCAGCGCACCGAGCGTCGCCAGCGTCAGCAGCGCGCCGCCGCCGGGCGCGAGCAGATGGCGCAGCGCGCCGCGCGGGCCGTAGCGCAGCGCCAGCACCACGCCGATCACCGCCAGCGCGCCGGCCAGGCCCAGCAGGGCGACACGCCGGTAGTGCGCGAGCACCGATGAAATGTCGGCGACACGGTCGATCAGGCGCACGCCGTCCAGGCCCTGCGCCGCCTGAACCAGCGCCTGCGGCTCGGTGACGCCGGCCAGCGTGACGACGCTGGCGACACCGCGCGCGGTCTGGCCGAGCCACAGCGGCTGCAGCGAGGCGCCGGCCGGCGTCGCCAGCAGTGCCTGCAGATCCGGCTGCGCCGCGCGCGCCGCGGCAAACGCCGCCTGCTCGCGCGCGAAGACCTCCGGCGCGAAGCCCAGCTCGCCCAGCATCTGCTGCATCGCGCTGCCCTCGGCGTAGACCGTGCCGGCCAGCAGCATCGCGTTGTCGGCGAGCCGCTGCTGCGACGGCAGCAGCCGCGAGATCGCCGTGTAGCCGCCGAGCTGCGCGGCGCCGACCAGCGCATCGAGCCGTGCGCGCAGTGCTTCTTCGCGTTGCAGCAGCTGCTGCAGATCGGCGGCCTCGATCAGGAAGAAGCGCGTGTCGAAGCCGCCGCCGAGGCGTTCGCGGATCAGGCGTTCCTCGTCGATCAGGTTCTGCGGCGAGGACTGCAGGCTGCGCACGTCGTCGGCGAAGTGCAGGCGCGTCAGCCCTGCAGCCAGCAGCAGGGCGGCGGCGGCCAGCAGCACGGCGAAGATCGGCCGCGGCGGCCGGCCGAGCTTTTCGAGCCGCGCGCGCAGCGCCAGCAGCGGCTTCGACGCCGGCGGCGGCGTGCCGGCCAGCGCCGGATAGGCCAGCGTCACCGTCAGATAGGACGCGAGCAGGCCGCTCATCGACAGCACCGCCATCTGCTGGATGCCGGGGAACGGTGTCACCAGGAACGAGCAGTAGGCGAGCAGAGTGGTGCTCATGCCGACGGTGATGGCGGTGCCGACATGACTCAGGCCGTCCATGCCGCGCCAGGGGCCGGGCGCGCGGAAGCGGTCGCTGAAGAAATGCATGGAGTAGTCGACGGCCAGGCCGATCAGGCTCGACTCGAACACCACCGCCACCAGATGCAGGCGGCCGTACAAGGTCGCCACCGTGGCGATCGATACCACCGAGGCGGCGCCCAGCGACAGCAGCACCAGCAGCAGCGGCCGCAGCGAGCGGAACACCAGCAGGAACACCAGGATCACGCCGCCCAGCGAGATGCCGCCGATCACCGAGATCTCGCGCTGCGCGCGTCCGGCGTTGGCGGCGGCGTGGCGCAGCACGCCGGAGCCGATGATGCGCACGTCCGGCGCGACCGCACGCGCGGCGACGCAGGCGGCATCGAACGCCGCCATCGCTCGCTGTTGTGTGTCGAGCGCGAACGGCGACTGCCTGAGCGTGCTGGCCACCATCACCTCGACGCCGCCCTCGTGTTCCAGCGCCAGCACGCCGTCGTGCGGCGCCAGCGTCCCGGCCGCCGGCAGCAGTTGCAGCAGGTAGCGGCCGTAGAAGTTCAGCGGATCGTCGGCGAACGGCCGCGCCCGCGTCAGCGCCGCCGGCGAATACAGCGCGCGCTGCGCCTGCTGCGCCAGCGCCGCCGCCTCGCCGCGCTGCAGCGCGGCGCGGTCGCTGTCGGCCAGCAGCAGCGGCTGCACCACACCGTAGGCGCGGTCCAGCTCGGCCGGGGCCGAAACGACTTCCAGACTGACCTCGGCGTAGGCCGGCGACGCGCGCAGCGCGCCGGCGAAGGCCTGCGCGGCCGCGCGCGCGGCGCCGAAGTCGGCGGCGCCGATCAGATAGATGCTGCGGCGGCCAAGCGCGGCTTCCACCTTGTCGAGCGCCTGCCGCGTCACCGCGTCCGGCGCGGTCTGCGGCAGCATCGCGGTGATGTCGGTCTCCACCGTCAGCCGCGTGTTGACCGCCCAGGCCAGCCACAGACCGGCGCCTGCCATCAGCAGCAGCCACAGCAGCAGCCGTGCGCGGGCGCTCATCGGCGGTCTACTGGAAGCGCGCGCGCGTCGCCGCGTCGACCGGGGCGTTCGACACGCGGGTGTCGCGGAACTCGATCTCGGTGCGGTCGCCGCCGGCTTCGAACAGCTGCACGCCCTGCACTTCGCGCGCTCCGCTGACGATGATCGCGCTGATCAGGCCGGCGTCCTGCCGGGGCTTGAGGCCCAGCTGCCACTGGCCGTCGCGGCCCTGCTGCAGCGACAGCGAGAACAGCTCCGACAGCGCCTCGAAGTCGAGCGAGAACACCGCGAAGAAAATACGCGCGACCTGACGCACCGCCGGCGTACGTTCGGCGCCGAGGCGCTGGCTGCTGCCGCCATCGCGCTGGATCAGCGCGTCGCGGGTGATGATCAGCTCGGAGGCGAACGGCTTGAGCGTGCGCCAGTCCACGCCCAGTTCGCGGACGAACATGAACTCGCCTTCGGCGCGCAGCGGCTGCGGCAGCTCGCGCAGGTATTTGGCCTGCGTGTAACGGCCCTCGACACGCTGCGCCTGCGCCAGCGGACCGGTCAGCGCGCCGAGCGCCTTGCGCACCGCGGCAGCATCGGCCGGATGCGCGAAGACCGTCGCTTCGGCAGCCGTCGCCGCGCCGGCCGCAGACGGCGCCAGCAGCAGTTCCAGCGCGAGCAGCGCGGCGGCAAGACCGGCGGGCTTCATCGCCTGACGCCGAGCTTCTGCAGCAGGATGTCGGGCGAGCCGTAGACCATCTCGAAGGCCGGCATCGTCACCGCCACATGGATGGTGTGGCCGCGCGCCAGCAGTTCGCCGCTGGCGGCGTCGCGGATGCGGTAGCCGATCTTCAGGCGCTGCTCCCATTCGAGGAACTCCGCCGTTACCTGGATGCGCTGCTTGAAACGGATCGCGCGCACGTAGCGCGCGTGCAGGTCGATCACCG
>CBINNP010000055.1:0-15459 GCA_966252075.1 uncultured Solimonas sp.
GATGCCGTCGCGCGTCACCGTGAGCTGGTCACCGACCACGCGCAGCACCTCGCGCGACGGCAGGCCGATGAACGAGTAACGGCCCCACTGCTCGCCGCCGACCATCGATTCGAACAGGAAGGCGTAGGGGCGCTGCACCAGCTTGAGATAGGCGCCGACCGGCGTATCGAGATCGCCGGGCAGCTCGCGCGTCAGCGCAATGCGGTTGTAGCTCGCAGGATTCTGGGTCATGAGATCGGTCAGGACATATTGCGGGAATCGTGACAGCGGACGCGGCGCAGGCCGCGGGCGGTGAACCTCACCACCATCGCCAGCAACGCGGTCCCGGGATCTGCCGATTCATGAGCGTGAAGATTCTTGTTGGTCTTACTTGGCGCCGGCGATCGCCTGGCGCATCGCGGCGATTGTAGCCGCGTAGTCCTTCGATCCGAAAATCGCACTGCCGGCGACGAAGGTGTCGGCGCCGGCGGCGGCGATTTCGGCGATGTTGTCGACCTTGACGCCGCCGTCGATCTCCAGGCGGATCTCGCGGCCCGGGTTCTGCGCCACGTAGGCGTCGATCAGCGCGCGCGCCTCGCGCAGCTTGCCCAGCGCGCCCGGGATGAAGCTCTGGCCACCGAAGCCGGGGTTGACCGACATCAGCAGCACCATGTCGACCTTGTCCAGCGTATAGCGCAGCACGTCGAGCGAGGTCGCCGGGTTGAACACCAGGCCGGCCTTGCAGCCGGCGCCGCGGATCGCCTGCAGGCTGCGGTCGACGTGGCGCGTCGCTTCCGGGTGGAAGGTGATGTAGCTGGCGCCGGCCTTGGCGAAGGCGGCGGCGAGGTCGTCGACCGGCTCGACCATCAGATGCACGTCGAGCGGCGCGCTGATGCCGTACTTGCGCAGCGCCTCGGCGATGCTCGGGCCGAAGGTCAGGTTCGGCACGTAATGGTTGTCCATCACGTCGAAGTGGACGATGTCGGCGCCGGCGGCCAGCACCCTGGCGACGTCATCGCCGAGCCGCGCAAGGTCGGCGGAAAGGATGCTGGGAGCGATCAGCGGAGCGAGCTTGGTCATCGGCAGCGGGACCTGGCGCCGCTGTCAGCGGCTGCGAGTGGGAGAAGTTTTGCGGGCCGGCATTATTCCAGATGCAAAAAAGGCCTGCGCGGGATCGCCGCGCAGGCCCTGGTTTCGCCCTCGAAGCCGTTTTGTGGACCGTGCTCAGAATTTGGCGCGCAACGTCACGCCCCAGGTGCGCGGATCGCCCGGCTGGCCGACGTAGAGACCGCTGCTGCCCGAGGCGGCGGACAGCAGTTCGAAGTACTCCTTGTCGCTCAGGTTGCGGCCCCACAGCACCACTTCCCAGCCGCTGGCGGCGCGAAAGCCGGCACGCGCGTTGTACAGCGTGTAGCCGCCGACGTTGAGGTAGGCCGACTCGGTGGCGCTGGACGAGAAATCCGAACGCGAGCTGGCATCGCCGCCGACGAAGTAGTCGCCTTCACGGCCGAGCAGGCCACCGGTGACGGCGTACTCGCCGCCGAGCGAACCGGCCCACTTCGAGATGCCCGGCAGACGCGTGCCGGAAGCATCGACCACCTGCGTCAGCGGATCGCTGCCGCCGCTGAGTTCCAGCGGCGACGGCGCGTCCTTGAACGACACGTACTTGCCGTCGGTGTAGGCCGCGGTCAGGAAGCTGCTGAAGCTGCCGAGGCGGGCGTTGCCGTCGAACTCGACGCCGCGCACGCGGACCTTCTCGGCGTTGGCCAGATAACCGCGCAGCGCGCCGACCGCGTTGTTCTGCACCTGCGCCTGAAAGTCCTTGATCTCGGTGTTGAAGATCGCGAGATTCGCGGTCACGCTCGGCAGCGGCTGGCTCTTGAAACCGACCTCGAAGTGATTGACGTCTTCCGGCTCCACGGTCGCGGCACTGATGGCGACATTGCCGTTGGCATCGGTCGGCAGCGCCGCGCTGTTCATGCCCACCGACTTGTAGCTCTTGGCGTAGGTCGCATAGGTGTTGAACGTGTCGGTGACGGTATAAGCCAGCGTCAACTGACCGGAGACATTGGTGTCGTCGACGTCGGCCTGGTAGGCCTGCGGCGACAGCACGCCGCGCAGCAGCGTCAGCTCGGCCGCGGTCGGGTTTTCCGGGCCGCCGTAGACGGTGGCCTCGAAGTCCATCTTCTTCTTGTCGTAGTTGAAGCGCAGACCCGGCAGCAGGCGCAGCCTGTCGGTGATCGCCCATTCCAGCTGGCCGAACAGCGCGGCGCTCTCGGTATCGAAGTCGATGCGGGTGTTCTGGCCGTAGCCGTCGAGCAGATCGGCGCGATAGCCGTTGGCGCCGGGGTTGAGCAGGAAGCGCGCGGCAGCGGCGCCCTGCTCCTGCTTGTGCTCAGGTGCGGACTTGATGTTCTGGTAGAAGCCGAACACGCCGACCACGTAGTTCAGCGACGGCGTGATGTCGCCGGTCAGGCGGATCTCCTGCGTGAACTGCTCCTGATCGGACGGCGCGGCGGAAATCGTCGTGATCGGCAAACCGAGAAAGTCGCGATCGTTGGACGGACGCCATTCCCAGAAACGCCAGGCGGTGATCGAGCTCAGCTGGCCGATGCCGGTCTTGATGTCGGCGGTCAGCGAGGCGCCGCCCATGTCCTGCTGCGAGCGCCACGGCGTGTCGGAGTCGGTGAGGCGATCGAAGGGATCGGTGCTCGGCACCGTGTAGCCGAGATCGGCGGTGATCGCCGCGTACTGGCGGCTGGCCGAACGCAGCGTAGGCGCCACGCCGGCGTAAACCTGCGCATAGCCTTCGGGACGCTGGCGCGTGAAGTCGCCGGCCAGGGTCACCGCGACATCGTCGGACGCCGCGAACAGCAGCTGTCCGCGCAGGCCGAGGTTGCTGAGATCGTTGAGATCGTCCTGCGTGCTGACGTTGTAGAGAAAGCCGTCGCGCTGCGTGCCGGAGAACGACAGGCGGGCGGCGAGCTTGTCGCCGATCGGGCCAGTGATCGAGGCCTTGGACTGCACGAAGCCGTAGTTGCCGAACGACTGTTCGATCGTCGTCTCCGGTGTGAAGCTCGGCTTCTTGGTGGTGATGTTGATGGCACCGGCCGTGGTGTTCTTGCCGTACAGCGTGCCCTGCGGGCCGCGCAGGATTTCGATCTGCGAGACGTCGATGAAATCCAGCGTCGCCGCCGCCGGACGCGCGATGAACACGCCGTCGACGTAGAAGCCGACACCCGGTTCCAGACCATCGTTGGTCAGGCCGTACGGCGCACCCAGACCGCGGATGTTGATCGCCGAGTTGCGCGGATTGGTCGAGTAGAACTGCACCGTCGGCACCAGCTCCTTGAGGCGGTTGACGTTGAATGCGCCGGTCTGGTTGAGCAGGCTGTCGTCGACCACCGAGATCGGAATCGGCACCTGCTGCGCGCTTTCCTCGCGGCGACGCGCGGTGACGAAGATCTCCTCGACGCCGCTGCTGGCCTGCGCGACCGCCTGCGCGACTTGCGTGGCTGGAACCTGATTCTGCGCGTCGTCCTGCGCATCGGCGGTCGGCTCGGCCTGCGCCACTTCAGCGGCATCCAGGCTGTCCTGGGCCTGCTGGGCCTGCTGGGCCAGACCCGGCGTCAGCCAGAGCGAAAGAACGACCGCGGATGCCAGCGGCGCAAAGCGAAAAGGCAGCACAGATGTTGCGCTGCCAGCAGCGTGTTGTTGCGTATTCATCAGGTCCCCTGTCAAACCCGTCAGTTACTGCGAGGGACCGGACTTTATGTATCTAAAAAAAATATCGAAAAGAACTTGAGGCTCTATATTAAGAGCCAGCCGCATGCACAAACCGCGTGCAAATGCCTTCACACTCGTGAAAACAAAGCAGCGACTAAAAAACCTCCGGAGTGGAATTTAGATAGATGAAAACGTGCTTGAAGCAGGACGGCCTGCGCACCGCCCTGTCACTGCTGTCGTGGGTGGCGATCGCCGCCACGAGCGCGACCGCGCGCGCGGACGACGGCGCCATCATCGAATCGCGCGGTTACGGCACCAGGGCCGAGAGCGAACCGCCGCGCTACGTGCGGCGCGCCAGCGAGACCGGCTACGCGGCGCTGAGCGGGCTCGACTGGCTGTCGCTGGGCGCCGATTACCGCGTCCGCTACGAAAACCGTCACCACGATTACCGTTTCGGCACCGCCAGCGATGATCCCTTGCTGCTGCGCACGCGCCTGTACCTGGGCATCGATCGCGTCCTCGATCCGCTGCGCCTGGCGGTGGAACTGCAGGACTCGCGGATCGTCCATACCGATACCGCCGACAGCACGCGCGACGTCAACAAGCATGACGTGCTGCAAGCCTATGCCGAGCTGTATGGCCGTGACTGGCTCGGCAGCGGCGAACCGCTGCGGCTGCAGGCCGGACGGCTGGCTTTCGAATATCTGGATCGCCGGCTGATCAGCCGCAACCCCTGGCGCAACACCACCAACGCCTTTCAGGGCGCGCGCCTGATCGCCGGCTCGCACGGCGGCCAGGGCTGGGTGGACGTGCTGGCGGTGCAACCGGTGGAGATCCGCACCGACGAAGCCGACCGCGCCGACCAGGGTCGCTGGTTCTACGGCGCCATCGGCCAATGGAATGGCTGGTCACAGATCGCGGCGCTGCAGCCTTACGCGCTGCTGCTCGACGAGGACTCGCGCAGCGGCCGGCCCGGCGGCCGCGAGATCTATACCTGGGGCCTGCGCGGCTTCGCGGTGTTTAAGTCCGGCTTCGATTACGACGTCGACCTGGCCGCGCAGACCGGTCACAACGGCGCGCTCGATCACCAGGCCTGGGCCGGCACCGCCGAGCTCGGCTATACCTTTGCGCAGACCTGGAAGCCGCGCACCAGCGTCTCCATCGGCTACGCCAGCGGCGACGACGACCCCAACGACGGCGACAGCCATCGCTTCAACCGCCTGTTCGGCTTCGCCCGCCCCTGGTCGGCCAGCGATTACCAGATCTGGGAAAACATCCTGACGCCGAAGGCGCACATCGAGCTCAAGCCCAGCGCCGCCGTGCAGCTCGAAGCCGGCTACGGCGCGTTCTGGCTGGCCTCCGCGCACGACGCCTGGTCCAACGCCGGCCGCCGCGACAGCAGCGGCAGCAGCGGCCGCTTCATCGGCCAGGAGATCGACGCCCGCCTGCGCTGGCGGCCCGATCCCCGCGTCGAGCTGATCAGCGGCTATGCGCACTTTTTTCCCGGCCGCTTCGCCGAAAACACCGGTCCGGCGCCGGACAGCGACTTCTTCTACCTGGAGCTGACGCTGCAGGCCTTCAAATGAGCGCAGACGCACCGCTTTGCCTGCGCCCATGCGCTTTGCGCACAATGCGCACCTGTTCCCCTGCCCTGCCGTAACGCCCATGCTCTCCCTGTACGAATCGAACCTCAGCAGCGTCCCGCGCCTCCATCAGGGCAAGGTCCGCGACATCTACGCGCTGGGTGATTCGCACCTGCTGATCGTCACCACCGACCGGCTGTCGGCCTTCGACGTGATCCTGCCGCAACCGATCCCGGGCAAGGGCGCGGTGCTCACCGCCGTCAGCAATTTCTGGATGGCGCGCTTCACGCATCTGGTGCCCAACCATCTGGCGCCTGACGTCGATCTGGCGCAGCACCTCAACGCCGACGAGATCCGCCAGATCGCCGGCCGCAGCGTGGTCGCCCGCAAGCTCAAGGCGCTGCCGATCGAAGCCGTGGTGCGCGGCCATCTGATCGGCAGCGGCTGGAAGGATTACCAGAAGACCGGCGCTGTCTGCGGCATCGCGCTGCCGGCCGGGCTGCAGCTGGCCGACCGCCTGCCGGAGCCGATCTTCACGCCGGCCGACAAGGCGCCGGTCGGCCAGCACGACGAGAACATCTCATATGCCGAGGTCGAGCGCCGCATCGGCGCGTCGCTGGCGGCGCAGGTCCGCGACACCACGCTGGCGCTGTACCGCGAGGCCGCCGAGTACGCGGCGACGCGCGGCATCATCATCGCCGACACCAAGTTCGAGTTCGGCGTCGACGAGGACGGCCGCCTGCACCTGATCGATGAGGCGCTGACGCCGGACTCCTCGCGCTTCTGGCCGGCCGAGACCTACCGCCCCGGCATCAGCCCGCCGAGCTTCGACAAGCAGTTCGTGCGCGACTACCTGGAAACCCTGGACTGGGACAAGAAGGCGCCCGGCCCGACGCTGCCGGAAGAGATCATCGCCAAGACCGCCGCCAAGTATCGCGAGGCGCAGCGGCTGCTGACCGGCGAATGAGCCCCGGCCGGCGCGCATGAGCATCGCCTCCGCCGCCGTGCTGCTGTTCCTGGTGATGGACCCGCTGGGCAATGTGCCGCTGTTCCTGACGGCGCTCAGGCGTGTGCCGGCCGCGCGGCTGCGGCCGGTGATCCTGCGCGAGATGAGCTTTGCGCTGGCGACGCTGCTGATCTTCCTGCTCGCCGGCGGCCACCTGCTGCGTCTGCTCGGCCTTTCGCAACCGGCGCTGACGGTGGCCGGCGGCGTGATCCTGATGCTGATCGCGCTGCGCATGGTCTTTCCGGTGGCCGAGCGTCACGGCGACGAGGCGCCGAACGCCGAGCCCTTCCTGGTGCCGCTGGCGATTCCCTATGTGGCGGGCCCGTCGGCGCTGGCGACCGTGCTGCTGATGATGAGCCGCGAGCCGGCGCGCTGGCTGGAATGGATCGCAGCGGTGCTGCTGGCCTGGGGCGCCTGCCTGCCGATCATGCTCAGCGCGGTGCGGCTGCGCCGCCTGCTCGGTGAGCGCGGCCTCACCGCGGTCGAGCGCCTGATGGGCCTGCTGCTGGTGACGATCGCGGTCGAGATGATGATGAACGGGGTGGCCGCCTTCTGGCTCAGCCATCGCGCTTGAGCGCGGCTGCCAAGTCGCCGGCGGTGATCGGGCTGTTATGCTCGCCGCACAACGAGCCAGGGGGAGTCACCAAGATGACGATTGCGCTGTGGTGCGTACTGGTTGCGAGCTTGCAGCCGTTCCTGTTCACGATCGTCGCCAAGAGCAGCCGGCGCTTCGACAACGCCCGGCCGCGCGAATACCTGGAGCAGTGCAGCGGCTGGCGCAAGCGCGCGCACTGGGCGCAGCTCAACACCTTCGAAGGCTTTCCGCCGTTCGCGGCGGCGGCGATCATCGCCCACGTCGTCGCCGGACCGAATCCGACGGCCGATCTGCTGGCGATCGCCTACCTGGTGCTGCGCCTGCTGTTCGGCATCTGCTATATCGTCGACCAGGCCACGCTGCGCTCGCTGGTCTGGTTCGGCGCCATGGCCTGCACGGTGGGCTTGTTCGTGGTCGCCGCCGGCGCCCATTGAGGGCCCTCACTCACCCGCATCGGGAGCAAGCCGCTCATGCAGATCAAGATCGAGATCGACCTCCGCCCCGAGGAGCTGCGCCGTTTTCTCGGCCTGCCCGATGTCTCGGGCCTGCAGGAGGATGTGATCGCCTTCCTGCGCGACAAAATCGGCGCGGCCGGCGATTTCGACGCGCAGCAGTTCGTCCGCAACAACATCGACGTGCTGCGTCGCAATCCGGCGTGGAAGAAGCTGGCCGGACGCTTCCGCCTAGACACCGACGAAACCCCTGCGGCGGCCCGCAGCCCGACCGGCAAGGCGCGTCGCAAGAGCGCAGCGGCGCCGCGCAAGCGCAGCCGCAAAGCGCGCGCCGCCAAGAAGGTCGCTGCGAGCGCAGAAGTGGAACCTGCGCAGGACTGAGCGCGCCGTTTGACGCGCAAACAAAAAGGGCGGGATCAACCCGCCCCTCTTTGGCTGGCTCCGCAAGCGGTGCCGGCCGCTGTCCTGCCCGCGTGACTTAGGCTTCGACTGCGACCTCGGCCTTCTTCTTGGCAACCTTGACCGCCTTCTTGGCCTTGGCAGTGGTCTTCTTGGCAGCCTTCTTGGCGGCCTTGGCGACCTTGGTCTTCTGCCCCTGGATCTTCGCCGAGATCGTATCGACACCACCCTTCAGCGTCTTGGCCAGTTCATCGCCGGTCTTGGTGACGACCTTGAGCGAATCGTTGTACGCGCTGACCACGGTGGCCTTGCCTTCCGGCACGTAGGCGACCGGATTGGCGGCGACGGCCTTGAGGCCATCGGCGACCGCCTTGCTGTAGCTGGTCTGCACGAGCGAGGCGAGTTCCTTGCCGGCGGCGACGTTGGTGTCGACCAGTTCCTGCACGCCTTCGATGACGATGCTGTTGGCAGCCTTCAGCGTCTCGACGCTGACTTCCAGGACTTCCTGGCCGCGCGAGACGACGAGATCGGCCTTGGTTTTCACATCGCTGATGATCGTTTCAACACTCATGCGGCACTCCTGTTTGGGTCGTCGACTCGAAGAATTCGGGCTTATCGGGAGCTTGTTGCGATGCAACAATGCTGCGGCACAGCATAGCAACTGAGCGTTTGATGTCAACGCGCGCCGGCGCGCCAGCCGACCAACGGTCGCCGTCGCGGCGCCCGGATCGCCGAGGACATGAGCAAGGGCCGGTTGTTATCCTCGACCGATGGAACGCTATCTGCAGCGCCTGCGCGCACGCTTGTGGACCCATGATCCGAATCAGCCGCCGCGTCGCTTCGAGCAGCTCGGCCGCTATGTTTTCGTGATCGCCCGCGACCTCATCGACGGTCAGCTGACGATGCGCGCGATGAGCCTGGTCTACACCACGCTGCTGTCGATCGTGCCTTTGCTGGCGCTGGCGTTCTCGGTGCTCAAGGCGCTGGGTGCGCACAATGCGCTCAGGCCCTTCCTGCTCGAGTTCCTTGCCCCGCTCGGCGCCCAGGCCGAGGAACTGGCCAGCAATGTGGTCGGCTTCATCGAGAAGATCCAGGTCGGCGTGCTCGGCTCGCTGGGCGTGGCGCTGCTGTTCTGGTCGGCACTGTCGCTGATCCAGAAGGTCGAGAGCAGCTTCAACTATGTCTGGCGCGTCGAGCGGCCGCGTCCGCTGTCGCAGAAGCTCGGCGAGTACTTCGCGGTGCTGACGATAGGCCCGGTGCTGATCTTCACCGCGATCGGCATCACCGCCAGCGTGATGAGCTCGGCACTGGTTTCCGGCCTGGCGCGGATCGAACCGTTCGGCTACCTGGTCTACCTGCTAGGCAAGCTGGTTCCCTATCTGCTGATCGTCGGCCTGTTCACCTTCGTCTACGCCTTCGTGCCGAATACGCGGGTCAGACCCCGCGCGGCGGCGCTGGGCGGCGTGGTCGCCGGCCTGCTGTGGCAGAGCGGCAGTCTGGCGTTCGCCTCGTTCGTCGCCGGCGCTACCAACTACAACGCGATCTACTCCAGCTTCGCGATCCTGATCTTCCTGCTGATCTGGATCTACGTCGGCTGGATGATCCTGCTGATCGGCTGCCAGCTGGCGTTTTACGTGCAGCACCCGGAGCACCTGAAACCGCAGCGCGCGCCGACCCTGCTCGGCGGCCGCGAGATGGAGTATCTGGCGCTGATGATCATGGCGCTCTGCGGCCAGCGCTTCGTGCGCGGCGAGCAGGGCTATACCGAGGAAGAGCTGAGCCTTGCCCTCGGCGCCGAGCCGGAACATGTGCAGCGCATGGTCGAGCAGTTGCTGTTCCACGGGCTGCTGACTGAATCCGGCCGCAGCCGCACGCTGCTGATGCCGGCTGTCGACCTCGAATCGATTCCGCTGGCGAGGCTCTGGCAGCTGGCCCGCACTGGCGGCGGCGGTATTCCGGCGACACGGCTGACACTGGCGCGCGAGGCGCGCGGGCTGCTGGAACAGGCCGAAGCCGATTTCGAGGCCCGTCACCGCGGGCTCAGCGTCCGCGACTGGCTGCTCGGCAAGTCCGGCACCACCCAGGGCGACAACGACAAGATCCAGGAGAAGTGATGGAAAGCCCCGCTACACTGGCGGATCGCCCATGGTTTTCCGCCTATCCGCCCGGCATGCCGCGCACGGTGGATCTTCAGGCCTATGCCTCGCTGGTGGACGTACTGGAACAAAGTTGCGCGCGCTACGGCGAGCAGATCGCCTACGAGTGCATGGGCACGACGCTGCGCTTCACCGATCTCGACCGCCTGAGCCGCGACTTCGCCGCCTATCTGCAGCTCGCCGGCCTGCAGCGCGGCGACCGCGTCGCGCTGATGATGCCGAATCTGCTGCAGTACCCGCTGGCGCTGTTCGGCGTGCTGCGCGCCGGCCTCGTCGTCGTCAACGTCAACCCGCTTTACACGCCGCGCGAGCTGGAACACCAGTTGCGCGACAGCGGCGCAGTCGCGATCGTGGTCGTCGAAAATTTCTGCGCGACACTGCAGCAGGTGATCGGCAAGACCGCTGTGCGCATGGTGATCAGCACGCAGATTGGTGATCTGGCGGCCGCGCCGGTGCGCTGGCTGACCAATTTCGTGGTCAAGCACGTCCGCAAGATGGTGTCAGCCTGGAAGATCGCTGGCAGCGTGCCGCTGCGTCAGGCATTGCGCCGAGGCCGCAACCGCGCGCCGGCGCGCGTCGCTTTGGGGCATGACGACATCGCCTTCCTGCAGTACACCGGCGGCACCACCGGCATGGCCAAGGGCGCCGTGCTGACGCATGGCAACGCCGTCGCCAACCTGCAGCAGATCAGCGCCTGGATGGGCCCGAAGCTCACGGACGGCGCCGAGGTGATCGTCACCGCACTGCCGCTGTATCACATCTTTGCGCTGACAGTGAACGCCCTGCTTTTTCTGAAGCATGGCGGCCGCAACCTGCTGATCACCAACCCGCGCGACATGCCGGGCTTCGTCACCACGCTGCGTGGCAGCGGCTTTACCGCGATTACCGGCGTCAACACGCTGTTCAATGGCCTGCTGCATACACCGGGTTTTGCCGAGCTGGACTTCTCCACGCTCAAGCTGTCGGTGGGTGGCGGCACCGCGGTCCAGCAGGCGGTCGCCGAGCGCTGGCAGCGCACCACCGGCTGCCCCCTGACCGAAGGCTACGGCCTGACCGAATGCTCGCCGGTGGTCAGCTTTTCGGTCACGGGCTCGCCGTGGAACGGCACCATCGGCCTGCCCTTGCCGTCCACCGACGTGGCGCTGCGTGACGACGACAACCGCGATGTCGCGTCCGGCAGCCCCGGCGAACTGTGCGTACGCGGCCCGCAGGTCATGCAGGGCTACTGGCAGAAACCGGAGGAAACCGCCAAGGTCTTCACCAGCGACGGCCTGCTGCGCACCGGGGACATGGTCGTGCTCGAAGCGCAGGGCTACCTGCGCATCGTCGACCGCAAGAAGGACATGATTCTGGTCTCGGGCTTCAACGTCTACCCGAACGAGATCGAGAATGTCGTGGCACTGCATCCAGGCGTCCTCGAATGCGCCTGCGTCGGTGTCCCGGACGAAAGGTCCGGCGAAGCGGTGAAGCTTTTTGTGGTCCGCAAGGACCCGCAGCTGAGCGAGCACCAGCTGCGCGAGTACTGTCAGCAGAACCTCACTGGCTACAAGCAGCCGCGGCACATCGTCTTCATCAAGGAACTGCCGAAGAGCAATGTCGGCAAGGTGCTGCGCAAGGAGTTGCGGAGCAAGTAGCCCCAGCAACGAAAAAGCCCCGGCAACGCCGGGGCTTTTTTGCACCTCGCGGGGCTTACTTCTCGACGAAGGCGCGCTCGATGACGTAATCGCCCGGCGTACCGATATGCGGCGAGATCTGGAACCCGCGCTTGTCGAGGATCGCGCAGGTGTCGGTCAGCATGGTCGGGCTGCCGCACATCATCACGCGATCGGTTTCCGGGTTCAGCTGCGGCAGACCGATGTCCTCGCACAACTTGCCGTTCTCGAACAGGTCGGTCAGGCGGCCCTGATTACGGAACGGCTCCCGCGTCACCGTCGGATAGTAGATCAGCTGCTCGCGGACCATTTCGCCCAGCACCTCGTCTTGCGGCAATTCGGTGCTGATGTAGTCGTAATAGGCCAGATCGTTGACCTTGCGTACGCCGTGCACCAGCACGACCTTCTCGAAGCGCTCGTAGGTTTCAGGATCGCGGATCAGCGACATGAACGGCGCCAGGCCCGTGCCGGTACCAAGCAGATAGAGATTCTTGCCCGGCTTGAGATCGTCCAGCACCAGCGTGCCGGTCGGCTTGCGGCTGACGATCAGCTCATCGCCGACCTTCAGATGCTGCAGGCGCGAGGTCAGCGGGCCGTTCTCGACCTTGATGCTGAAGAACTCGAGGGTGTCGTCGTAGTTCGTGCTGGCGATGCTGTACGCACGCATCAGCGGCTTGCCGTTGACCTGCAGACCGATCATCACGAACTGGCCGTTGCGAAAGCGTAACGAGGTGTCGCGCGTGCAGGTGAAGCTGAACAGTGTGTCGTTCCAGTGACGAACCGTCAGTACGGTTTCGGTGGCAAGAGCAACCATGGCAACTACAATCTCCAGCAAAGTCCAGACAGCAGGGCCGCGCAGTTTAGGGAAAAACCCCTGCCCGCGCACGAGTATCCGGCCGCATGTCGGCGGCCAGCGCTGTTAGCAGCGCTTGTGTAGCGAGCCCGGGCTGGCGGCCGATCAGCTGGCGTCGGGCAGCGTGATGTTCATTTCCAGCACTTCCAGGCCATCCTCGCGCTGCACGTTGACGTGCACCGCGTTGTCTGGAACCTGGACGTACTTGCGCACGACCATCAGCAGCTCTTCGCGCAGTTTCGGCAGATATACCGGCCCGGTGCCGGCGCGACCTTCCCGCTGGTGCGCGACGACGACCTTCAAGCGCTCCTTGGCCAGTGATGCCGTGTTCTTCGGCTCGTTACGAAAAAACTTCAGCCAGTCCAATGCCATGGCTTAGCCTCCGAACAGACGGCCGAGCAAGCCCTTCTTCTCAGCCGTGATGAAGCGATGTTCGCGTTCCTCGCCGAGGAAGCGCGCCACCACGTCCTCGTAGGCGCGGCCGGCATCGGCCTCCTTGTTGGCGATCACCGGTGCGCCGGCGTTCGACGAAGTGAGCACCGACGGCGATTCGGGAATCACGCCAAGCAGCGGAATCGCCAGGATCTCCTTGACGTCCTCGATCGACAGCATCTCGCCCTTGGCGACCCGCGCCGGGTTGTAGCGCGTCAGCACTAGGTGCTCCTTGACACGGCCGTTGCCGCTTTCGACCCTCTTGGTCTTGCTCGACAACAGGCCCAGCACGCGATCGGAATCGCGCACACTGGAGACTTCCGGATTGGTGACGACCAGCGCCTCGTCGGCGAAGTACATCGCCAGATGGGCGCCACGCTCGATGCCGGCCGGCGAGTCGCAGACGATGTAGTCGAAATCCTTGGCCAGTTCGGTGAGGACGCGCTCGACGCCCTCCTCGCTCAACGCGTCTTTGTCGCGCGTCTGGCTGGCCGCCAGGATGTAGAGATTCTCGTAGGTCTTGTCCTTGATCAGCGCCTGGCGGAGATTGGCTTCTCCATGGATGACGTTCACGAAGTCGAAAACCACACGCCGCTCGCAACCCATGATCAGATCCAGGTTGCGCAGGCCGACGTCGAAATCGATGACCACGGTCTTGTAACCGCGCATCGCCAGGCCCGTGGAGAACGATGCACTGGTGGTCGTCTTGCCGACGCCGCCTTTACCGGAGGTCACTACGACGATTTTTGCCACGGTTCACCCTTTGAGATGTTTTGTAAGCGGCTGACGCCGCAAAGCCCCCACGACAGAAACACGGGCGGCTGTGGCTTCGCCGTTTTGGCCATCCAGGGCTCAGAACGCCTTGCCTCGCCTGCTCGATTTCGATCGCCCGGCCCCCTCGCGTCAGCCTTCCAAGCGTTCGATCTTCAGTTTGCCATCGGCCAGCCAGGCTTGCGCCGCCTGGCCGCGCAGGCCGCCCTGCATCTGCTCGGCCACTGCGTAGACACCGGCCACCGCCACCAGCTCGGCCTCGAACTTGCGGCAGAACACACGCGCCGCGGTGTCGCCGCGTGCGCCGGCGATCGCCCGACCGCGTAGCGCACCGTAAATGTGGACGCAGCCGTCGGCCACCACCTCGGCGCCGGGACTGACCGTCGCCAGCACCACCAGATCGCCGTCCGGCACGTAAACCTGTTGTCCGGACCGCACGGGCTCGGCGATCACCCGGCTGCGGCGCGGCGCAGCAGGCGTGGCGGCCACGGGCGCCGGCGCGGCAGCCGGCGGCGGCGCGGCGGCGGCTTCCGGCAGCGGCCGTGCGCGGCCCGGTGCCTCGACCGGCAACACCGGGATGCCAGCGGCGCGGGCCGCCGCCGCCAGCGGTCCCTCGACCACGCCCAGCGGCTGCATGCCGACCTGGCGCAGCGCGTCGAAGACCGGCTCGATCGCGAAGGCGAGGTCGGACTCCAGCAGCACCGGCATGCCGATCACCGCCTGCGGCATCTGCCGGGCGAAATCGCGCAGCTGCGCGTTGATGGCGGCCGGATCGGCGTCGAGCACGCGCACGCGTGTCAACGACAGCATCCGCCCCTTGAATTCCAGCGCTTTATTTGGCGTCATGAGAGAGCAAACGAATTCGTGAAATTCTACACAGTTCGGGCGCCGCGACACCGTCAGCCTGTGGATCGGTGCCGGCACGCCCAGCCTGCAGGCATGGAGCTGGCCTGCGTTTTGCTTCAACGGGTAGTAAGGATGCGCATGCTGCACTGGCGTTCCGGAAGCCCGGAGCACGCCTCGGCGGCGTCCACAAGAGACGTACCAACGATAAGAGAAACGGCCGGCATGGCGATCGACTGGAGCCAGTACCGCTGTAACGGATTTCACGACGAACTGTTTGTCTCGCCCGGCCACGCGCGGCCGGCGGCGCAGCATCTCGTCGATTACCTGGGCGGCCTGAGCACCGCCGAACTCGCCGACCGGCGCCTCGCCGCCGAGTTGGCCATCAAGGTGATGGGCATCACCTTCACCGTCTATTCGGAAGGCCGCAACGTCGACCGGTCCTGGCCATTCGACATCATTCCGCGCACGTTGCCGAAGTCCGAGTGGCAACGCACCGAGGCCGGCCTCAAGCAGCGTGCGCAGGCGCTGAACATGTTCATCCAGGACATCTACGGCGCGCAGAAGATCATCCGCGACAAGGTCTTTCCGGCGGATCTGCTCGAAGAGTCGGTCAACTTCCGCCCGCAGTGCGTCGGCATGCGGCCGCGCGGCGGCGTCTGGGCGCATATCTGCGGCAGCGATCTGGTCCGCGACGTCGACGGCACGCTGTATGTGCTCGAGGACAACCTGCGCGTGCCCAGCGGCGTCAGCTACATGGTCGAGAACCGCCAGGTCACCAAGCGCGTGTTCCCGGAGCTGTTCGGCACCGGCGCGATCCTGCCGGTCGACGGCTATCCGGCGCAGCTCTACGACATGCTGGCGGCGATGTCGCCGCGCCCCGGCGACATGCCGTCGATCGCGCTGCTGACGCCCGGAATCTACAACTCCGCCTACTTCGAGCATGCCTGGCTGGCCCAGCAGATGGGCATCGAACTGGTCGAAGGCCCGGACCTGTTCGTCGGCGACGACC
>CBINNP010000056.1:0-15432 GCA_966252075.1 uncultured Solimonas sp.
CGGCAACGCGGCGATCCTGCGCGGCGGCTCGGAAGCGCTGCGTTCCAATCTGCGGATCGCGCATTGCATCGAGCGCGCGCTGGTGGAGGCCGGCCTGCCCAAGGACGCGATCCAGGTACTCGACATCACCGACCGCGGCGCTGTCACCGAACTGGTGGCGATGCCGCAGTACGTCGATGTCATCATCCCGCGCGGCGGCAAGGGCCTGGTCGCGGCGGTGTCGGACGCCGCGCGCGTGCCGGTGATCAAGCATCTCGACGGCATCTGCCACGTCTACGTCGATGCCGAGGCCGATCTGGAAAAGGCGGTCGCGGTCGCGGTCAACGCCAAGACCCATCGCTACGGCACCTGCAACACGATGGAGACGCTGCTGGTCGACAAGCCGATCGCCGCCAGGCTGCTGCCGACGCTGGCCGAGATCTACAGCGAAGCCGGCGTCGAGCTGCGCGGCTGCGAGCGCACGCGCAAGATCCTGCCGGAGGCGCAAGCGGCGACCGAAGAAGACTGGCGCACCGAGTATCTGGCGCCGATCCTGTCGATCCGCATCGTCGACGGCCTCGATCAGGCGATCGACCACATCGAGACCTACGGCTCGCATCACACCGATGCGATCGTCACCGAGAACTACACGAAGATCCGCCGCTTCCTGCGCGAGGTCGATTCGGCATCGGTGATGATCAATGCCTCGACGCGTTTTGCCGACGGCTACGAGTACGGCTTGGGCGCCGAAATCGGCATCAGCACGGATAAATTCCACGCCCGTGGCCCGGTCGGTCTGGAAGGCCTGACCTCGGTCAAGTGGGTCGTGCTTGGCGACGGCAGCGTCCGTTGATGCGTTCGAGCGCCCACCTGCAGTGAGCCGCTGCTTCCTTACTCGCTGCAAGAGGCGCGCGTTTCGATGAAGGCGATCGGCATCCTCGGCGGCGCGTTCGCGCCGTTCCATAACGGTCATCTGCGCGCGGCGATCGAGGCCCGCGACCGCCTCGACCTGACGCAGGTGCGCTTGATCCCGACCGCGCGGGCCTCGCACCGTCCGGAGTCGCGCGTGTCGGCGCAGCGGCGCCTGGAATGGCTGAAGGCCGCGGTGCGCCGCGAGAAGGGCCTGATCCCCGACGACCGCGAAATGCTGCGCGACGGTCTGTCGTACACCATCGACACGCTGGAAGAACTGCACGCGGAATTTCCGCGCGCGGCGCTGGTGCTGCTGATGGGCAGCGACGCCTTCCTGCATTTCGATACCTGGCGGCAGTGGCAGCGCATTCTCGAATTCGCGCATCTGGCGGTGATCGTGCGGCCGGGCAGCGAGCTGCAGCCGGGCGCCGAGACCGCCAGTGTGCTGGCCGGCCGCGCCGCCAGCAGTGCCGCCGATCTGCACGACACCCCGGCCGGCCTCTGGCTGCCACTTGAATTACCGCAACTCGACATCTCGTCGACGCGGGTGCGTCGCCTGCTCAAGCAGGGACGATCGATCCGCGGGCTGGTGCCGGACGCGATCTTGAACATGATGACCACCGCCGATCGCGCGGCGCTAATGCAGGATGACGATGCCACGCAACACTAAACGCCTAGACCCCCTTGCCCAGCTGGCTGTCAACGCGCTGGAAGACCTCAAGGGCCAGAACATTCTCGTACTCGACGTGGAGAAGCTGACCACGGTGACGGACACGATGATCATCTGCACCGGCACTTCGAGTCGACACGTCAAGGCGCTGGCGCAGAACGTCGGCGAGGATGCCAAGAAGGCCGGCTATCCGCCGCTCGGCATCGAGGGTCTCGACATGGGCGAGTGGGTGCTCGTCGACCTCGGCGGCGTGGTCGTTCACGTCATGCAGGCGCAGGCGCGGGTGTTCTATCAGCTTGAAAAGCTGTGGACGGTGGAAGCGCCGGTCGAAGAGGCCTTCGAAGCCAAGCCCAAGCGTGCCGCGCCGCGCAAGACTGCCCGCAAGAGCGACGCTGCCCGGCCGGCCGGAAAGGCGGTGAAGAAGACCGCCCGGAAGACCGCGTCGAAGGCCGCGAGCACACGTGCGGCCAAGCCCGCGGCCGCGCCCAAGAGCGCCGCCAAGAAAGCCGCGCCGCGCAAGAAGACTGCCGCGCGCGCCTAGCGCGCGCCTAGCGCGCGACACCGGCATGCGCGTCTGGCTGATCGCGGTCGGCACCAAGATGCCTGAGTGGGTGGAGACCGCGTATCGCGACTACGCGGCGCGGCTGCCGCATGAGTGCCGGCTCGAACTGGTCGAGATCGCGCCGGCACAGCGCGGCAAGAACAGCGACATCGCCCGCGCCAAGCAGCAGGAGGGCGAGAAGATCCTCAAGGCCTTGCCGCGCGATGCGCTGGTGATCGCGCTCGACGAGCACGGCCGCGAGAAGACCAGCGTCGAGTGGTCGGCCGCGTTGAAGGACTGGATGCAGTCTGGCCGCGACACCTGCCTGCTGGTCGGCGGACCCGACGGCCACGCGCCGGAAGTGCTGGCGCGCGCCGAGCAGAAGTGGGCGCTGTCGAAGCTGACGCTGCCGCACGCGCTGGTGCGCGTGCTGCTCGCCGAGCAGCTGTTCCGCGCCTGGAGCCTGCTCGTCAATCATCCCTATCACCGCGCCTGATGACTGCGGCCGCGCCGAACGCCGCGCCCCGGCCGCCATCGTTCGCGGCGCTGCGTCACCCGGGTTTCCGCCAGTTCCTCGTCGTCAACACGCTGACGATGATGGCGGACAACGTCGAGCACGTGATCAGCTACTGGGTGATGTTCCAGACGTTCCAGTCGCCGGCGCTCGGCGGTTTCGCGGTGATCTCGCACTGGGTGCCGTATCTCTTGCTGTCGGTCTGGGCCGGCGGCCTGGCGGACCGTTTCGACCCGCGCCGCCTGATCCAGCTCGGCGTCCTGCTGTTCATCGGCGTGTCGATCAGCTGGGGCCTGCTGTTCGCGTTCGACGTGCTGCAGGTCTGGCACGCCGTGATCCTGCTGACGCTGCATGGCTTCGCCGGCGTGTTGTGGACCACGCCGAGCCAGGTGCTGCTGTACGACATCGCCGGCCCGGCGCTGCTGCCCAGCGCGGTGCGCATCAATGCCACCGGCCGCTACTTCGGCATGCTGGCCGGCCCGGTGATCGGCAGCGCGCTGCTGCTGGGGCTGGGGGCCAAGCTCGGCATCATCGTCAACGCGCTGATCTATCTGCCGATGCTGATCTGGCTATGGCGCGCGCCCTACGGGCCGCGTTTTCGCGGGGCAGGGCAGGCGCGCGCCACGCGCGCCGTGCGCGGCCTGGCCGACATCGTCGCCACCATTCGCCAGATCGCCGGCCAGCGCACGCTGGTCAGCATGACCCTGCTCGCCGGCGGCGCGGCGCTGATGGTGGGCAACGCCTACCAGGCGCAGATGCCGGGCTTTGCGCATGACCTCGGCCACGGCGACGCCGGGCTTGCCTACAGCGCTTTGCTCGGTGCCGACGCGGCCGGCGCGCTGGTCGCCGGCCTGCTGCTGGAGCTTCGCGGCCTGCTCAGGCCGCGGCCGCGCAGCGCGCTGCTGCTGGCGGCGCTGTGGGCGGTGGCGATCGCCGCGTTCGCGCTGGCGCCGGGCTATGGTTTCGCCCTGGCGATCCTGTTCTGCGTCGGCTTTCTGGAGCTGTCGTTCAACTCGATGGCGCAGACGCTGGTGCAGCTGGCGGCGCCGGATGCAATCCGCGGTCGCGTGCTCGGCCTGTACGGCATGGCGGCGCTCGGCATGCGCAGCTTTTCCGGTGTCAGCGTCGGCGTGCTCGGCACGCTGATCGGCGTGCATTACTCGCTGGCGAGCAGCGCGCTGATCCTGCTGGCGCTGATCGCTGTGTTGCTGTATCTGAATCGCGACATCACGGTAGCGGGAGACAGATAGCGCATGGCTCGCAACAAGGCCGCATGGTTACTGGCTGAACTGCCGCAGCTGGAGCGCGAGGGCGTGGTCGACGCCGCCACCGCCGCGCGGCTGCGCGAGCGCTACGTCGACGCGCTCAGCGACGGCGGCTTCGCACGCGGCCTGTCGGCCGTGCTGGGCAGTCTGCTGGTCGGACTGGGCGTGATCCTGCTGGTCGCGCACAACTGGGACCAGTGGCCGCGGGCGCTGCGTCTGACACTCGCGGCGCTGCCGCTGGCGGCCGGGCAGGCGGCCTGCGCGTGGACGCTGCTGAAGCGGCGAGACTCGATCGTCTGGCGCGAGAGCGCGGCGCTGTTCGCGGCGCTGGCGTTCGCGGCGCTGCTGGCATTGGTCGGACAGATCTTCCATTTTCCCAGCGATCTCGACCGTTACCTGCTGGTTTGCGCGCTGGTGGCGCTGCCGCTGGTCTACGTGCTCGACGCCAGCCTGCTGGCGATCGTCATCGGTGGCGCGCTGTGTGGCTGGGTCGGCGCGCAGAGCGAAACCGCGCGGCAGCCCGTACTGGTCGTGCTGGCGTTCGCTGCGCTGCTGCCGCACCTGCTGCAGCGCTGGCGCGATCAGCGCGCGGCCTTGCGCAGCCTGCTGCTCGGCGGCGCCTTCGTGCCGCAGCTGCTGATCGCGCTGTGCCTGTCGCTGCCGTCGGTCGACGGCCTGATCTGGCTGTGGCTCGCGGCCTGCGCCGCACTGTTGCTGCTGCTCGACGCACAGATCGACACGCAGAACCTGTGGCTGCGCCGGCCGCTGCGCGCCTATGGCGAAGTCGGCTGGGCGGTGTTCGTGCTCAGTGCCAGCTTCCCCGGCTTCTGGACCGCCTACCGCGGCGAGATGGGTTTTGCCGCGGCCGGCTGGCAGAGCCTGACCGTGCTCGGCGGCGTGGCGGCGGGCATCGCCGCGCTGGCGCTGCTGGCGCTGCGGCAGGCGCGGCTGTTGCTGCTGGCCTTGAGCCTGCCGCTGCTGCTGCTCGGCGCACTGCGCCTGAGCGGGCAGGCTGCCACTTATGCGTCCGTGCTGGCCGCCACGCTCAATGTCTACGCGCTGGCGATCGGCATCGCGCTGATTCGCGAGGGCTTGCGCCAGCGCGAGCTGCGCCAGATCAGCAGTGGCCTGACCTTGCTGGCCGGGCTGGTGCTGCTGCGCTTCTTCGGCGGTGAATGGTCGTTCGTCGCACGCGGCCTCGCCTTCGTCGCCATCGGCCTGGGCTTCCTGTTCGCGCACGCCTGGCTGCGCCGCAGACTGCACCCGCAGGTGTCGGCATGAGGCGCGCGCTGCTGCTGGCCGGGTTGTGCGCGGCGGCGCTGCTGCAATGGGCAGTGCCGGCCTGGCTGGTCGCGCGCAGTGAAATCACCCTGCAGTCCGGTGCGCGCTACTACTTCCGTACCGCGCCGGTCGATCCGGCCGATCCCTTCCGTGGCCGTTACGTGACGCTGGCCTTCGACGCTGCCGTCCTGCCGCCGGACCTGTCGTTTCGCGCCGGCGAACGCGTCTGGCTGCCGCTGCGCGTCGGCCGCGACCGCTACGCCTACTTCAGCGAGGCGCTGCGCGCGCCGCCGGCACGAGGTCCTTATCTTGCGGCACGCGTGCGCTGGAGCGGCGCCGACCAGCTGCGGGTCGAGCTGCCGTTCGACCGCTACTACCTCGACGAAGCGCTGGCGCCGGCGGCCGAGCGTGCCTATCGGCAAGCCAGCCGCGCCAGGGCGACGTTGCCAGCCTATGTCAGCGTGCGGATCTGGCGCGGCAATGCCGTATTGGAGGAGCTGTTCCTCGACAACGTGCCGCTGCGGCGGTACCTGCAGCGCTAGCGATCGTCGCCGCCGAGCTGCAGCGCCAGCGCATACAGCTCCTTCCTGCGCGCGCCGCTGATCTCGGCAGCGAGTCTTGCGGCGCTCGATGCCGGCAGCGAGGCGCCGAGCAGGATGCGCAGCACGCGCTCGCCCTCGGCCTGCTGCGGCTGTGCATCGGCAGCCGCGCCGCCGATCGCCAGCACGAACTCGCCGCGTGTGTGGTTGGCATCGCTGCGCAGCCAGGCGGCGATCTCTGCGGCCGGCGCGCGGAGGCTCTGCTCGTAGAGCTTGCTCAGCTCGCGCGCCAGGCACAGCGGCCGCCCGGCGCCGAGTTCGACGGCGATGTCATCCACGCAGTCGACGATGCGGTGGCTGGATTCGTAGACGATCAGCGTGCGCGTCTCGGCCGCGAAGGCGCGCAGCCGCTCGCGCCGCGCCGCCGACTTGGCGGGCAGGAAGCCTTCGAAGACGAAGCGGTCGCTGGGCAGGCCGGAGATCGACAGCGCCGCGATCGCCGCGCAGGGGCCCGGCACCGTCAGCACCGGCAGACCGGCATCGCGCGCGGCGCGCACGACCGCGAAGCCGGGATCGGAGATCAGCGGCGTGCCGGCGTCCGATACCAGTGCCAGCGTCTCGCCGGCCTGCAGGCGCGCGACCAGTCGCGCGCAGATCTCGTCCTCGTTGTGCTCATGCACGGCCAGCAGCGGCTTCTTCAGGCCGAAGTGGGCGAGCAGTGCGCTGGTGTTGCGCGTGTCCTCGGCACAGATCGCATCGACCGCGCCGAGCACCGCCTGCGCGCGCGGCGACAGATCGCCGAGATTGCCGATCGGCGTGGCGACGACATAGAGATGGCCGGCGACCACTGGCGTGCCGTTGCTCATGCGCCGGCTCGATGCGGCGACGAAGCCCTCACCCCACCACTCGCGCTGCGAGTGGTTCCCCCCTCTCCCGCTTGCGGGAGAGGGGAAGGGGTCGGCTTGCAGCCGGAGTTGCTTGAGGGGCATGTCATACTTCGCATTATGGTGCTCAAAGCCCTGCTCCCCAAAACCATCCTGGCGCTGATGCCGGCGCTGATGATCAACGGCTGCGCCAATGGCCCCGAGCCCTTGCGCCCGCGCCCGCAGCCGCGGCCGGTCGCGCAGGCGGCGGCGCCGGTTTATCCGCCAGCGCAAGCACAGGCGCCGGTGCACGCGCCGCCGGTCTATCCGCAGGCGCAGGCGCCGAGCTACCAGGCCGTGCCCGCGATGCCCGCCGCGCGCGGCAGCTATAGCATCGCCCTGCTGCTGCCGCTGTCCGGCGCCTACGCGAGCAGCGCCGAGGCGGTTCGCGACGGTTTCCTCAGCGCCTATTTCGCCGACGCCGCGCATCCGCGGCTGCGCGTGTACGACATCGGCGCGACGCCGGACAGCCTGCGCCTGGCCTATCAGCGCGCGCTCGGCGACGGCGCGACGATGCTGGTCGGGCCGCTGACCAAGGAAGGCGTCGCGGCCTTGTCCGCCTACGCGCCGCCGGTGCCGGTGCTCGGCCTCAACTATCTCGACGCCGGCACGCCGACGCCGTTCAATTTCTTCCAGTTCGGACTGGCGCCGGAAGACGAGGCGCGCGCCGCCGCCACGCAGGCGCTGGCACAGAACCGTCGCCGCGCGGTGGCCCTGGTGCCGAACAGCGAATGGGGCCAGCGCGTGCTGGCGGCATTCGAGCAGACCCTGCGCGCCGGTGGCGGCGCGGTGGTGCGGGCCGAGCGCTACACGCAGGGCGTCAGCGATCAGTCCAAGCTGATCGCCGGCCTGATGGGCATGAGCGCAAGCGAGGAGCGGCACAACGCACTGACCGCGGTGCTCGGCCAGAAGAGCGAGTTCGAGGCGCAGCGGCGCAACGACATCGACCTGGTCTTCGTCGGCGCGCGTGCGCAGGACGCGCGGCTGCTGGTCCCGCAGCTGCGCTTCAACCGCGTCGGCGATCTGCCGATCTACGCGACCTCGCTGGTCTACGACGGCAAGCCGAGCGCCGATCTCAACGGCCTGCGCTTCTGCGACGCGCCGTGGCTGATCGACGGCACCGGCGCGGTCGCGGCGCAGCGCAGCGCGGTTGCCGGCCTCGGCAGCGCCAGCGGCTCGCCGCGGCTGTTCGCGATGGGCCGCGACGCCTATACGCTGGCGGGCGGCCTGCTGCGCGGCAGCCTGCGCGTCGGCGACGGTGTCGATGGTGTCACCGGCCGTCTGCAGTGGAGCAGCAGCAGCGTGATCAGCCGCCAGCTGGGCTGTGCGCAGATCGCCGGCACCACGCTGCAGTCGCTATCGCCCTGAAGCACACATGGATGGCGCCGCCGCCGAGGATGCCGCGCTGCGCTATCTGCAGCAGCGCGGCCTGAAGCTGCTGGCGCGCAACGCGCGCTTCAAGGGCGGCGAACTCGATCTGGTGATGCGCGACGGCGACACGCTGGTGGTCGTCGAGGTACGCGCGCGGCGCAGCTCGCGCTTCGCCAGTGCCGCCGAGTCGATCGATGCGCGCAAGCGGGCGCGCATCATTCTCGCCACGCAGCTGTATCTGGCCGCGCATCCGCAACAGGCCGAGCGGGCGCTGCGCTTCGACGTCGTCGCCATCGACGATGGCCGTCCGCAGTGGATTCGCGGTGCCTTCGACGGCATCTGAAAAATCGCTGCCGGCGGTTCACAATAGCGGCCGGAATTCCTGACCCCGATCCCATGCTCGAAGCCCGTTTCCGCCAGCATTTCGAAGCCAGCATCGCCGCGCAGCAGGCCACGCTCGCGCAGGTGCTGCCGGCGCTGGCGCGCGCCGCGCAGGGCCTGGCCGAAGGCCTGCGCAGCGGCGCCAAGGTGCTGGCCTGCGGCAATGGCGGCTCGGCGGCGGACGCGCAGCACTTCAGTGCCGAGCTGACCGGCCGCTTCGAGCGCGAGCGTCGCGGCCTGCCGGGCATCGCGTTGTCGGTCGACACCTCGGCGCTCACCGCCATCGCCAACGACTACAGCTTCGAGCGCGTGTTCTCCAAGCAGGTCGAGGCGCTGGGACGGCCCGGCGACTGGCTGCTGGCGATCTCCACCTCCGGCAGTTCGCCCAACGTGGTTCGTGCGATCGAGGCGGCGCAGGCGCAGGGCCTGCAGGTCATTGCCCTGACCGGCAAGGACGGCGGCCGCATGGCGGCGATGCTGCGCGACGGCGACGTCGAACTGCGCGCCGCCAGCAGCGTGACCGCGCGTGTGCAGGAAGTGCACATCGTGCTGCTGCACTGCCTCTGCGATGCGATCGACGAACTGCTGTTCCCGGCCAGCTGAAGCGCGCCGATGAGCGCCGCGCTGCCGGATGCCGCCCTGCGCCGACTGCGCGAGGCCGTCGGCGCGCAGCGCCTGCTGAGCGATCCGGCCGACTGTCTGGCCTACGGCTACGACAACTCCAAGCGCATCGCGCTGCCGCAGGCCGTGGTGTTCGCGCTCGGCCACGACGAGGTCGCGGCGGTGGTCGGCGTCTGCCATGAGTTCGGCGTTCCGCTGGTCGTGCGCGGCCGCGGCACCAATACCACCGGCGCGACGGTGCCGGTCGCCGGCGGCGTGGTGCTGTCGCTGGAACGGATGAACCGCATCCTGCGCGTCTCGCCCGGCGATCGCCTGATCGAATGCGAAGCCGGCTGCCTCAACAGCGAGATCCAGACGGCGGCCGCGCAGCACGGCCTGTTCTGGGCGCCGGATCCGACCAGCGCGGCATTCTCGACGGTCGGCGGCAACCTCGGCTGCAGCGCCGGCGGGCCGCGCGCGGTGAAGTACGGCACCGCGCGCGACAACGTGCTCGGCCTGCGCGCGGTGACCGGCACCGGCACCACGATCAAGACCGGCTGTACGACGACCAAGGGCGTGGTGGGCTACGACCTGACACGCTTGCTGGTCGGCTCGGAGGGGACGCTGGCGGTGATCACCGAGGCGACGCTGAAGCTGCTGCCGCGCGCATCGGCGACACAGACCCTGCGCGCCTGCTATGCCGACGTGAAGTCCGCCGCCGAGGCGGTGGCGCGGGTGATGAACCAGCCGGAGACGCCGAGCGCGCTGGAGTTCCTCGACGGCGGCGCCGTGCAATTGGCCGAGGCCTACCGGCCGACCGGCGTGCCGGCCGGCGTCGGCGCGATGCTGCTGATCGAGGTCGACGGCAATCCGCAGACCATCGACATCGCCTTGCGCGCCGTGGCCGCCGCTGCCGAAGGCGCCGGGCTGATCGAGCTGAAAACCGCCGCCAGCGCGGCCGAGACCGAGGCCTTGTGGGCTTGCCGCAAGGCGCTGTCGCCATCGCTGCGCAAGATCGCGCCGAAGAAGGTCAACGAGGACGTGGTGGTGCCGGTGACGCGCATTCCCGAGCTGGTGACGGGCCTGGCTGCGCTGTCGACGAAACATGGCATCCGCATCGTCAACTTCGGCCACGCCGGCAATGGCAATCTGCACACCAACCTGCTCGCAGACCCCGACGATCCGGGGCAGATGCGCGCGGTGCATGCCTGTCTGCATGACGTGTTCCGGCTGGTGCTCGATCTGGACGGCACGCTGTCCGGCGAGCATGGCGTGGGGATCGAGAAGCGCGATTTCGTCGGCTGGGAGATCGCCGCGGAAACGCTGGAGCTGATGCGTGCGCTCAAGCGCAATTTCGATCCCAAGGGCATTCTCAATCCCGGCAAGGCGCTGCCGGGCATCTGAGGGTGTCGTCAGGTTCAGGGCGAGTTCACCGCCGCGGTGCTGCGCTGGGGCTTCAATCGAAGCGGAGCCTCACCATGGAATATGTACCTCTGATCCGCGCATCGACGCTGCTGATCCTGCTGGCACTGTGCGGTACCGCCACAGCCGGTGAGCGCGTGCAGGCGCCGTCGCCGAGCAGCGACACGGTGATCATGCAAGGCGACAAGAATCGCGACGGCTTCATCAGCCGCGACGAAGCCGATCCCAAGATGCTTGAACACTGGACGCATTGGGACAGCAATGGCGACGGAAAAATCGATGCCGGCGAGTACGCCATCGGCATCCAGGCGGCCAGGACGAAAGACCGAAGACCCTGAGGCGGCGCCAAGAAGAACGCGCCGAGCCCATGGCGACGAAGCCTGATTGAAAGAACAGCCGCATCGAGCGGCTGTTCTTTTATTTGACGACGCGCAGGTTCGGGCGGCCGGGCTTGGGCTTCGGCGGTTCCGGCTCCGGACCTGCATCGGTGTTCGCATCCGCAACGGCGGCCTGTTGCGGATCGGCCGGTTCGGTCTCGCCGAACATCACGCCTTCGCCATTTTCGCGCGCGAACACCGCCAGCACCGCGCCGGTCGGCACCTGCACGTCGAAGGCGCGGCCGCCGAAGCGGGCGGAGAACCAGATCGGCTCGCTCTGCAGATCGAGGCTTTGCACGGCGACCGGGCTGATGTTGAGCGTGATGCGGCCTTCCTGCACATACTGGCGCGGCACGGCCACACCGGGATAGTCGGCGGACACCAGCAAGTGTGGCGTGTAGCCGTTGTCGCAGGCCCATTCGAAGATGGCGCGGATCAGATAAGGGCGACGGGACTTGGACATGAGCATTCAGGACTGGCGAAGCGCCGATTGTACGGCGGGGCGCGCCAGCAGTCGTTCGGCGTAGCGCTGCAGCGTGGCATCGGCCGGCAGCTTGAGGCCCAGGGCTGGCAGCGTGGCCAGCAGCGCGGCAAACGCGCAATCGGCGAGATTGAATTCCAGGCCCAGACACCAGCCGCGCGCGCCGAACAGCCGGGCGCTGGCCAGCAGGTGATCGGCGAGCTGCTTGCGCGCCAGCTTGGCCTCGGGCGACTTGGGCGCCGCGGCGATCGACGCCGCCAGCGGGAACAGCTCCTGATCGAAGCGCGCCAGCAGCATGCGCAAGCGCGCGCGCGCGGCGGGATCGGCCGGCGACAAGCGCGGATGCGGATAACGCTCATCCAGGTACTCGGCGACGATCGACGCCGGGAACAGCACCGTGTCGCGGTCGGCGAGCGTGGGCAGCAGCCCGGACGGATTGAGCACCAGCAGATCCTGGTGCGGTCGGTTGGGCGTGATCCATTCCAGGCGCGCGCCGTCGACGTCCTTCTCGGCAAGAACGATGCGGGTCCACAGCGAGGGCAGGTGCTCGCGTGCGCAGAACAAGGTCAGGCCGGCGCGCGGCGCAGGGCGCGCGTCCATTACGTAGCGGCTCTTGCCGGGAATCGGCATCAGCGCGGGGACTTGACGGCGAATGTAAGCATCCTGACAGCGTAACCTCTCGGCGGCCGTGCCGGTAGCCGCAGCAGCATCGCGATGACCGGAGGCGTGCCAGACGAGGGCGCAAAAAAACGGCGCCGTTGCCGGATCGCGGCAACGGCGCCGTATTCAGCGCCTCACGAGGCCGGTGACGACCTTAGTGGATGTCCTTCCAGTACTCGCGCTTGAGGAAGTAGGCGAGAACCGTGAAGGCCAGCAGGAACAGGATGACCTTGCTGCCGACCGCGATGCGATGCGCGCGGCCCGGTTCAGCGGCGTAGCTCATGAAGTTCACGGTGTCGGCGACGAACTTCTTGTACTCGTCCGCCGACAGCGTGCCGGCGCTGGCCAGCTCCAGGCCGGTGCCGTGGTGGCTGCCGTGGCCCGCTTCTTCGCCGTGGCCTTCGCCGTGCGCCGCTTCCGCCGGCTTGATCTGCAGACCCTGCAGGTCGGCCAGCACGTGCGGCATCGACGCGCCCGGCAGCACCAGGTTGTTGGTGCCCAGCGGACGCGACGGATCGACGTAGAAGGTCATCAGGTAGTTGTAGACCCAGTCGGCGCCGCGGAAGCGCGTCTCCACCGTCAGGTCCGGCGGCTGCTGGCCGAACCAGACCTTGGACGGCTCGCCCGGCATCGCCGAATGGATCTGGTCACCCGGCTTCTCGCTGGTGAACATCAGATGGGTCTTCAGCAGGTCTTCCGGGATCTTCAGGTCCTGGGCGATGCGGCTGTAACGCAGCAGGCGCATCGAGTGGCAACCCGAGCAGTAGTTCATGAAGTTGCGGGCGCCGCGCTGGACCGAGGCCTGGTTGTCCGGGTCTGGCTTAAACGCAAGGGGCAGCGCCGCGCCGCCGGACGCCAGCACCGGGCTGGCGATGCCGAGCGCGACGACGGCGAGCAGCGACTTCAGGCTGTTCTTAATGCGCATCATGGGTCACGCGCTCCGGGACTGGCTTGGTCTTGTCGAACTTGGAGTAGAAGGGCATCAGCAGGAAGAACGCGAAGTAGATCACCGTGCCGAGGCGCGAGATCAGCGTTCCCGCCGGCGACGGCGGCTGCATGCCGTAGTAGTTCAGCAGGATGAAGCTGACGGTGAAGAAGAACAGCGCGATCTTGAAGATCGGGCCCTTGTAGCGCACCGACTTGACCGGCGAGCGGTCCAGCCACGGCAGGAAGAACAGCAGCAGCACCGCACCGAACATGACGATGACGCCCAGCAGCTTGTCCGGCACCGCACGCAGCATCGCGTAGAACGAACCGAAGTACCACGCCGGCGTGATGTGCTCCGGCGTCGTCAGCGGGTTGCCCGGCGTGAAGTTCGGCTTCTCCAGGAAGTAACCGCCGCCATCGGGCGCAAAGAACACCACGCCGAGGAAGACGATCAGGAAGGCGCCGACGCCGACCAGATCCTTGACCGTGTAGTACGGGTGGAACGGGATGCCGTCGAGCGGGATGCCGGTGTTCGGATCCTTCTTCTTCTTGATCTCGACGCCGTCCGGGTTGTTCGAGCCGACTTCGTGCAGCGCGATCAGATGCGCGACGACCAGGCCGACGAGCACGAACGGCAGGGCGATGACGTGCAGCGAGAACAGGCGGTTGAGCGTCGCGTCGGCCGGGATGTAGTCACCCTGGATCCAGATGACGAGCTCTTCACCGATGCCCGGAATCGCGCCGAACAGCGAGATGATCACCTGCGCGCCCCAGTAGCTCATGTTGCCCCACGGCAGCACGTAGCCGCAGAACGCCTCGGCCATCAGCACCAGGAAGATCAGGCAGCCGAACAGCCAGATCAGCTCGCGCGGCTTGCGGTGCGAGCCGTAGATCAGGCCGCGGTACATGTGCAGGTAGACGACGATGAAGAACATGCTCGCGCCGGTCGAGTGCAGATACCGGATGACGTTGCCCCAGGGCACGTCGCGCATGATGTACTCGACGCTGTCCCAGGCCTGGGCGGCGTCCGGCTTGAAGTGCATCGTCAGGAAGATGCCGGTCAGCAGCTGGTTGACCAGCACCAGCAGCGCCAGCGAGCCGAAGAAGTACCAGAAGTTGAAGTTCTTCGGTGCGTAGTACTCGGACAGATGATCCTTCCACAGCTTGGTCAGCGGGAAGCGGTCGTCGATCCAGCCGAGCAGGCCGGTGGTCTTGTACGGGTTGGGGGTGATGGCCATTAGGCAGCTCCCTTCGGGTCTTCGCCGACGACGATCAGCGTGTCGGTCTCGAAGCGGTACGGCGGCACCGCGAGGTTCAGCGGAGCCGGCACGCCCTTGTAGACGCGGCCCGAGAGATCGAACTTGGAGCCGTGGCAGGGGCAGTAGAAGCCGCCCTGCCAGTTCGGATCGACGTCCGGCGCCGGATGGTCCGGGCGGAACGTCGGCGAGCAACCCAAGTGCGTGCACGAGCCGACCATCACCAGCACTTCCGGCTTGACCGCGCGGGCTTCGCCGCTGATGTAGTCGGGCTGCTGCTTTTCCTTGGACTCCGGATCGCGCAGTTCGCCTTCGACAGCCTTGAGGCTCGCCAGCATCTCCGGGGTGCGCCTGATGACCCACACCGGCTTGCCGCGCCAAGCGACCGTGACACGCTGGCCCGGTTCGGCGCCGGCAATGTCGATTTTCACCGGAGCACCGAGCGCTTTGGCGCGCTCACTGGGCTTCAACGATGCGAGAAACGGCCAGACAGCGGCCACAGCACCTGCACCGCCCACCACGGAGGTGGTCAGCGTCAGGAACCGGCGCCGGCCGGGATCCACGCCTTGATTGCTCATTGCAAAAAGCCTCTTTACGGGATTGTCGTCAGAATCGTTACGGAGCTGCCGCCTCATCCATCGAGGGGTTGCATCTGCGCACCGGCGCCCGCGAAACCCGGCAAGTATAACGGCCGCTTGGTGGCGCGCGTAAGGGAAGGGACGGAGAAAGTCGGCGAGCCGGCCGTCGAAGCCGTTTCCGGACATCGATGCGGAGCGGCCCAGGCCACGGTGCTGAGCCGCCGCGACGCCCGGATCAGGCAGCGATGCAAGAGCGGATCACGGCGCTGCGCGCCCGAGCCGCCCTACGTCAGCAGGCCGCGCAGCGCGGCAAAACGGACGACCTCGGCCGTATTGCGCAGGCCGAGCTTCTCCATCATCCGCGCGCGGTGGTTCTCGGCGGTCTTGACGCCGATGTCGAGGATCAGCGCGATTTCCTTGGTGGTCTTGCCCTGGATCACCAGGTGGAAGGCTTCGCGCTCGCGCGCGGTGAGGCTTTCGTACGGATCGTCGCCGTGATGGCGGCTGCGGTGCTGGCGCTCGGCCAGGGCGCGCGTCGCCCGTGGGCCGAAGTAGGGTTTGCCGGCGTGGATCGATTTGATCGCGGTCATCAGCTCGGACACCGAGGTGTCCTTGTTGAGAAAGCCATTGGCGCCGGCGCGCAGGATCGGCAGGATGTACTCGTCTTCCTCATGCACCGTCAGTACCAGCGTGCGTGCGCTGGGAACTTAGCTGCGGATGCGCTTGACCACTTCGAGTCCGGACAGGCGCGGCAT
>CBINNP010000057.1:0-15319 GCA_966252075.1 uncultured Solimonas sp.
GGGCGCGCAGATCTTCGTCGGCAGCGCGGCGGTCGCCGACTACCGCGTCGAGCTGCCGGCCACCGAGAAGATCAAGAAGAACGACACGACGATGCAGCTGGCGCTGACGCGCAATGCCGACATCATCAGCGCCGTGCGCGAGGCGCAGCCACAGCTGTTCGTGGTCGGCTTCGCTGCGGAGACCGAGAAGCTGGCCGAGCACGCGCGCGGCAAGCTGGCACGCAAGAAGCTGGATCTGATCGCCGCCAACTGGGTTGGCAACGGCCGCGCCTTCGATCGCGACGACAACGCGCTGACGGTGTTCTGGCGCGACGGCGAGCGCGAGCTGCCGCAGGCGTCCAAATCCGAACTGGCGCGCGGGCTGGCAGGCCTGATCGCCGAACGCTACGGCGCACGCCGCTGAAAACCGCCTCCCCTTGTCCACATCCCGGGCCGACCGGCCGCAGCAGCGGCCGCCGATGAAGTCATGAAGAAAAACATTCAGCTGAAAATTCTCGACCCGCGCCTGGGCGCGGAGCTGCCGCTGCCGGCCTACGCAACCGACGGCTCCGCCGGCCTGGACCTGCGCGCACTGCTCGACGCCCCGCTGGCGCTGGCGCCCGGCGCGACGACGCTGATCAAGACCGGCCTGGCCATCTACATCGCCGATCCGAACCTGGCCGCAGTGATCCTGCCGCGCTCGGGCCTGGGCCACAAGAACGGCATCGTGCTCGGCAACCTGGTCGGACTGATCGACTCCGACTATCAGGGCGAGCTGATGGTCAGCTGCTGGAACCGTGGCCAGCAGGCATTCACCATCAATCCCGGCGAGCGCATCGCCCAACTGGTCTTCGTGCCGGTTGTGCAGGCCGCGTTCGAGATCGTCAACGACTTCCACGCCAGCGGCCGCGGCAGCGGCGGTTTCGGCAGCACCGGCAAGGCCTAAAAGAACATGAGCATCGATCTTTCCAACGCGCAGACCATCGCCCGCGTCCTCACCGAGGCGCTGCCGTATATCCGTCGTTTTGCCGGCAAGACCATCGTCGTCAAGTACGGCGGCAACGCGATGAAGGACGACACGATGATCGGCTCGTTCGCGCGCGACATCGTGCTGATGAAACTGGTCGGCATGAACCCCGTGGTCGTCCACGGCGGCGGCCCGCAGATCGGTGCGCACCTGGAAAAGCTCGGCAAGAAGAGCGAGTTCATCCAGGGCATGCGCGTCACCGACGACGAGACCATGGACGTCGTCGAGATGATGCTCGGCGGCCTGGTCAACAAGGCCGTGGTCGCTGCGCTCAACCAGCAGGGCGGCCGCGCGGTCGGGCTCACCGGCAAGGACGGCGGCATGATCCGCGCCCGCAAGATGCTGCTCGACGGCCACCAGGACATCGGCCAGGTCGGCGAGATCGAGAAGATCGATCCACGCGTCGTCACGCACCTGGAAGCCGGCGGCTTCATTCCGGTGATTGCGCCGGTCGGCGTCGGCGAGAATGGCGAGGCATTCAACATCAATGCAGACGTCGCGGCCGGTCGCCTCGCGGCGGTGCTGCAGGCCGAGAAGATCATCTTCCTGACCAACGCGCCGGGTGTGCTCGACAAGCAGGACCGCGTGCTGACCGGGCTGACGGTCCCGCAAGTCGAAGACCTGATCGCCGACGGCACGATCTACGGCGGCATGGTGCCGAAGATCCGCTACGCGCTGGATGCGGTGAACAGCGGCGTGAAGTCGGCGCACATCATCGACGGGCGACTCGAACACTCGGTGCTGCTGGAGCTGTTCACCGATCAGGGCATCGGCACCCTGATCCGCGGCTAAGGGCGCTACTGCGGCGGCTTCTGGGCTGCCGGATCGCTGCTGCGCAGCTGGCGGTACCGCTCGATGTCGGCGGCGTACTTGCCGTTGATCTGGAGCTTCTCGGCATCGATCTGCGTGACCGCCTGGCGCCCGTCGCGCAACGACTGCTGCAGTTCGGCCAGCTTCTTGCTCATCGTCGCCGGCGGCGTCTTGCCGTCCTTGGCGGCGTTGCCGATGCGCCGCTGCTGCTGCGTCACGGCCTTCTCGCTTTCGGCGATCGAGCGATCCAGCAGCTGGCGCCGGCCGTCGAGGATCTGCAGGCGCTCGTCGCGGGCGCGCTCCAGATCGCTGACGCTGTTGAAGGTGCTGAGCAGGAAGCGGTCGTAGTCCTGCTGCCTTTGTTCGCGCTCGCGCTGTAGCGCAGCAGACTGCGCGGACTGCGCCTCGGCCTCCAGCTCGGCCGCGGTCTTCTCGCGCGGACGCGTCTGCAGCACGCGGCCCTGCGCGTCGAAAATCTGCCGCTCCTGCTTGGCGTACTGCGGCGGCACGCGGTCTGCGCAGGCGCGCTGCCCTTTGTCATCGGTCCAGCACTGCACGCGCTGCGCCTGCACGATGCCGCTTGCACCGAGCATCGCCACGCACAGCATTGTGCTCAGCAGCCGCATCGCCATCGGTTCAGGCACTCACTCCGTACTGCGCCTGGTAGGCGCGGATTGCCGCCAGCGTGTCGGCACCGACGGCCCCGCCGTCGGCCAGGAACGCCAGGATGGTCTGCACGTTGACCAGCGGCACGACGCGAATCTTGGCATCGCGCTCCATTTCCTGGACCGCCGACAGACCGGAGGCGGCTTTCTCCTGACGGTCGAGCGCGATCACCGCCGCCACCGGCTCGGCGCCGGCGCTCTGCAGCAGGCGCACCGCCTCGCGCAGCGCGGTACCGGCGGTCAGCACGTCGTCGACGATGACCACGCGACCCCTGGGCTTGGCGCCGACCAGCACACCGCCCTCGCCGTGGTCCTTGGCTTCCTTGCGGTTGTAGGCGTACGGCAGATCGCGACCCTGCTCGGCCAGCGCGCAGGCCACCGCCGTCACCAGCGGAATGCCCTTGTAGGCGGGGCCGAACAACATGTCGAACTCGATGCCGGATTCGAGCAGCGCCTGCGCATAGCCACGGCCGAGCGCGCGGATCGCGGCGCCGGAGGAAATGTTGCCGAGGTTGAAGAAATACGGCGACTGGCGGCCGGACTTGAGGGTGAAGTTGCCGAACTTCAGGACCTCGTGCCGGAGGGCGAGCTGCAGGAATTCGGATTGATAAGCGTGCATGGGCGAATGGGCAAGGCGGTACGGGAATCAGGCCCGTATGATACGGCCTGATCCCGCTTTCCCCGCACCAGGAGTCCGCCTTGCGCGTCATCTCGCTCAATGCCAACGGCATCCGCTCGGCCGCCAGGAAGGGCCTGTTCGACTGGCTGCCGCAGCAGAATGCCGACTTCCTGTGCCTGCAGGAGATCAAGGCACAGCTGAGCGATCTGGAAGGCGACCTCACCTTCTCGCCGGCCGGCTGGCACGCGCATTTCAACCATGCGCAGAAGAAGGGTTACGCCGGCGTCGGCATCTTCGCGCGCAAGGAGCCGGACACCGTGCTCGACAAGCTGGGCGAGCCCGAGTTCGACGACGAAGGTCGCTATCTGGAACTGCGCTACGGCGATCTGTCGGTGGTCTCGCTCTATCTGCCGTCCGGCTCGTCCGGGCCCGAGCGGCAGGCCAGCAAGGATCGCTTCCTCGCCTTCTTCCAGCCGGTGATGCGGGACTGGCTGGCGTCCGGCCGCCGCTACATCGTGGTCGGCGACTGGAACATCGCGCACCGCAACATCGACCTCAAGAACTGGCGCAGCAATCAGAAGAACTCGGGCTTCCTGCCGCATGAGCGCGCCTGGCTCGACCGCGTTTTCAATCCACCGCCGGACGGCCAGGGCTGGGTCGACGCCTATCGCGCACTGCACCCGGACACCGAGGGCGAGGCCTATACCTGGTGGAGCAATCGCGGCCAGGCCTGGGCCAACAATGTCGGGTGGCGGATCGACTACCACGTCATCACGCCGAATCTGCGCGATACCGTGCGCAAGGCCGCGGTCTGGAAGGACACCCGCTTCTCCGATCATGCGCCGCTGACGCTGGACTATGACATCTGAGGTCGCGCCGGCCGGGCCGGCATGGCTGCGCGTCGCGCGCACGCTGTCGCGACCCAAGGTCAGCCTGATGCTGATGCTCGGCTTCAGCTCCGGCCTGCCGTTCATGCTGGTCGGCAACACGCTGGGCTTCTGGCTGCGCGAAGGCGGCATGACGCTGTCGGCGATCGGCTTCCTGTCGTGGGTCGGCCTCGCCTACTCGCTGAAGTTCCTGTGGGCGCCGCTGATCGACCGCAGCGATGCACCACTGGCCGGCCGCTGGCTGGGCCGCCGTCGCGGCTGGATGCTGCTGGCGCAGCTCGCCGCAGGCGGCGGCCTTGCCGGCATGGCGCTGCTCGGCATCGAAGGCGGTGCGCTGGCGTTCGGCGCGCTGGCCTTGCTCACGGCGTTCGCCTCGGCGACACAGGACGTGGTGATCGACGCCTGGCGCATCGAGAGCGCCGACGGCGGCGAGGAACTCGGCCTGCTGACGGCGGCCTACCAGCTCGGCTACCGCGGCGCGCTGCTGCTGACCGACGCGCTGATCCTGATCGTCGCCGGATGGCTCGGCTGGGAAGCCTCGTACGCGATGATGGCGGCGGCGATGGGCATCGGCGTGATCGCCGTGCTGCTGGCGCGCGAGCCGCGCGTCGCCGCCGCGCTCGCTGCGGCGCCGCAGATCTGGAGTGCGCGCGGCCTGTTCGACGCGATCGCCGGGCCGTTCATCGCGTTCTTCCGCGCCCATGGCCGCATGGCGCTGCTGATGCTGGCAGCGATCAGCATCTACCGCGTCGCCGACTTCGTGATGGGGCCGATGGCCAATCCTTTCTACGCAGACCTGGGCCTGAGCAAGCAAATCGTCGGCGCGGTGCGCAGCAGCATGGTGCCGCTGACCATCGCCGGCGTCGCCGCCGGCGGCCTGTGCGCGGTGCGCTTCGGCTTCGGCACGACGCTGATCATCGGTGCGATCGTCGGCCCGGCGTCGAATCTCGCGTTCACTGCGCTGGCCCTGTCGGGACCGGACCTGCAGCTGTTCGCCGCGGCGATGGCGATCGACAACTTCTCGACCGGCTTCGCCGGCACCGCGCTGGTGGCCTATATGTCGAGCCTGACCAGCCTGGGCTACACCGCCACGCAGTACGCCCTGCTCAGCTCGTTCTACGCGCTGCTCGGCAAGGCGCTCAAAGGCTTTTCCGGGGTGATCGTCGAGCAGCTGCAGCAGAACCACAGCCTGATGCAGGCCTACGCACTGTTTTTTGCCGGCACCGCAGCGATCGGCATCCCGGTGCTGCTGCTGGTGGTCTACCTGATCCGCGCTACGCCGCGACCATCATCTCGGCCTGCTGCAGCCGTTTGAATACGTCGCCGAAGCGGCGGCCAATCTGATTGTGGCTGGGCACATCCCAGGCGCGCCGGTAGACCGGCATTTCCAGGCGATCGATGTTGTCGGCGCGGCCGGCGTGCGTCGCGCCCATCAGCTTGAGATGGCGGACGATGCGGTCGTTGTCGGAGGCCACGTCGTAGTAGAACGTGCGGATGCCGTTGCGCCACGCCGTCAGGTGCAGGCAGGCCTGCAGTACGAAGCCCGCGCCGCGCCCCTGATACTCGTCGAGGATGGTGATCGCCACATCGGCCGCCTTCGGCTCGCCATTGAGCCGCACATAGCGTGCGATGCCGATGCCCGGCTCCTCGGGCTTCTCCAGATTGGCAGCGCCCCAGGCGGCATGGTTGATCTGGTCGATGTGCACCAGCTGGCGCAGCTGCTCGTCGCTCAGGCGATCAGGATCTCCGTGGGGGAAGCGACGGCGGCGCGCCAGCTGTGACAGCCGCGCGAAGCCTTCGCGGATGCGCGGCGCGTCGTCGGCTCGCAGCGGCCGCACCAGGATCGGCAGGCCGTCGTCGAGCGTGTACTTGAGCGCCGGTGGCAGCTGCGGCGTCAGCCATGAACTGAACATCTCACGGAACTCCTCGGTCAGGTATCGGCGGCGCGACCGCAATACGCATGCCCACCGGCTTCAGAGCTCGCGCAGATCGATCAGATCAAGCGGGTTGTCCCAGCGGCCGCCGCGGTTGCCGCTGGCGTCGTCGCGCTCCAGATAGTCGTCGCGCTCGATGTCGAGCGCACCGGAATAGTCCTCCGGCGGCGCGCAGGCGCGCGCGGCCATCGTCATCCAGGTTTCGAAATCGAAGTCTTCGAGCGTGCCGTCGTAGTGCTGGACCAGCACCATCTGGCTATCGGCGTCGAGGCCGATGATCTCGAAGGGCTCGCCGTCGGCGGCATACCACTGCCCGACGGCCAGATCCTGCAGCCATTCCGCCATGTCACACCTCCCGCGGTTCTTCGCAAGCGTGTGACGACCTTTCTACGCCGCTGGCCGGCTCGCTTCAAGCACTGGCGCCGGGCTGGCGCCGCAAGCGCCTGAAAGCCGGCGGAATCCCTCGCCGTCCGCTACGGACAGGGAATCGTGTGGCGGCGGTGCAATTCGTCGACGGCCTTGAGCAGCGCCGGTGACAGCGTCAACGCCGCGGCTTCGATGTTCTGCTGCAGTTGCGCCAGCGTCGTCGCGCCGATGATCGACGAGGTATTGCAGCGCTGCGCATACACCCAGGCCAGCGCCAGCTGCGCCGGCTCCAGGCCGTGTTCGCGCGCCAGGGCCGCATAGGCGCGCGTCGCGGCCTCGGCCTGCGGCCCCGAATAGCGCGTCCAGCGCGTGAAACGCGTCATGCGCGCGCCCTCGGGCCTGGCGCCATCCAGATACTTGCCGGACAGCACTCCCATCGCCAGCGGCGAATAGGCAAGCAGGCTGACATCCTCGCGGATCGAAAACTCGGCCAGGCCGATCTCGAAGCTGCGGTTGAGCAGGCTGTACGGGTTCTGGATCGAGACGATGCGCGGCAGGCCCTTCTCGCGATGCAGGCGCAGGTACTCGGCGACGCCCCAGGGCGTCTCGTTGGACACGCCGATCTGACGGATCTTGCCGGCCTGCTGCAGATCGGCCAGTGCCGACAGCGTTTCCTCGATGCTGACGCCGCCATCGCTGCCGTCGCCGTCGTAGCACAGCTTGCCGAAGCTGTTGACCGGCCGTTGCGGCCAGTGCACCTGGTACAGATCGAGGTAATCGGTCTGCAAGCGCTGCAGGCTGCTGTCGCAGGCGGCGAACACCGAGGCGCGATCGAGCCGCGTACCGTTGCGGATGTAGGTCATCGAGCCCGGCCCGGCGATCTTGCTGGCCAGCACGATCTCATGCCGGCGGCCACTTTTGGCGATCCAGCTGCCGATGTACTGCTCGGTGCGGCCCTGCGTTTCGGCGCGCGGCGGCACCGGATACATCTCGGCGGCGTCGATGAAGTTGATGCCGGCGGCAAGCGCGTGGTCGATCTGCGCATGCGCCTCGGCTTCGCTGTTCTGCTCGCCCCAGGTCATGGTGCCCAGGCAGACATGACTGACTTGCAGATCGCTGCGGCCCAGTCGACGGTATTGCATCGCAAGCTCCAATGGCCCTTGCTCAAGCGGCGCGTTCTTGGGTTTTCCTTCTACCCGCTCGCGGCGAGAAGGTGCCCGAAGGGCGGATGAGGGCCGCTTCAGCGTATGCAGGCGCCTTCTGCGCGCCCCTCACCCCAGCCCTCTCCCCGCAGGCGGGGGGAGGGAGCAACAAATATCAGGTCCTGCTCAAGGCAATGTCGCTCGTCGCAAGCCCTTATTTCTTGGCCGCGCGTGCGCGGTCGCGGCGCGCGATCAGATCGCTGATCGCCGGCCGGAAGATCAGCTCCATCGCCCGCTCCTGCTGCGGCCCCGGCACCACCAGGGTCTGTGCATGCGACTGGAAGGCGCCGGGCACGGCGGCGAGCAACTGCTCGAAGTCGACCTTGACGCGCGAGTTGTCGTTGAAGTGGATCACCACCAGGCTTTCCTCGCTCAGCGGAATCTCGCGCAGCGCGAACGGATTGCTGGTGTCCACCAGCGGCACGCGCTGGAAGTTGACGTCGGTGCGCGAAAACTGCGGGACGATGTAGTTAACGTAGTCCGGCATGCGGCGCAGGATCGTGCCGGCCACCTCCTCCGGACGATAGCCGCGCTCGTCGGTGTCGCGCTTGATCTTCTGGATCCACTCCAGATTGATCACCGGCGTCACGCCGATCAGCAGATCGGTGTGTTCGGCGATGTTGATCTCCTCGCCGACGTAAGCACCGTGCAGGCCTTCGTAGAACAGCAGATCGGTATCGGGCGGCAGCCGCTCCCAGGCGGTGAACGTGCCGGGCGCCTGGCGCGCGGCGGCGGCTTCATCGTCGCGATGCAGGTAGTGGCGGATCGCACCGGTGCCGTGCTCGCCGTACTCGCGCAGCAGGCCTTCGAGGCGCTCGAGCAGATTGGCCGCCGGGGCAAACAAGGAGAAGTTCTCGCCGCGAATCCGCGCGCGCTCGAGCACACGGCGCGTCTGCTGGCGATCGTATGCATGAAAGGCGTCGCCCTCGACCAGCGCGCCCTTGATGTTCATCTCGGCAAACAGGCGCATGAAAGCCTTCACCGCCGTGCTGGTACCGGCGCCGCTGGCACCGGTGATGCCGATGATCGGATGTTTAGCGGACATGGGGCGCGAGAGTACCGGACTTCGCCAGACCGGCGCATGTCACCTCACGCCGGCGGCGGCTGTCGGTCAAACGCGGCGGAAGGCGAGATCGAAGACCGCGTGGCCGAGCCGCTCGCCGCGCGCCTCGAACTTGGTCTTCAGGCGCGTCTGCGGGCGCGGCACGTAGCGACCGTCGGACGCCTGGTTGCGCAGGCCCGGCGCTGCATTGAGCACGTCCAGCATGTGCTCGGCGTAAGGCGCCCAGTCGGTGGCCAGCGACAGCAGGCCGCCCGCCTTGAGCTTGGCCGCCGCCAGCTGCGCGAACGCCGGCTGCACCAGGCGCCGCTTGTTGTGCCGCGCCTTGTGCCAGGGATCCGGAAACTGGATGACGATCTCGTCGAGCGCGCCGTCGGCGATGCCATCGCGCAACACCTCGACCGCATCGATGCTGGCGACGCGCAGATTCGTCGCGGCCACCGCAGCCGCGCGATTGAGCAGACGGCCGACCCCGGGACGATGCACTTCGACACCGATGAAGTCGTGCTGCGGTTCGGCGGCGACGCGGCTGTAGAGGTAATCGCCCATGCCGAAGCCGATCTCGAACACGCGTGGGGCATGGCGGCCGAACAGCGCGTCCAGATCGGCGAAGCCGGCCGGCGCATCGACGCCATAGCGCGGCCACAGCTCGTCCATCGCGCGCTTCTGCGCATCCGTCATGCGGCCTTCGCGGCGGACGAAGGAACGGATCTCGCGGCGGTGCGGCGCCGCTTCGGTCGTCTCGCTCACCTTAGAACGGCAAGCCTTCGAGCGGCGACGAGGCACTGGCGAAGCGGCGGCGCGGCATGCGGCCGGCGAGGCGCGCCTCGCGGCCGGCTTCGATCGCCTTCTTCATCGCGCTGGCCATCAGCACCGGGTCGCGGGCCTCGGCGATCGCGGTGTTCATCAGCACGCCGTCGCAGCCGAGCTCCATGGCGATCGCCGCATCGGAGGCGGTGCCAACGCCGGCGTCGACCAGGATCGGCACCCGCGCGTTCTCGACGATGGTGAGGATGTTGTACTTGTTCTGGATGCCTAAACCCGAGCCGATCGGCGCCGCCAGCGGCATCACCGCCACGCAACCGATCTCTTCGAGGCGCTTGCAGATGATGGGGTCGTCGCTGGTGTAAACCATCACCTGGAAGCCGTCCTTGACCAGCGTCTCCGCGGCCGCCAGTGTCGCCGGCACGTCCGGATAGAGCGTCTTGGCGTCGCCGAGCACTTCCAGCTTGACCAGCGAGTGGCCATCGAGCAGTTCGCGCGCCAGCTGGCAGGTGTGCACCGCATCCTTGGCGGTATAACAGCCGGCGGTGTTGGGCAGGATGGTGAACTCGCTCGGCGGGATCACGTCGAGCAGGTTCGGCTCGCCGGCGTTCTGACCAATATTGGTCCGGCGGATCGCCACCGTGACGATCTCGGCGCCGCTGGCGACGATCGCGCGGCGCGTCTCGTCCAGATCCTTGTACTTGCCGGTGCCGACCAGCAGGCGGGAGCGATAGGACTTGCCGGCGATCAGCAAGGTGTCAGTAGCGGCTTGGGTCTGGGACATCGTCGTCGTCGTCGCGGCCCGCGATACCGCAGACGGGCCTGGCACAAGAGGATGGAGCGGGTGATGGGAATCGAACCCACGCTATCGGCTTGGGAAGCCGAAGTTCTACCATTGAACTACACCCGCCTGGCAGGCGACCATTGTAGAACAGCGTCCGGATTTTTAGCCAAAGCCGCCCATGCAAGTGACGATCAACGGCGAAGCGCGCCAGCTGCAGGCCGCCGCCAGCCTGCGCCAGATGCTCGAAGCGCTGCAGCTCGGCGACAAGCGGGTCGCCGTCGAGCTCAATGGCGCCATCGTGCCGCGCTCGCGGCATGACAGCGTCGCGCTGGCCGACGGCGATGAAGTGCTGATCGTGCAGGCGATCGGCGGCGGTTGAGATGCGCGCCGCCGGGCCGGCGCACGCCGGCATTCATGTGCGGGCCAGACTCCGCTCCTAGATTGCTGGAGCACGAGCGGCGGCGGTACCGCCATCCCCACAGCGGAGAGCTGAACAGCATGAAAATTCTCAAGATCGCAGGCTTCGTCATCGCCGGCCTGCTGGTGCTGGTCATTGCCGCGCTGGCGATCGCGGCCGCCACCTTCGACCCCAACGACTACCGCGGCCGCATCGCCGATGCGGTGAAGCAGCAGACCGGCCGCGAACTGGCGCTGGGCGACATCCAGCTGAAGATCTTTCCGTGGCTCAATGTGTCGATCAGTGACGCCAGACTCAGCAATGCCGCCGGCTTCGGCGATCAGCCGTTCGCCCAGGTCGGCAAGCTGTCGGTCGGCGTCAAGCTGATGCCGCTGCTGCTCGACAAGCAGATCCAGGTCAGCACGGTGTCGCTCGAAGGCCTGCAGGTCAACGCCGCCAAAAACAAGGACGGCGTCAGCAACTGGGACGATCTGGTCAAGCGCAAGGAGGCCGAGGCGCAGGCTCCGGAGCAGAAGCCGGAGCAAAGCAAGGCCGAATCGCAGTTCTCGCTCGACAGCCTCGACATCGCCGGCATCTCGATCAGCGACGCCGCGGTCAGCTATGACGATGCCCAGATCGGCGCGCGCTACGAGCTGAAGGACCTGAAGCTGAAGACCAGCGCGCTGGCGCCCGACAAGCCGGTCAATATCGAGCTTGCCGTCAGCGCCCTGTCCAAGGCACCGGAAGTGCAGGCCGACATCGAGTTCAGCGGCACCGTCACGCCGGACTTCAAAACCAAGCAGTTCACCACCAAGGATCTCAAGCTGAGCGTCAACGGCCTGCGCGCCACGCTCACCAAGGACAAGAACGGCCGCGGCAACTGGGAGCACCTGCTCAAGCCCAGCAATGCGCCGGAACAGCCGAAGGACCCCAACGCGGCGCCGTTCGACCTCAACCGCATCGGCATCGCCGGCATCGCCATCAACGACGCCGCACTGGTCTACAGCGACGCGCAGTCCGGCGCGCACTATGAATTGAGCAAGCTCAACTTCAAGACCGGCGCGTTCACCCCCGGCGAGCCCTGCGACATCGACCTCAAGTCCGCGCTGCTGTCGAAGGCCCCGGCGGCTACCGCCGACCTGGGCCTGAGCGGCACGCTCAAGCCGGACTTCAAGAACAACAAGCTCGATACCCAGGATCTCAAGCTCACGCTCAAGGGCAAGGCCAAGGAACTCGATGTGACGGCAACGCTGCGCACGCGCCTGCTCGCCGACTTCGGCGCCCAGCTGTTCAACCTGCAGGATCTGTCGGTGGACAGCGAGATCGCCGGCAAGCAGGTGCCGGGCGGCAAGCAGAGCCTCAAGCTCGGCGGCACGGTCGCCTACAACGGCAGTCAAGGCGCCTTCCGCTTCCAGAACGGTGTGCTTACCGCTGCCGATCTGGTGTTGAAGACCGATATCTCCGGCACCGGTCTCAACACCGAGACGCCGCGCGTCTACGGCCCACTGACGATGGAGAAGTTCAGCCCGCGCAAGCTTGCCGGCGTGTTCGGCATCCAGCCCAACACCGCCGATCCGGCGGCGCTGTCCAGCGCCTCGCTGAGCACCAAGATCAACGGCAGCCTGAGCCGTGCGGCGCTGCAGGATCTGGCGATCACGCTCGACCAGACGACGATCAAGGGCCAGGCCTCAATCGACGACTTCAAGACGCAGGCGCTCAGCTTCGCGCTCAAGCTCGACAGCATCGATGCCGACCGCTACCTGCCGCCCAAGCCGGTCGAAAATCCGCAGGCCAAGAAGGCCGAGCAGAAGACCGACATCAATGCCATCCAGCTGCCCAACGAGCTGCTGACCAAGCTCAACGCCAACGGCAGCTTCGACATCGGCGCGCTGAAGATCAACAACCTCAAGCTGAAGAACATCGCGCTCAAGCTGTCCGGCACGCCGGGCGGCGCCAAGCAGCAGGATCTGAGCGCGCAGCTGTACGGCGGCAGCGTCAGCCTCAGCAACCGCTTCACGCCGGCGGCGGCGCCGGGCTACGCGGCGAAGCTCAAGCTCAGTTCGTTCGAGGCCGCGCCGTTCCTGCTCGACCTGCTCGGCAAGGACTACGTCAGCGGCACTGCCAACCTGGACCTCGACGTCGGTGGCCGCGGCCAGACCGTCGGCGACCTGCGCAAGACCCTGAGCGGCAGCTTCGCCGCCAAGGCCGAGAACGGCGCGGTCAAGGGCTTCAATCTCGGCCAAATCATCCGCCGTGCCGAAGCCGCGCTGGCCGGCAACCTGAACTACCAGGAAACCAGCGCACCGACCACCGACTTCGCGACCATCACCGTCAGCGGCAAGCTCAACAACGGCGTGCTGACCACCGATGACCTCAACGCCGCGAGCCCGCTGTTCCGCGTCGGCGGTGCCGGCACGATCAACCTGGCCAACGAGACCATCGACTACACCGCCAAGCCGACAATCGTCGAGACCAGCAAGGGCCAGGGCGGCAAGGAGCTGTCGCAGCTCAACGGCGTGACGATCCCGATCCGCCTGACCGGCAACCTCTACCAGCCGAAGTACAAGGTCGACATCAAGGACGCGATCAAGCAGAAGGCCACCGAGAAGGTCCGCGAGGAACTCAAGGGCCGCGAGGACGAGGTCAAGCAGAAGATCAACGACAAGATCGGCGATCTGCTGTTCGGCAAGAAGAAGAAACAGCAGCAGACCGCCCCGGAAGCCGCCCCGGAGGAAGCGACGCCATCGCCGCAGTAGGCAGCCGCATCGGTCCTGCGCTCGCGCTGCTGCTGGCGAGCGCGCAGGGCCGCGCCGAAACGATCGACACGCTGCTCGTCGAGCGCGACGGCAGCCGCTACCGCATCGAACTGCAGGCGCATCTGGATGCCGCTGTCGCCGACAGCTACGCCGTCTTCCATGACTTCAACAACCTGCCGCGCATCAATCCCGCGGTCGAGCATGTCGAGCCGCTGCCGGTGGACGCGGCGGCGCTGCCGCGCTGGCGCACGCGCGTGCGCATGTGCATCGCCTTCTTCTGCACGCGGCTCGACCAGGTACAGGATGTGAAGACCACGCAACAGGGCGAGCGCTGGCTGATGCAGGCAACGGTGATCCCGCAATTGAGCAATCTGCGCTACGGCCTCGCCGACTGGCAGCTGGCGCCTTGCGGCGCGCAGACCTGCCTGCGTTTCGCCGCCGCTCTGGAGCCCGATTTCTGGGTGCCGCCGCTGCTCGGGCCGTGGCTGATCGAGCGCACCATGCGCCGGCAGGCACAGCGCACGGCGCGCGGCATCGAGATGCTGGCGCAGCAGCGCGCAGCCCATCGCAACCCGGCAGCCGCGCCATGAAGCGCTTCGCCGATCGCCTGCTGCAATGGTTCGAGGTGCATGGCCGCCACGACCTGCCGTGGCAGCATCCGCGCGAGCCGTATCGCGTGTGGCTGTCGGAGATCATGCTGCAGCAGACGCAGGTCACGACGGTCATCCCCTACTTCCAGCGCTTCCTGCAGCGTTTTCCGGATCTGCAGGCGCTGGCTGCCGCGCCCCTCGACGACGTGCTCGCGCACTGGGCCGGCCTCGGCTACTACGCGCGCGCGCGCAACCTGCACCGCTGCGCGCAGCTGCTGGTCGAGCAGCATGGCGGCGTCTGGCCGCGTGAAATCGCCGCGATCGCCGCGCTGCCCGGCATCGGCCGCTCCACCGCCGGCGCGATCCTCGCGCAGGCCTTCGGCGACCGCCACGCGATCCTCGACGGCAACGTCCGCCGGGTGCTGGCTCGCCACGCGGCGATCGCCGGCTGGCCGGGCGCGCCGGCCGTGCAGAAGCAGCTGTGGCGCGAAGCCGAAGCCCGGCTGCCGGCTGCGCGGCTGGCCGATTACACGCAGGCGCTGATGGACCTTGGCGCCGGCGTCTGCAGCGCACGTGCGCCGAAATGCCTGCTGTGCCCCGTGGCCGGGGACTGCAGCGCACGCATCAACCACCGCATCGCCGAGTTCCCCGCCCCCAAGCCCGCGCGTGACCGCCCACAACGTCAGACGCGCATGCTGATCATCCGTGACGATGCCGGCCGCCTGCTGCTGGAGCGGCGCCCGCCGGTCGGACTCTGGGGCGGGCTGTGGTGTACGCCGCTGCTGGGCGACGGCGATCCCGACACTGCGGCCTGGCTGCAGTCGCAGCAGTTGCGCGTGCTCAGTCACGATGCGCTGCCGGCGTTCTCGCACGCGTTCACGCACTTCGATCTGCAGTTGCAGCCGCAACAGATCGAAGTCCACCAGGGCGATGTCCTGGGCGAGTCGCGCTGGCAGTGGATCGACGCCGAACAGCTGGCCCGGCTGGGCCTTCCCGCGCCGATCCGTAGAATGCTCACCTCGCTCACCACCGTGCCCCTGCTATGAGCCGCACCGTCCACTGCATCAAACTCGGCGCCGAAGCCGAAGGTCTCGACCGTCAGCCGCTGCCCGGCCCGCTCGGCAAGCGCATTTTCGACAACGTCTCCAAGCAGGCCTGGAAGATGTGGATCGACCACCAGACCCGGCTGATCAACGAGTACCGCCTCGTGCTCGCCGATCCCGCCGCGCGCAAGCTGCTGACCGAGGAGCTGGAGAAATTCTTCTTCGACGGCGGCGAACTCACGCAGACCAGCTACGTGCCGCAGGCGCACAAAGTCGAGTAGCTGCGCCGCATCGAAACTATTTGCAGCGGCGCGCTTGACGGCATCGAGTCGCGCCGCTTTAATACGCGGCCTCGCGTTACCCGGCCGGGTAGCTCAGTCGGTAGAGCAGGGGATTGAAAATCCCCGTGTCGGCGGTTCGATTCCGTCCCCGGCC
>CBINNP010000058.1:0-15318 GCA_966252075.1 uncultured Solimonas sp.
AAGAAAAGCCCCTCTCCCGCTTGCGGGAGAGGGGTTGGGGGTGAGGGAAATCAGGCGCCGAGATCGGCCAGCGGATGCGCGCCCTCGGACCACGGCGCGACGAAGTGCGCCTCGACCTCCGCCGCCGTGACTCCAGCCAGCGTCGCCGGCGTCCAGCGCGGCTTGCGGTCCTTGTCGATCAGCAGCGCACGCACGCCCTCGGCAAAGTTCGGCCGCTCGCTGCAGCGCAGCGCCACGATCATCTCCATCCGCAGGACCTCGGCCAGGCTCATCGTGCGGCCGCGGCGCAGCAGCTCGTCGGTCAGCGCCAGCGACAGCGGCGCGCCGGCGGCCAGCGTCTGCACCGCCTGCTTGAGCCAGGCGTCGTCGCCGTCGTAGGCGGTGAGCCGCGCGCAGATCTCGGCGATCGAATCGCCGGCCGTCAGGCTGGCGAGCAGCGCTGCGTGGCGCAGTAGATTCGATTCCGGCAGCAGCGGCGCGGCGCTGTCGGCGTACGGCTGCAGCGCCTGCGTCAGGCGCGCGCGGTCCTGCGCGGCCTCGCCGCTCCAGTCGAGCCCGGTCAGCATGGCGAAGATCGCCTCGCGATCTCCGGCGCGGACGAAGTGATCGGCCAGCTGGGCGTGCAGCATGTCGTGGGCGTTGATCGAGCAGCCGGTCAGGCCGAGGAACAGGCCGATCGCCGGCGGCAGGCGGCCGAGGAACCAGCTGCCGCCGACATCCGGGAACAGGCCGATGGTGATTTCCGGCATCGCGCCGCGCGTGGTCTCGGTGACCAGTCGATGGCTGGCACCGACCATCACGCCGATGCCGCCGCCCATGACGATGCCGCTGCCCCAGACCAGCAGCGGTTTGGGATAGCGGTGGCAGAAATGATCGAGCCGGTATTCGGCATTGAAGAACGGCAGGTTGGCGCCGATCGCCACGGCGCCCGGCTGCGCGCGCATGTTGCGGTACAGGCTGCGCACGTCGCCGCCGGCGCACAGGGCCTTGTCGCCGGCGCCGTGGATCACCACGCAGGCGATCGAAGGATCGTCGGCCCAGGCGCGCAGCTGCGCGTGCAACTGCTCGATCATCGGCAGGCTCAGCGCATTGAGCGACTTCTCGGCGTTGAGCTGGGCGTAGCCGATCTGCAGGCCGTTGGCGGCGGGCAGGATGCGGGAGAGGACGAGCGAGGTGTCGGGTGCGGTGTCGATCATGGCGGCGGCGATGATAGCGCGCGCCCCCTCATCCGCCCTTCGGGCACCTTCTCCCGCTTGCGGGAGAAGGAAAAAGAAAGCCCCTCTCCCGCTGGCGGGAGAGGGGTTAGGGTGAGGGCCCCTTTCAGTGCAGCTTCTTACGGTACAGCTTGACGATGCTCGAAAAATCCAGCGCGCCGTTCTGCTCGCTGTGCATCGCGTAGAGCTTGCGCGCCAGCTCGCCGAGCGGGATCGCGCTGCCGCTGGCGATCGAGGCTTCCGCCGCCAGGCCCAGATCCTTGAGCATCAGCGCGCTGCCGAAGCCGCCGCTGTAGCCGCGCGAGGCCGGCACGCCGTCCTGTACGCCGGGCCAGGGGTTGTACAGCTCCAGCGACCAGTTGCGGCCCGAACTCTTGAGCATGATCTCCGACAGCACCTTGGGATCGAGGCCGTTGGCGACACCGAGTGCCAGCGCTTCGGCAGTGCCGGCCATGTGGATCGCCAGCAGCATGTTGTTGGCGATCTTGGCGACTTGCCCGGCGCCGACGGCGCCGGCGTGGAAAATGTTCCTGCCCATCTTCTCCAGCACCGGCCTGGCACGCTCGAACGCGGAAGCGTCGCCGCCGACGATGAAGCTCAGCGTGCCGGCCGCGGCGCCGGCGGTGCCGCCGGAGACCGGCGCGTCGATGAAGATCACATCACGCGCCTGCGCGGCTTCGGCGACCTTGAGCGACGAGGCCGGCGCGATCGTCGAGCAGTCGATCACCAGCGTGCCGGGCTTGATGTTCTGCAGCAGGCCCTGCTCGCCGAGGTACAGCGACTCGACGTGGCGGCTGGCCGGCAGCATCGAGATCACGATCTCGACGCCGGCGACGGCCTGCGCCGGGCTGGCGGCGACGGTGGCGCCGGCGGCCTTGGCGCCCGCCAGCGCCGTGGCGGAGAGATCGTAGACCTGCAGGCCATGCCCGGCTTTCAGCAGATTGAGGGCCATCGGCCCGCCCATGTTGCCGAGGCCGATGAAGGCGATGTTGCTCATGCGCTGCTCCTGAATGTTCTGGCCTGAATGTTCTGGTGTTGCGGCAGGTCGATCCCACCCATGGCGAGGGGCGCCACGCCGACGAGTGATCCACGACGCGCGAGTCACGATCCACGGCAACGCGGTGCCCCTCGCCATGGACGGGATCGATGTGTTTAAAGAGAGGCCAGCGGGCTCGCCTCGTTGAGCAGCGGCGACCACGGCGATGCGAAGTGCGCAGCGAGCCATTCCGGCTTCACTTCCTCCAGCGTCGCCGGCGTCCAGCGCGGCTGGTTGTCCTTGTCGATCAAGAGCGCGCGCACGCCTTCGGCAAAGTCGGGATGCGCGCAGCACTGCAGCGAGACGATCAGCTCCAGCCGGAACGCATCGGCCAGGCTCAAGTGCTTGGCGCGCTGCCACAGCTCCCAGATCAGCGCCATCGAAGTCGGCGAGCCGGCGCGCAGCGCGGCGGCGGCTTTCTTCAGCCAGGGATCGCTGCCTTCGTAGGCCGTGATGTTCGCCACCACATCGGCAAGGCGCTCGCCGGCAGTGAATTGTTCGATCGTTTCGGCATGCCTGCGCACATTGGACGCCGGCAGCGCGGCGGTGGCGCGGTCGTCGATCGCACGCAGCAGCGTCGACAGCGCAGCGTGGTTGTCCTCGGCCACGTCGCTCCAGCGCGTGCTCGCCAGCGTGGCGAACAGCGCGTCGCGATCGGCGGCCTTGGCGAAGTAGTCCGCCAGCTTCACATACAGCGCGTCATGCGCATTGAGCGCGGCGCCGGTGAGGCCCAGGAACAGGCCGGCGCGGCCCGGCATGCGCGGCAGGAACCAGCTGCCGCCGACGTCCGGATACAGGCCGATGGTGATTTCCGGCATCGCGATGCGCGAGGTCTCGGTGACCACGCGGTGGCTCGCGCCCGCCATCAGGCCCAGGCCGCCGCCCATGACGATGCCGCTGCCCCACAGCAGGATCGGTTTGGCGTAGGTGTGAATGCGATGGTCGAGGCGGTATTCCTCGCCGAAGAAAGCCTCCGCTTTCGGGTTCGCGCCCGGGCCCCTGTGCTCGATGATCGCGTCGCGCAGGAAGCGGATGTCGCCGCCGGCGCAGAACGCCTTCTCACCGGCGCCGCGCAGCACGACGACGGCGAGCTTCGGATCGTCGGCCCACTGACGCAGTTTGGCGTCGAGCAGGCGGATCATGTCCAGCGTCAACGAGTTCAGCGACTTCTCGGCGTTGAGCGTCGCAAAGCCGATGCGATGGCCGCTGTCGGTGAGCTGCTCGCTGAACAGCACCGCGTCCGGCGTGTCGACCTTGGCGGCGCTCACGGCGCTGTCATCAGCCATTGGTCCACTCCGCCTTGCGCTTCAGCAGGAAGGCCTGCACGCCTTCCTTCTGGTCCTGGGTGTCGAACAGATCGACGAAGCGCTCACGCTCGATCGGCAGCAGCTGCGCGAGCGGCGCCGAGCGCGCGCCCTGGATCAGCTTCTTGCAGGCGGCGACGCTGGTCGGGCTCTGCAGCGCGGTGCGCTCGGCGAGCGACAGCGCGGTCTCCAGCGCGGCGCCGGCCGGCACCAGCTGTTCAACCAGGCCGATGCGCAGTGCGGTGGCAGCGTCGATGCGCTCGCCGGCGAGGATCATCCGCTTGGCCCAGCCTTCGCCGACCAGCCAGGCGAGGTTCTGCGTGCCGCCGGCGCAGGGCAGCAGGCCGACGGTGGCTTCCGGCAGCGCCAGCTGCGCGTGTTCCTCGGCGATGCGCACATCGCAGGCCAGCGCCGCTTCGAGGCCGCCGCCCATCGCGTAGCCGTTGATCGCGGCGATCGACAGGCCGCGGAAGCTGCTCAGCGTTTCGAAGGCTTCGCCGAAGCGGCGCGCCATCTCGCGCGCCACGGCTTTGTCGCCGTCGCCGAACAGCTTGAGATCGGCGCCGGCCGAGAAGAACTTGGGCCCGTCGCCGGTGATGACCAGCGCGTAGATGTCACGGTCGGCATCGAGATCGCGCAGCAGCTGCGTCAGCGAGGCCAGGCTCTGCGCGGTCCAGGTATGCGCCGGCGGATTTTTCAGCGTGACGATCGCGGTATGGCCGCGTTTTTGCAGTTCCAGATTGGTGTAGTGAGTCATGGGGGCTTACTCGTCCTTCGGGGGTGGATGCTTGCCGGTCGTAGGGCGGGTCATGACCCGCCGTTGGTCCCCCGGTGGAACCATGCGGCGGGTTACGGCCTGCGGCCTAACCCGCCCTACAGTCGCCGGGCCGGGATTCATCGGAGTTCTTCGGTGGCGCCTTCGCGCAGGATTGCGCGCGCGACGATCACCCTCATGATTTCGTTGGTGCCTTCCAGAATCTGGTGCACGCGGCTGTCGCGGACGTGGCGCTCCAGCGGGAATTCCTTGCTGTAGCCGTAGCCGCCGTGCAGCTGCAGCGCCTGATTGGCGATCTCGAAGCCGGCATCGGTGGCGTAGCGCTTGGCCATCGCGCAGTAGGTCGTTGCATCCGCGCTGCCGACGTCGAGCTTCCACGCCGCCAGCCGCACCATCTGCCGCGCCGCGACCAGCTCGGTGAGCATGTCGGCGAGGCGGAACTGCAGCGCCTGGAATTGCGACAGCTCCTTGCCGAACTGCCTGCGCGCGTTGAGGTGGGCCTGCGCGCGATCGAGCGCCGCCTGCGCGGTGCCGACCGAGCAGGTGGCGATGTTGATGCGGCCGCCGTCGAGGCCCTTCATCGCAATCGAGAAGCCCTGGCCCTCGACGCCGAGTCGCTGCGTGTCCGGCACCTCGACCTCGTCGAACGAGATCGCGCGCGTGGGCTGGTTGTTCCAGCCCATCTTGTGTTCCTTCTTGCCAAAGCTGATGCCCGGCGAATCGGCCGGCACCGCGAATGCGGACACGCCCTTGGCGCCGTCATCGCCGGTGCGGGCAAACACCACCAGCATGTCGGTGGCGCCGGCGCCGGAGATGAAGACCTTGCTGCCGGAAAGGTAGTAACGGTCGCCGCGCCTGACCGCGCGGGTCTTCAGCGAGGCGGCGTCGGAACCGGCATTGGGTTCGGTCAGGCAGTAGCTGCCGAGCTTGGTGCCGGATGCCAGCTGTGGTGCCCACTCGCGTGCAAAGGCTTCCGGCGCGAAGCTGGCGACCATCCACGTCACCATGTTGTGAATGCTGATGTAGGCCGCGGTGCTGGTGCAGCCGGCCGCCAGTTCTTCGAGAATGATCGCGGCGTCGAGCCGCGTCAGGCCCAGACCGCCGAGCGCCTCCGGTGTGTAGATGCCGCAGAAGCCCAGCTCGCCGGCGCGCGCGATCGCCGCGAGCGGAAACTCGCAATGCTCGTCCCAGTGCGCGGCATGCGGCGCCAGCTCGCCGCGGGCAAAGCTGCGCGCGGCATCCTGGAAGGCGAGTTGATCGGCGCTGAGTGCGAATTCCATGGCTGGGCTCGAACGTGATGCGGTGAGGCGCTTGCCCTCACCCCTGACCCCTCTCCCGCAAGCGGGAGAGGGGAATGGTTCCGTGGCGTCTTCGAGCCCCTCTCCCGCCTGCGGGAGAGGGGTTGGGGTGTGGGAATCAGCGCAGCGAGATCGTGGTGTTGACGCCGACGCTCAGCGTCGAGTCGTCGAACCAGCGCTGCGTCACCGTCTTGGTCTGCGTGTAGAACAGGATCACCTGCTTGCCGTAGGGGCCCAGCTCGCCGAGCTTGGAAGCGCGCGAGCCGGTGAACGAGAACAGTGGCACCGGCACCGGGATCGGCACGTTGATGCCGACCTGGCCGACGTCGATGTCTTCCTGGAACTTGCGCGCCGCCGCACCGGACTGCGTGAACAGCGCCACGCCGTTGCCGTTGGGATTGCGGTTGACCAGCTCGATTGCGCTTTCCAGCGAATCGGCTTCGAGCACCACCAGCACCGGTCCGAAGATTTCCTGGTCGTAGATCGCCATGCCGGGCTTGACGCCCGAGAAGATGGTCGGGCCGACGAAGTTGCCCTGCTCGTAGCCCGGCACGTTCGGCCGGCGGCCGTCGAGTTCCAGCTTGGCGCCTTCGCCGATGCCGGTCTCGATCAGCGAGGAGATGCGCTCCAGCGCCGAGCAGGAGACGACCGGGCCGACGTCGGTGCCGGCCTCGCTGCCGGCGTTGACCTTCAGTGTTTTCGCCTTGGCCACCAGCTCCGGCAGCCATTCGCGGGTTTCGCCGACCAGCACCAGCGTCGACGCCGCCATGCAGCGCTGACCGGCCGCGCCGAAGGCGGCGCCGGCGAGCGCATTGAGCGTCTGCTCCTTGTTGGCGTCCGGCAGCACCACGGCGTGGTTCTTGGCGCCCATCATGCATTGCGCGCGCTTGCCGGCCAGCGTCGCGCGGCGGTAGACGTGCGTGCCGACGCGGGTGCTGCCGACGAACGACACCGCCTGGATATCCGGGTGATCGCAGATGCCGTTGACGATGGTCTCGCCGCCGTGGATCACGTTGAGCACGCCGGCCGGGATGCCGGCCTGCAGCGCCAGCTCGACCAGTCGCACCGTCACCAGCGGATCCTGTTCCGACGGCTTGAGCACGAAGGTATTGCCGGTGGCGATCGCCATCGGGAACATCCACAGCGGGATCATCGCCGGGAAGTTGAACGGCGTGATGCCGGCGCAGACGCCCAGCGGCTGCAGCAGCGTGTAGGTGTCGACGCCGGTGGCGACGTTGTTGGCCAGCTCGCCCATCTGCAGCGTGCCGATGTTGGCGGCGTGCTCGACCACCTCCAGGCCGCGGAACACGTCACCTTCGGCATCCGGCAAGGTCTTGCCCTGCTCGGCGGTGAGGATCGCCGCCAGCTCCTTGATGTTCTCGCGGATCAGCTGCTGGTACTTCAGGAAGATGCGCGCGCGCACGCCGATCGGGGTCTTGCGCCAGGTCTTGAACGCGGTCTTGCCGGCGGCGACGGCGGCGTCCAGTTCCTGCTGCGTGGCGAACGGCACGCGGGCCAGCACTTCCTGCGTGGCCGGGTTGATCACGTCGCGCCACTGCGTGGTCTTGGATTCAACCCACTCGCCGCCGATCAGCAGCTTTACGGTGGGAATGGTTTTGTTCGCAGCGGTCGAGGACATCGGAAGGCTCCAGGTAAAAAGGGCGCGCAGGGACTGTTCAGACGCCAATAGGTTTTGCATTATTCGCATCGAGAAGATGAATTAAACCACTGAATTGGCAAATGAATGCGAAGCCATTCGCGCAAATTTGCAAATATTGCGAAGACTGCGATGGCAAAGACCTTCATGGGGGTGCGGCTGCAGCGGCTGCGCGAGGAGCGCGGCATCAGCCAGGTGGCGCTGGCGCAGCGGCTGGGCATTTCGCCGAGCTACCTGAACCAGATCGAGCGCAACCAGCGGCCGCTGACGGTGCCGATCCTGCTGCGCATCAACGCCCAGTTCGGCATCGATGTGCAGATGTTTTCCGATGACGAGGAAGCGCAGCTGATCGGCGAAATGCGCGAGGTGCTGGCCGAGATCGGCGGCGAAGGCGCTTCGGTGGCGGAGATGCGCGCGCTGGCGGCCAACATGCCCGGCGTCGCCCGCGCGCTGGTCGATCTGCACCGCCGCTTCCGCCTGACCACCGAGCGTGCCGACTCGCTCGCCGCCAAGCTCGGTGACGGCCACAAGCTCGCCTCGTTCGCCTTGCCCGGCGCGCATGACGAGGTGCGCGATTACCTCAATCGCCGCCACAACCACGTCGCCGAACTCGACGAGGCCGCCGAGGCAATCTTCCGCGACAGCGCGATGACCATCGGCGACGTCGCGCCGCGGCTGGCGCAGCGCCTGCTCGAGCGCCACGACGTGCACGTCGCCGTCGCCAGCGCCGACGCCGCGCAGGACAAGCAGCAGTTCGACGCGCGCACGCGCACGCTGACGCTGCCGGACTCGCTGCGTGCCGGCCAGCAGGCGTTCCAGATGGCGGTGCAGCTGGCGCATCTGGAACTGCGCGGCACGCTGGACGCGCTGATCGCCGACGGCGGCTTCAGCAACGAGGAATCACGGCGGCTGGCACGCATCGGCCTGGCCAACTACTTCGCCGGGGCGCTGGTGATGCCCTATTCGGCGTTTCTGCAGGCGGCGGAGGCGCTGTCATACGACATCGAGCGGCTCGCGCATCGTTTCGGCGTCGGCTTCGAGGCGGTCTGTCACCGGCTTTCGACCCTGCAGCGGCCGGGCGCGCCGGGGCTGCCGTTCTTCTTCGTCCGCGTCGATCGCGCCGGCAATGTTTCCAAGCGCCATTCGGCGGCGGACTTCCATTTCTCGCGCGTCGGCGGCAGCTGTCCGCTATGGATCGTCTACGAGGCTTTCAGCCAGCCGCAGCGGGTGCTGACGCAGATCGCCCAGATGCCGGACGGCCGCGGCTATTTCTGGATCGCGCGGCAGGTGGTCAGCGGCGCGCTGGGCTACGGGCGGCCGCAGAAGACCTTCGCGGTGGGCCTGGGCTGCGACCTGCGCCACGCCCACCGCCTGGTCTACTCGCGCGGTCTGGATCTGTCGGCGCCGGGCGCGGCGACGCCGATCGGCGTCGGCTGCAAGGTCTGCGAGCGCACGCATTGCGCACAGCGTGCGGCACCGTCGCTGCTGCGCTGACGGCGCCCGTGCGGCGGCGTGCGCAGCGCCTCCTCCGGCGCGTACTTAGTCGTCGCGCATTTCCAGATTGCGGTTGACGCCCAGCGCCAGCAGCGTGCCGACCGCGCCGGACAGCAGGTACAGGCCGACGTAGCCGACGCCGAAGTGCGCGGCGATCGACAGCGCCACCAGCGGCGCGAACGCGGCGCCGGCCAGCCAGGCCATGTCGTTGGTGAAGATCGCGCCGCTGTAGCGGTAGCGGCTGGAGAAGGTCGAGTTGATGGCGCCGGCGGCCTGCGCGTGCGAAAAGCCCAGCAGCGAGAAGCCGATCAGGATGAACAGCAGCGCGCCCAGCGCGGTGCCGTGCGAGAACACCGGCAGCAGGCCGACGATGCTGAAGATCGCGATCAGGCCGGCGCCGATCGCCAGCGTCGAGCGGCGGCCGATGCGGTCGGCGACCTTGCCGGACACCAGCATGCCGATCACGCACAGGCCGGCGCCGAGGATCTGCACCAGCAGCGTGTCGACCAGCGAGTCCTGCGTGAACAACGCCGCCCAGGACAGCGGGAACACCGTTACCAGGTGGAACAGCGCAAAGCTGCCGAGCGGCGCGAAGGCGCCGAGCAGGATGCTGGCGCGCTGCGTGCGGAACAGCTCGCCGATCGGCGCCGGCACCAGCTCGCGGGTCTTCAGCAGGTGCTCGAATTCCGGCGTCAGCACCAGGCGCAGGCGCGCGAACAGCGCGACGACGTTGATCGCGAAGGCCACGCAGAACGGATAGCGCCAGCCCCAGGCGAGGAAGTCGGCGCTGCTCAGCGAGCTCAGCAGGAAGGCGAACAGGCCGGCGGCGATCACGAAGCCCAGCGGCGCGCCGAGCTGCGGAATCATCGCGTACCAGCCGCGGCGGTTCTCCGGGGCGTTGAGCGCCAGCAGCGAGGGCAGGCCGTCCCAGCTGCCGGCGATGCCGAAGCCCTGCGCGACGCGCAGCGCCGCCAGCAGGCCGATCGCCCAGGGGCCGAGCGTCTGGTAGGTCGGCAGAAAGGCGATGCCGGCGGTGGCGGTGCCCAGCGTGAACAGCGCGATGGTCAGCTTGGTGCCGCGGCCGTACCAGTCATGGATGGCGCGGAAGATGAACGAGCCGACCGGCCGGGCGACGAAGGCCAGCGAGAAGATCGCGAACGAGTAATAGGTGGCGGTCTGCGCGTCGGCGAACGGGAAGAACACCGCCGGGAACACCAGTACCGCGGCCAGGCCGAAGACGAAGAAGTCGAACATCTCCGAGAGGCGGCCGATGATCACGCCGATGGCGATCTCGCCCGGTGCGATGCGGCCGTGATCAGAGCCTGCGCCGCGTGCCTGCGCTTGCGGCGTGCCGGAAGCGGTGCTGCCGCCGTGAGAGGGGAGGGTCGTCGACATCGGGCTTCTCGATTGCTGTGGAGCGCAAGCTGCGCCCCGATGGTCCCAAACAGTCCATAACAATGGCACGCGCGGCCGGTGCGGGACATAGGACAAAACGTCCAATCGCATCGGGCCGGCGCTGCGCCTAGAGTCCGCGCCATCTTCCTCTACGGTGAGCTGTCATGCCTGTCCGCATCGTACGCCTTCTGTCACTGCTGCTGCCGCTGCTGCTGTTGACGGGCTGCGACTGGGTGGTGATGCGGCCGTCCGGCGACGTCGCCATCCAGCAGCGCGACCTGATCGTCATCTCCACGGTGCTGATGCTGCTGATCGTGGTGCCGGTGATGCTGCTCACCGCCATCTTCGCCTGGCGCTACCGCCAATCCAACCGCGACGCCACCTACGATCCGGAATGGCACCACTCCACGCAGCTGGAGCTGGTGATCTGGTCGGCGCCGCTGCTGATCATCATCGCGCTGGGCGCGGTGACCTGGATCGCCACGCATACGCTGGACCCGTACCGCAAGCTCGATCGCATCGACGCCGCGCGGCCGGTCGACAGTGCCGTCAAGCCGCTGCGCGTGCAGGTCGTCGCGCTCGACTGGAAGTGGCTGTTCGTCTATCCGGACTACGGCGTCGCCAGCGTCAACGAGATGGCGGCGCCGGTCGACGTGCCGATCGAGTTCCAGATCACTGCCTCGTCGGTGATGAACGCCTTCTACGTGCCGGCGCTGGCCGGCATGATCTACGCGATGCCGGCGATGGAAACGCGCCTGCACGCCGTCATCAACAAGCCCGGCGACTACGAAGGCTTCTCCGCCAACTACAGCGGCGCCGGCTTCTCGCACATGCGCTTCCGCTTCGCCGGCGTCAGCGGTGCCGACTTCGACCGCTGGATCGAGACGGTCAAGGCCAGCGGCGACACGCTGGGCCGCGAGCAGTACCTGGTGCTGGAAAAGCCCAGCGAGCGCGAGCCGGTGCGCCACTACGGCCAGGTCGCCGACGGCCTCTACGACGCCGTGCTCAACCTCTGCGTCGAGCCCAACAAGATGTGCATGCGCGACATGATGGCGATCGATGCGCGCGGCGGCCTGGGCCTGGCCGGCGCCCGCAACGTCGCCCAGCTCAGCTACGACCGCGCGCGCCGCCGCGACGCCGCGCCGGCCGCCGAGAGCTATGTGCTGTCGCTGTGCCAGGTCGAGCCGGAAGTGCTCGCCAGCGCGCGCGACGACGCGCCGCGCTACGGCCTGCTCGCCACCCCCTGATCAGATCCGATGAGCCTCCCGATGAATGCACCGACGACTGAACGCTCGGACCTGATGCAGCTGCTGTTCGGCCGCCTGAGCGTGGACGCGATCCCGTACCACGAGCCGATCCTGCTGGCGACTTTCGCCGGCAGCTTGCTGGTGGCGGTGGCCGTGCTGGCCTGGATCACCAAGGCGCGCGCCTGGGGCTGGCTGTGGCGCGACTGGTTCTGCACGATCGACCACAAGAAGATCGGCGTGATGTACATGATCCTCGGCATCGTCATGATGCTGCGCGGCTTCGCCGACGCGATCATGATGCGCGCGCAGCAGGCGGTGGCTTTCGGCGATTCGATGGGCTACCTGCCGCCGCATCACTACGACCAGATCTTCACCGCGCACGGCGTGATCATGATCTTCTTCGTGGCGATGCCGTTCGTCACCGGCCTGATGAACTACGTGGTGCCGCTGCAGATCGGCGCGCGCGACGTCGCCTTTCCGTTCCTCAACAACTTCAGCTTCTGGATGACCACCGTCGGCGCGGTGCTGGTGATGATGTCGCTGTTCGTCGGCGAGTTCGCCACCACCGGCTGGCTGGCGTATCCGCCGCTGTCCGGCTCCGCCTACAGTCCGGGCGTCGGCGTCGACTACTACATCTGGGCCTTGCAGATCGCCGGTGTCGGCACGCTGCTGTCGGGCGTCAACCTGATGGTCACCATCATCAAGATGCGCGCGCCGGGCATGGACCTGATGAAGATGCCGATCTTCAGCTGGACGGCGCTATGCACCAACGTGCTGATCGTCGCCGCCTTCCCGGTGCTGACCGCGGTGCTGGTGCTGCTGTCGCTGGACCGCTACGTCGGCACGGCGTTCTTCACCAACGACTTCGGCGGCAATCCGATGATGTACGTCAACCTCATCTGGATCTGGGGCCATCCGGAGGTCTACATCCTGATCCTGCCGCTGTTCGGCGTGTTCTCGGAGGTGGTGTCGACCTTCAGCGGCAAGCGCCTGTTCGGCTATGCGTCGATGGTCTACGCCACCGTCGTCATCACCATCCTGTCGTACCTGGTGTGGCTGCACCACTTCTTCACGATGGGCTCGGGCGCCAGCGTCAACAGCTTCTTCGGCATCACCACGATGATCATCTCGATACCCACCGGCGCGAAGATGTTCAACTGGCTGTTCACCATGTACCGCGGCCGCATCCGATTCGAGGTGCCGATGCTGTGGACGATGGGCTTCATGTTCACCTTCGTCATCGGCGGCATGACCGGTGTGCTGCTGGCGGTGCCGCCAGCCGATTTCGTGCTGCACAACTCGCTGTTCCTGATCGCGCACTTCCATAACGTGATCATCGGCGGCGTGGTGTTCGGCGTGTTCGCCGGCATCAACTACTGGTTCCCCAAGGTGGCCGGCTTCAAGCTCGACGACTTCTGGGGCCGCGTGTCGTTCTGGTGCTGGCAGATCGGCTTCCTGTTCGCGTTCATGCCGCTGTACGTGCTCGGCCTGATGGGCGTGACGCGCCGCGTCAGCCACTTCGAGGACGCCACGCTGCAGCCCTGGTTCGTCGCCGCCGCGTTCGGCGCGCTGCTGATCGGCGCCGGCATCCTGGCCTTCATCATCCAGCTCTATGTCAGCTTCCGCCGCCGCGAGCAGCTGCGCGACGAGCACGGCGATCCCTGGGGCGGCCGCACGCTGGAGTGGGCGACGTCATCGCCGCCGCCGGCCTACAACTTCGCGTTCACGCCGCGCATCCATGACCAGGACGCCTGGTTCGACATGAAGCGCCGCGGTCACCGGCGCCCGGTCGACGGTTTCATCGACATCCACATGCCCAAGAACACCGCTGCCGGCATCGTCCTGGCCGCGATCTCCGGCGTGTTCGGCTTCGCGATGATCTGGCACATCTGGTGGCTGGCCGCCGCCTCGTTCTTCGTGCTGATCGCCGGCGCGATCGTGCATACCTTCAACTATGACCGTGATTACCACATCCATGCCGATGAGGTGACGCGCGTCGAGAACGCCCGCACCGCGCAGCTCGCGGCACTGGGGAACTGAGCCATGAGTGCACACGCTGAAACCCTGCACGCGGACAGCACCGACTTCTACGTTCGTGAGGAGCACCATCCCGAACCCGGGACGATGCTCGGCTTCTGGCTGTACCTGATGAGCGACTGCCTGATCTTCGCGGTGCTGTTCGCGATGTACGGCGTGCTCGGCGGCAGCTACGCCGCCGGCCCGGGGCCCAGGGATCTGTTCGACCTGCCGCTGGTCGCGCTGAACACCTCGATGCTGCTGCTGTCGTCGATCACCTACGGCTTCGCGATGCTGGAGATGGCGCGCAAGCGCAAGGGCATCGTGCTGTTCTGGCTGGCGGTCACCGGCCTGTTCGGCCTGGCCTTCATCGGTCTGGAACTGTACGAGTTCCACCACCTGATCCACGAAGGTGCCGGCCCGCAGCGCAGCGCCTTCCTGTCGGCGTTCTTCACGCTGGTCGGTACGCACGGCCTGCACGTCAGCTTCGGCATCCTCTGGCTGATCGTGCTGATGGTGCAGGTGGGCAAGCTGGGCTTCACGCCCGCCAACTGCCGCCGCCTGGCCTGCCTGAGCCTGTTCTGGCACTTCCTCGACGTCGTCTGGATCGGCGTCTTCACCTACGTCTACCTGATCGGAGTGCTGCGATGAGCGCCCATCCCACGGCTGCCGATACCGGCACCGAGCACGAGCACGACAAGCGCCACGTTCACAGCCATCACCATCACGGTGCGCACGAGGATGGCGAGGCGCACGGCAGCTTCGGCGGCTACGTCAAGGGCTTTCTGCTGTCGGTGGTGCTGACCGCGATCCCGTTCTGGATCGTCATGGGCGACGTCTTCAAGTCCAACAGTACGGCGATCATCGTGCTGCTGGTGTTCGCCTTCGCGCAGATCCTAGTGCACATGATCTACTTCCTGCACATGAACACCAGCAGCGAAGGCGGCTGGAACATGCTGGCGCTGATCTTCACCGCGGTGCTGGTGGTCATCACGCTCAGTGGTTCGCTGTGGGTGATGTACAACATGAACGCCAACATGATGCCGTCCAGCGCGCACGAGATGCGCACCGCGCCCTAGCGCGGCGCGGCCGGACATGCGCTGCCTGCTGCTCAGCGTGCTCGCGCTCGCGGTGTTCGCGGCGCTCGTCGCGCTCGGCAGCTGGCAGCTGCAGCGCCGCGTCTGGAAGCTGGCGCTGATCGAGCAGGTCGAGCAGCGCCTGCAGGCGGCGCCGGTGGCGGCGCCCGGTCCGGACGGCTGGGCCGCCATCGGCAAGGCCGATGCGTATCGCCGCGTCGAACTGCGCGGCCTTTTTCACCACGAGCTTGAGACCTGCACGCAGGCGCTCAGTGAACTCGGCGCCGGCTGCTGGGTGATGACGCCATTGCGCACCGAGGCGGGCTGGTGGGTGCTGGTCAACCGCGGCTTCGTCGCGCCCGACAAGCGCGATCCGGCGAGCCGCGCATCATCGCAGCCACCGGGCGCGGTGACGGTCACCGGACTGCTGCGGCTCAGCGAGCCGCTCGGCGGCTTCCTGCGCCGCAACCTGCCGGCCGAGCAGCGCTGGTACTCGCGCGATGTTGCCGCGATCGGCGCCGCGCGTGGCCTGCCGGCGCCCGAGCTGGCGCCGTATTTCGTCGACGCCGCCGAGACGGTGGCCGGCGGCCCGGTCGGCGGCCTCACCGTCATCCGCTTTCCCAACAACCATCTGGTCTACGCGTTGACCTGGTTCGGCCTGGCGCTGCTGCCGCTGCTCGGCCTGGTTCTGATCTGGCGCAAATCCATTCCCTCGCCCCGCTTGCGGGGAGAGGGCTAGGGCCTGTTAACACTATGGCCGCCGCTGTGACGGAGACCCCAGTGGAATTGACTGGGGCGCAGCGCAA
>CBINNP010000059.1:0-15315 GCA_966252075.1 uncultured Solimonas sp.
TCACAGCGGCGGCCATAGCGTTAACAGGCCCTACGCGAGCGCGGCCGCATCCAGGCCGCGCTCGCGCAGCGTCTGCACGAGCAGTGCCGAGTCGCCGTGCATCGCCAGCACGCGCCGCGCACCGGTCTGCTCGATCGTGCGCAGCAGCGACGGCCAGTCGGCATGGTCGGACAGCGTGAAGCCGCGGTCGTACTTCGCCGCGCGCGCATTGTCGGCGCCCATCCAGCCGGAGGCGAAGCCGGTCTTGTACGGTGCCAGCCGCTTCAGCCATGAGGTGCCGAACGCCGATGGCGGCACCAGAATCAGCGCGCCGCGGAAATCGTGGCTGGCAACACACTGCGAGACCGCCAGCGTCGGCAGCATGTCGATGCCGGCCTGCCGGTAGAGGCTGACCAGCTGTGTCATCGTGCCGTGCAGGTAGACGGTCTGCGTCTCCGGGCAGTGCCGGCGCAGTTCGGCGAGGATGCGCTGGGTCTTGCCCAGGGCGTAGCAGAACAGCACCGACGCCTGGCCCTCGGCGCGGTTGACCCTCCACCACTCGAAGATTTCCGCGCTGGCGCTGCCCGGCGCCGGCCAGACGTACTGCGGCGCGGCGAAGGTGGCTTCGGTGACGAACACGTCGCAGCGCACGACCTCGAACGGCGCGCAGCTCGGGTCGTCGTCGCGCTTGTAGTCACCGGACACCACCCATACGGCGCCGCCGGCCTCGATGCGCACCTGTGCCGAGCCGAGGATGTGGCCGGCCGGATGCAGCGAGACGCGCGCGCCGCCCAGCTCGAAGACCTGCCCGTAATCCTGCGGCTTGACCTGCATGCCGGCGCCGAGCCTGGCGCGCAGCAGCTTGTAGCCGGGCGTCGCCGTCCAGTAGCGCGCGCAGCCGTTCTTCACGTGATCGCCGTGCGCATGGGTGATGACGGCGCGCGTGACGCGCTTGACGGGATCGATGTAGAAATCGCCGGCCGGGCAGTACAGGCCTTCCGGCCGCATCTGGATCAGATCGCTCATGGGGTCTGCAGCAGCTGCAGCAGGCGTTGCAGTGCGCCGCGATTGGCGGCGACCACCGCGCGACCGGCGTCGCCGAGTGCGGCGCGTCGCGGCGCGTCGGCGAGCAGCGCCGCCACGGTGCCGGCCAGCGCGCCGGCATCCACCTGCAGCGCGGCCCGGGCGTCCAGCAGCAGGTCGCGGGCGGCGACGAAATTGTGCATGTGCGGGCCGAACAGCACCGGCAGCCCCAGCGCCGCCGGCTCCAGCACGTTGTGCCCGCCCACCGCCACCAGCGAGCCGCCGACGAAAGCCAGATCGGCGGCGGCAAAGTACGCGAACATCTCGCCCATGCTGTCGCCGAGCAGGACCTGTGTGGCGGCGTCCAGCGGCGTCGCCTGCTTCAGCTCGCCGAGCCGGCTGCGCCGCTGCATCGCCAAGGCCTTGCGCTCGATCAGCCGGCCGACTTCATCGAAGCGCTGCGGGTGGCGCGGCACCAGGATCAGCAAGGTCTCGGGCCGTGCCGCCAGCAACTGACGCTGAGTGTCGAGCAGGCGTTCTTCCTCGCCTTCGTGCGTGCTCGCGGCGATCCACACCGCGCGGCTGCCGATGCGCGCCCGCAACGCGCGTCCGGCGTCGATCTGCGCCTCCGGCACGGTCTGGTCGAACTTGATATTGCCCATGACGCTGACGCGCGCCGCCGGCGCGCCGAGCATGCGAAAACGCGCGGCGTCGGCCTCGCTCTGCGCGGCGATCGCCGCGCAGTCGGCCAGCGTGCGCCGCGCCAGACCGGCGACGCGCGAATAGCCGCGCAACGAGCGTGGCGACAGCCGTGCATTGGCGATCGTCAGCGGCACACGGCGCCTGGCGGCGGCCCGCAGCAGGTTCGGCCACAGCTCGGTTTCCATCACCACGATGCGTTCCGGCCGCACGCGGCCAAGAAAACGCGCGACCACATGCGGCAGATCGTAGGGCGCGTACGAATGCAGGACCTCGTCGCCGAGCAGCGCCCGCACGCGCTCCGAGCCGGTCGGCGTGGTCGTCGTCACCCAGACGCGTCCGACGCCATGCCGGGCCACCAGCGCGTGGATCAGCGGCAGCGCCGCCAGCGCTTCGCCGACCGAGACCGCGTGCACCCAGACAGCGATCGGTTGCAGGGGCGCGGCAACGAAGCCGAAACGCTCGCCGATGCGTTGCCGATACGCCGGCAGCTCGCGGCTGCGCCACAGCAGGCGCAGCAGGATCAGGGGGGTCAGCAGATACAGCAGGACCGAGTACAGGACGCGCATGGGCGCAGAGGGTAGCGACGGCACCCGCCCGCTACAATGCGCGACGCCCGCGTCCCCGTCCCATGGCTGCTCCCCGGCTCAAGCCCGCCCACTTCCATCCGCGCTACTGGCCGACCTGGCTGGGCATCGCCGTGATGTGGGCGCTCAGCGCGCTGCCCATCGGCCTGCTGCTGGGTTTCGGCTCGGGGCTCGGCTGGCTGGCCGGGCAGATCCTGCGCGGCCGCCGTCGCGTGGTCCGTGTCAACTTGCAGCTGTGCTTTCCGGAGTTCGACGCGGCGGCGCGCGAGCGGCACGTCGACGCGCATTTCCGCGCGCTGGGTGCCGGCCTGTTCGAAGCCGCCATCGCCTGGTTCGCGGCGGACCGGCGGCTGCGGTCGCGCGGCGAAGTCGTCGGTCTGGAGCATCTGCAGGCAGCGCAGGCCGACGGCTCCGGTGTGCTGCTGCTGACCGGCCATTTCACGACGCTGGAGATCGGTGCGCGCTACCTGTGTCTGGCCGGCGTGAAGTTCCACGCCATGTACCGGCCTTACAACAACGCCGTGCTCGACTACTTCATGCACCACTGGCGCGAGGGCCGTTCCGGCCTGCCGGCGCTGCCGCGCGACGACCTGCGCGGCCTGGTCAAGGCGCTGCGCCACGGCAATGCCATCTGGTATGCGCCGGACCAGACGCTCGATCAGCGCATCAGCGTGTTCGCGCCTTTTTTCGGCGTGCCGGTCGGCACCATCACCGCCACCGCGCGGCTGGCGCAGATGGGCCGCGCCAAGGTCGTGCCGTACTTCCCGGCGCGCATCGGCGGCCGCTATCGCGTGGTCATCGGCAAGGCGCTCGACAACTTTCCGGCCGGCGATGAACTGGCGGATGCCACACGCGTCAACCAGGCGCTGGAAGCCGGAGTCCGCGGCGCGCCGGCGCAGTACTTCTGGATCCACCGCCGCTTCAAGCGCGTGCCGCCGGGTACGCCGAACCCATACGCAAAACGGCGCGGCTGATCGTCACATCTGTGACGATCAGCCGGCGTAGAATAAGACACCGTGTCAAATACGACGGGTTTGGAATGATGAAGGCGGATCAAACTCTGGCTTCCGGCACTGAGCTGGAAGCCGCACTGCGCCTGATCGGCGCGCCCAATTTTCGCGACCTCGGCGGCATCCCGACCCGGGATGGTCGACGCGTCCGCAACGGACAGATCTTCCGTTCCGACGACCTGTCGCGGCTGACCACCGACGACTTCGAGATCCTGACGCCGCTGGCGATCCGCCTGATCTGCGATCTGCGCGGCGCCATCGAGCGCACCGAGCGGCCGAGCCGCTGGCCGGAAGCGCTGGCGACCGAGCGGCTGCACGCCAACCTCTCGCCGGACCTGCAGGTCGGCCACGGCTTCCACGGGGCGCTGCTGCAGGATGATCCGAGCGCCGACAACGCGCGGCTGATGATGCTGGAGACCTACCGGCGCCTGCCGAAGAACAGCATGGCCGGCATCCGCTCGATCTTCGGCCGCCTGGCCGCCGGCGAACTGCCGGCGTTGATTCACTGCACGGCCGGCAAGGATCGCACCGGTTTTATCTGCGCCTGCCTGTTGCACACGCTCGGCGCCTCGCCCGAGACGATCATGAGCGACTATCTGGTCACAGTCAGCCGCCTCGACCTCGACATGATGGCGGCCAGCATCGGCGGCCTGCTGCAGCAGATGTTGCATCTGCAGAAGCCGCTGCCGCGAGCGGCGCTCGACGTCATCAACTCGGTGGTGCCGGAATTCCTGATCGCCGCCTTCGACGCCGTCGATGCGCAGTTCGGCTCGATGGATCAGTATCTGCAGGCCGCCGGCATCGATGCCGCGCTGCGCCTGCAGCTGCAGGACCAGTTGCTCGAAACAGGCGCGGTCTGAGGCGCGGCACCGGACTGGTGCCGCCAGGGGCCGGGCGCGGCAGATAGTTAGGTTCCGAACGGTTTTATGAAGCCTGTTCGGCCTGATGCATACTATCGCTGCGCGTACCTTCCGATCGCACTGCCATGACCCGCAAGACCGAACCCAAAGGTCCCGTTCCGCCGGCCTTCCTGATCCACGATGTGTCGCGGCTGCGGCGCACGGTGGTCGACCAGCGCATCAAGCCGCTCGGCATCACGCGCTCGCAGTGGTGGGTCCTCAACAGTCTGTTCAGGCATGAGGGCGAGAGCATGATGCAGATCGAGCTGGCGCGGCTGCTGGACGTCGGCAAGGTCACGGTCGGCGGGCTGATCGACCGGCTCGAAGAAAACGGCCTGGTCTCGCGCATCCAGGACAAGGTGGACCGCCGCTCCAAGCGCGTCGTCATCTCCGCCAAGGGCAAAAAGCTGATCAATCGCATGCAGCAGGTGTCGGTCGATCTCAATGCCCAGATCATGCGCGGCATCAGCAGTCAGGAAGAGAAGCAGCTGGCGGCGATCCTGGCGCGGATGAAAGACAACCTGATCGACATGGACGCGGTGCCGGCCTCGGTGGCCAAGCGGCGCAGCGCCGGTGCGCCGCGCGCGCGCCGTACCGACAAGCCCGCCTGAGGCGCCGCGCGCCGTCTGGCGCGCCTGCAGCCGGCTTTGCCATGTCATCGTGCGGCCGACGCGACCGGTCGACGGCCGCTGCCAGCCCCCGGCCGGCCGCCGCGCTAAGATCCGCCAAGCCGCTGTTATAGTTGGCCCCCACAAAAATTAAGACTCCGAAGATCGCATGGATATCGTTCGTCGCGACTTTGCTCGCGTGCTGCATCGTGCCGCCATCGCCGGCGTTTTCCTCGGTGGTGCCGTCTTCGCGCCGCTGTCGCTGGCTGCCGTCGCCCAGGAAGACGCCCAGGAATTGCTCAATGCCGGCAAGGCCGCCGAGGCGCTGTCGCGCATCGACGGCTATCTCGCCAAGCATCCGGAAGACGCGCAGGCGCGCTTCACCAAGGGCCTGGCGCTGGTCAAGCTCGGCCGCAACAAGGATGCGATACGCGTCTTCGCCGATCTGACGCGCGACTACCCGCAGCTGCCGGAGCCGTACAACAACCTCGCCGTGCTGTATGCCGGCGAAGGTGACTACGAGAAGGCGCGTGACGCCCTCAAGGCTGCGGTGCTGCGCCATCCCGGCTACGCCGCCGCGCACGAGAACCTCGGCGACATCTATACCGCGCTGGCCGCGGCCGCCTACAACAAGGTGCTGGCGCTCAATCCCAACAACCAGGACGCGCGCCGCAAGCTCGGCACGCTGCGCCAGATCGACAGCGCCATCGCCGCGGCACCGCCTGCGGCGCCGAGCGTCGCTCCGGCCCCGCCGGCGCCGATCGCCGCGGCGCCGGCGACGCCCGCCGTCGCCATGCCCAAGCCGAGCGCGACGCCGACCGAGCCGCCACGCGGCGGCGACGCCCATTCCCGCCAGGCCGCCGCGCTGGCCGCCGTGCAGGCCTGGGCGCAGGCCTGGGAGAGCAAGGATTTCGACGGCTACTTCGGGGCCTATGCGCCGGAATACACGCCGGAAGGCGGCGTCAGTCGCGAGACCTGGGAAGCGCAGCGCCGCGACCGCATTTCGCGGCCGAAGAAGATCGGCGTCGAGGTGATCGACCCCAAGCTCGACGATATCGAGGACGGCGGCGTGCGCGTCAGCTTCCGCCAGCGCTATACGTCGGACTCCTTCTCCGACAGCGTCAACAAGGTGATCGAGCTGGCGCCGATCGGCGGCGGCTGGAAGATCGTCCGCGAGTACACGCGCTGAGCGCGCAGTGGCACGGCGCGTCATGTGCCCAGGCTTCAAGACCCGGCTGAGCGTTGCGGCAGCCGGGTTTTTCATGTTGCCGCTGGCCGCTGCGGCCTCGCCGGCTCTGGATCAGCAGTTCAGCGCGGTGATCGAGCTGCTCAGCGTCGGCCAGCCCCAGGAAGCTTTCAAGGCGCTGGAGCAGCTGCGCCAGGATGCGCCGGACTATCAGCTGGCGAGCCGTCTCTACGCCCAGCTCGAAAAAGAGCTGCAGCTGCAGCGCACGCCGGAAAAGCAGGCGCTTGAACTGGCGGCGCTGGTCGAGGAATCGCGGCTGCGCTACGAGAGCGAGCAGGCGATTCCTCAGGACGGCGCGGTCCCCGACGCCATCCTCCAGCTTGGCGCCAGCACGCGACGCCTGGTTCTCGTCGATCTGCCGCATGCGCGGCTGTACGTGCTGGAAAACGACGGCGGTACGCTCAAGCTGCTGCGCAATCACTACGCGTCGATGGGCAAGAAGGGCTGGGGCAAGCAGTTTCGCGGCGACCAGCGCACGCCGGTCGGTCTGTACTACGCGACCGGCTGGATCGACGATGCCGAATTGCCCGATCTGTACGGTGCCGGCGCCCTGCCGCTGAACTATCCGAACTTCTGGGATCAGCTGCAGCAGCGCAGCGGGCACGGCATCTGGCTGCACGGCGTGCCGGCGGCCACCGACAGCCGCGCGCCGCGCTCCAGCGAGGGCTGCGTGACCATGGCCAACGCCGACCTCAGCGCGCTGCGTCCGCTCATCGAGCAAGGCGAGACGCCGATCCTGCTCAGTGATGCCGTCAACTGGGTGGCGCCCGATCAGGCTTCGGCTCTGCGCGACGAGCTGCTGCAGCAGATGGACGCCTGGCGGATCGCCTGGATGGATCGCGATGCCGCGGCCTATCTGTCGTACTACGACGAGGCGTTCCAGTCCGAGGGCATGAGCCGCAAGGCCTGGGGCGAGCAGAAGCGCCGCGTCAACGACGCCAAGGATTTCATCCTGGTCGAGTTCGAGGACTTGAGCCTGATCCGCTATCCGGGCAGCGACGGCCTGGTACTTGCCGAGTTCAAGCAGCGCTACCGCTCCGACAACTTCGATTCGGACACCCGCAAGCAGATGTTCTGGCGCCGCGACGGCGACGGTCGCTGGAAGATCCTGCGCGAGCAGGAGCGTCCGTAGGACTGCGGTCGCCGGCGGCTCAGGCGCCGCGCTGCGGCAGTTCCTGTTCCAGCCAGTTGAGCAGGTCCAGCCAGATCCACTCGGACTGCGCTGCGGTCGGGATGATGCCGGCGTTCGGCAATTCCAGCGTCACCACCGGCAGGCCGAGATCGACACCGGCGAAATTGCCCAGCGAACCCGGATAAGTGCCGAGCCGGTGCAGGCGCAGATGGCCGACGCGCTTGGGCGGCTGCTCCGGGCCGTCGAAATCGAGCAGACCGTAAGGCGCATGGATCGACACCACGGCGTCGGGGCGGAACTCGCGGATCTGCTGCTGCAGCCAGCGCGTCTCCGGTTCCGACAGCGCGCGGGGGCCTGGATAGCGGCGCGGGTCCTTGCCGGTGCGCTGCGTCCAGTAGGCCAGCGCCTTGCGCGCCCAGTCGGCGCTGGGGAAATTGCGGTTGAGGTCGACGCCGCGCGCGTTGACGCGCGTCGCCGGCCGCGCAAGCAGGCCGTCCGGATTGGCACAGGGGATCACCCGCCAGGCGAACGGCCGATCGCGCTGCTGCTCCAGCCGCTGCATCCACTGGAACGTCACGCTGACCGCGCTCAGTTCGTCGCCGTGGATACCGCCGAGCAGCAGGATGCGGCGCGGCGGCGTGCGCGCCGGCGCGGGCGCGTAGTCGCGGATCAGCAGCGGCTTGCCGCGCACGCTGCGGCCCGGCGTCAGCTGCAGGCCGGCGGCCAGACAGGCGTGGTGATCGACGCTCTGCAGGCGATCAGCGAAGGCCTGACAGGCGGACTCCAGCGTCGCCGGCGCCTGTGCCAGGGAAAACCCGACCCCGCAAACGAAAAGCCCGGCGAGGAGCCGGGCCGGGGTCGAATATCGCACGTGCCGCTTACTTGCCGGCACGTTCCTTTCGGACCTTGTCGATCAGGAAGTTCAGCACCTTGATCGCTTCGGCATTGGTGCTCGCCATCGCCGGGCCAGTCATGTATTTGCCGCCGACGATCAGCATCGGCACGCTGGTGACGCCGTAGGCGCGCGCCTGCGTTTCCGCCTTGCGCACCTGGGCATCGATCATGAAGCTGTTGAAGGTCTGCATGAACACGTCCGGCTGGATGCCGGCGGCGCTCTGGAAGATCGCGCCGATCTGTTCCGGCGTGCCCAGCGTCTGGTGCTCGTCGTGGATCGCGCGGAACAGCGGCAGATGCGTCTTGGGGAAGGTCTTCAGCGCCTGCTCGGTGTAGTAGGCCTTGGAGTGCAGCAGGCTCTGCGGACGACCGAGCGAGTTCGGGTAGCGCACGAAATCGACATCGGCCGCCTTGGCCTTCTCCCACTTGTCGATTTCCGGCTCGAACGCGTAGCAATGCGGGCAGCCGTACCAGAAGAATTCGTTGACCTCGATGCGCTTGGCGTCCGTCGGCGCCTGGATTTCGCGAACCTTCTTGTAGTGCTTGCCTTCCTCGAACTTCGATCCGTCCTGCGCCGAGCACGCAAAAGCCAGCAACGAGAGACTGACGGCGGCCAGACTGCGCAGGACGTGACGCATCGAAGTTTCCTTGGGAAGGCGGCGGTTTTAGTGCAGGCCGTTGACGTACGACGCCAGCGCCTCGATCTCCTGATCGGAGAGTTTGCCTGCGACCGTCGCCATGATCTTGTAGTTCCCTTCCGGCAGCTGCGTCTTGGCGGCGTCACGGTAGGCCTTCAGGCGCGAAGCGACGTAGACCGAGTGCTGGCCGCCGATGCGCGGATAGGCGGCGGGCGAGACGCCGGCGCCGGCCGGACCGTGGCAGGCCGCGCAGGCCGGCAGGCCGCGCGCTGCGTCACCGGCGCGGTAGAGGTTCTGAACCGCGCCGACGGCCGCCTCGCTGGCCACGCCGGGCGCCGGCTTCTGGGCGGCGAAGTACGCCGCGAGATTCTTGATGTCGTCATCCGACAGCGCGGCGGCCTGCGCCGTCATCAGCGGGTTCTGACGCTTGCCGCTCTTGAACTGCTGCAGCTGCTCGGCGATGAAACGCGAGCTCTGCCCGGCCAGCTTCGGCCATTCCGGATTTGCGCTGTTGCCGCCGGGACCGTGGCAAGCAGCGCAGGTGGCAGCCTTGGCGGCGCCAGCTTCGACGCTCCCCTGGGTGTAAGGATCTTTGGCCGTGCCTTCCGCCATGGCGGACGCAGGGGCCCACAGCGGCGCACAGAAAACGGCAGCCAGTAAAACGCGCTTCATGCGACAAGCTCCCAAAGCGATTCGTGCCGTTTGCTGGTTTTGCGTATGGGCACGGGTTGGACCAGACCGAAAGTTTGCGGATTCTACAGGTCCGGCTTGCAGTTTTCACCGCGCCGCCACGCCGCCGGCGCGGGCCATGCGCCGTTTGCGGGTATGCTGGCCGGCCTCGCCCGCGCCCGCACAGATGAATAGCACGCCGCCCCGCAAGTCCGCCGCCCCGCCGCCGCCGAATCCGTTCGCCAGCGCCAAATTTCTGATGTCCTGCGCCCAGCTCACGCAACTGCCGCCCGACGGCCTGCCGGAGATCGCCTTCGCCGGCCGTTCCAACGCCGGCAAGTCGAGCGCGCTCAATACCCTGTGCAACCAGAAGCAGCTGGCGCGCGTCAGCAAGACCCCAGGTCGCACTCAGCTGATCAACCTGTTCGATGTGACGGGCGGCCGCTTCGTCGACCTGCCCGGCTACGGTTTCGCCGATGTGCCCAAGGACATCCGCAAGGGCTGGGGGCGGCTGATCGGCGACTACCTGGAAGGTCGCGCCAATCTGCGCGCGGTGGTGCAGATCATGGACATCCGCCATCCGCTGACACCATTCGATGCGCAGATGCTGGAGTGGGCTGCGTACCGCAAGCTGCCCTGTCTGCTGTTGCTGACCAAGGCCGACAAACTGGGCTTCGGCGCCGCCAAGTCGACGCTGCTGCAGGTGCAGAAGGCGGTCGCGGATCTGCCGCAGGTGAGCACGCAGCTGTTCTCGTCGACGTCCCGGCTCGGCGTCGACGAGGCGCGTCTGCGCCTGCAGAACTGGCTGGCTTCGCCGGCGGTCTGATCCGCGGGCTCGGCGCGACGGGCGTATCGTCGCGCATAAAAAAGCCCGGCGACTTGGGGGGAAGCCGCCGGGCCACGCTTTCCGGCCATTGGGGGATGCCGGACCCGCCCAGGGAGTGGAGGCGGGGAGCGGGACAGGGAGTATCGCCGCTCGAAACTTTAGATGCGGGCCGATGGCGAAAGTTCAAGGCCGGTTCGCGAGGCTTTTTTGCGTTGCGGCAGGCGCAGACGGGTTTCCTTTCAAATCAGTAAGTTGGAGAAACTGATTTTAAGGTAAGTTGCAAGAAATTCGCGCAATTACAACTAAATTTCCTTCAATTTCCGCTATTTGAATGCCCCGTTGCGTCATGTGCGCAATCCCACTCGGAACCGAGCCCGAAGTCGGCCACCAGGGGTACATCGAGACGGGCGATACGGACCATGCGCGCCGCGATCGTCGGCGCCAGTTCGGCCAGACGCGCCGACGGGCCTTCGAAGACCAGCTCGTCGTGGACCTGCATGATGGTGCGTACCTCCGGCGCCTCGGCGGCGAGGAAGGCCGCGACGTCGATCATCGCCAGCTTGATCAGATCGGCGGCGGTACCCTGCAGCGGCGCATTGATCGCCGTGCGCTCGGCATAGGCGCGCAGCGCGGCGTTCTTCGAGCCGATGTTCGGCAGGTAAAGACGGCGGCCGAACAGGGTCTCGACGTAGCCGATCTCGTGCGCCTGCCCTCGGGTGACGTCCATGAAGCGCTTGACGCCCGGATAGCGGCTGAAAAACAGATCGATGTACTGCTGCGCCTCGCCGCGCGGCACGCCGAGCTGCCGCGCAAGGCCGAACGCCGAGATGCCGTAGATCAGACCGAAATTGATCGCCTTGGCGGCGCGGCGGCGCTCCGCCGGCACTTGGTCCAGCGGCAGGCCGAACACTTCGGCGGCGGTCGCCTGGTGGATGTCGAGCCCGTCGCGGAACGCCGCCTGCAAGCGCGGATCGCCGGAGAAATGCGCCATCAGCCGCAGCTCGATCTGCGAGTAGTCGATCGACAGCAGGCTGTTGCCGGGCTCGGCGATGAAGGCCTGGCGGATGCGCCGGCCCTCGGCGTTGCGCACCGGGATGTTTTGCAGGTTGGGATCGGACGACGACAGCCGGCCGGTCGCCGCCACCGCCTGGTGATACGAGGTATGGATGCGGCCGGTATGCGGATTGACCGCCAGCGGCAGCTGCTCGGTGTAGGTCGAGCGCAGCTTCTGCATGGCTCGCCAGTCGAGGATCACGCGCGGCAGGCGGTGTTCGACCGCCAGGCTTTCGAGCACGTCCTCGGCGGTCGACGGCTCGCCCTTCGGCGTTTTGCCGAGCACCGGCAGCTTGAGCTTGTCGTAGAGGATGGCGCCGAGCTGCTTGGGCGAGCCGAGGTTGAACTCGCCTTCGGCCTCGCGGAAGGCTTCGAGCTCCAGCGTCTTCATTCGCTCGGCGAGCTCGACCGAGATGCGTCCGAGCAGCGGCACGTCGATCTTGACGCCGGTCTGCTCGATCTCGGCCAGCACCGGCACCAGCGGCATCTCGATGGTCTCGTAGACCTTGCGCATCGGCGCCTGCTCGCAGACGCGCGGATACAGCGCGTGATGCAGGCGCAGCGTGATGTCGGCGTCCTCGGCTGAATAATCAGCGGCGACGTCGAGCGCGATCTGGTTGAACGTCAGCTGGTTCTTGCCCTTGCCGGCGATGTCGGTGAACGAGATGGTTTTATGGCCGAGATACTTCTCGGCCAGCGTGTCCATGTCGTGGCGGTTGCCGGCGGCGTCGAGCACATAGCTCTGCAGCATGGTGTCGTGGGCCACGCCGGCGAGCTTCACGCCGTGCCGCGCGAACACATTCATGTCGTACTTGATGTGCTGGCCGAGCTTGGGGCGGGCCGGGTCCTCGAGCAGCGGCTTGAGCTGCTGCAGCACGGTGGCGCGATCCAGCTGCGCCGGCGCACCGAGGTAGTCGTGCGCAAGCGGCACGTACCAGCCGGCGCCTTCCTCGATCGCCAGCGCGATACCGACCAGATTGGCCTGGTTGGAATCCAGGCTGTCGGTCTCGGTATCGACGCAGATCAGCGGCGCCGCCTGCAGCTGCGCCAGCATGGCCTCGAACGGCGCGGCTTCGACCACGAGTGTCGCCTGTGTCGGTCGCGCCGGCGGCGTCTCGGCCGGCAGCTGCACCGATGAGACCGGCGAGTTCGCCGCCGCCTCGGTGGTCTGCGCCGGGGGCTGCGCGGGCGGTTCGCCGCCGAGCAGCTCGTCGACCCAACGGTTGAAACCAAGCCGGCGATACAGCGCCAGCAGCGCCTCGGTATCCGGCGCCTTGGGCCGCAGCTCGTCGAGCGTGATCGGCAGCTCCAGCTCGCAGCGGATCGTCGCCAGATCCTTGGACAGCGGCAGCGCGGCCATGCCGGCGCGCAGCTTCTCGCCGATCTTGCCTTTGACGCTGTCGGCGCTGGCGATCACCGCGTCCATCGAACCGTATTCCTGCAGCCACTTCGCCGCGGTCTTGGGGCCGACGCCGTCGATGCCGGGAATGTTGTCGACCTTGTCGCCCATCAGCGCCAGGTAGTCGACGATCAACCCCGGCGGCACCCCGAACTTCTCGACCACGCCGGCCGGGTCCAGGCGCCGGTTCTTCATGGTGTCGAGCAGGTGGATGTCGTCCGTCACCAGCTGCGCCATGTCCTTGTCGCCGGTGACGATCAGCACGCACTGGCCGCGCTGCGCGGCGCGCGTCGCCAGCGTGCCGATCACGTCATCGGCCTCGACGTCCGGCACCGCGAGCACCGGGATGCCCATGCCTTCGAGCATCGCCACCACCAGCGGGTACTGGCGCTTGAGGTCTTCCGGCGTCTCGTCGCGGGTCGCCTTGTAAGCGGGATAGATGCGGTTGCGGAAGGTCTCGCCCGGCGCGTCGAAGATCACGCAGAGTTCTTCCGGCGCGTAGTCCTTGAGCAGCCGCCGCAGCATATTGCCCATGCCGAACACCGCCCCGGTCGCCTCGCCTTGCGCATTGGTCAGCGGCGGCAAGGCGAGGAAGGCGCGGAACAGCCACGACGAACCGTCGATGAGGATCAGCGGCTGTCGCGGCGCGGCGCTCATGGCAGCAGCCGCTCGTTGCGGATCTGGTCGTCGAAGCTTTCGCGCTCGCGCACCAGGTGCGCGTTGCCGCCGTCGACGATCACCTCGGCGGCGCGGCCGCGGGTGTTGTAGTTGGAGCTCATCGTGAAGCCGTAGGCGCCGGCGGTGCGCACCGCCAGCAGGTCGCCGGCTTTGATCGCCAGCTCGCGGTCCTTGCCGAGCCAGTCGCCGGATTCGCAGACCGGGCCGACCACGTCGTAGATCTGCGCGGCGACGTCGCTGCGCGGCTGTACCGGCACGATGTCCATCCAGGCCTGGTACAGCGTCGGCCGGATCAGGTCGTTCATCGCCGCGTCGATCACCGCGAAGCGCTTGGCCTCGCCGCCCTTCACGCCGATCACGCGGCTGAGCAGCAGCCCGGCGCTGCCGGCGATGGCGCGGCCCGGCTCGGTGTACAGCCTCAGGCCGCGGCCGGCGATCTTGGCGCCCACGGCCGCTGCCCATTCGCCCAGGTTCATCGGTGTTTCGTCGCGGTAGCGCACGCCCTGGCCGCCGCCGACGTCGATGTGATGCAGGCGGATGCCCTGCGCGGCGAGCCGGTCGACCAGCGCCAGCACGCGGTCCAGCGCGTCCAGGTACGGGGTGATGTCGAGCAGCTGCGAGCCGATGTGGCTGGCGACGCCGTCGATCTCGATGCCCGGCAGCGTCGCCGCGTGGCGGTAGAGCCGCTCGGCGGTGGCGATGTCGACGCCGAACTTGTTGTTTTTCAGCCCCGTCGAGATGTACGGATGGGTCTTGGCGTCGACGTCCGGATTGACGCGCAGGGCGATGCGCGCGCGCGTGCCGAGCTTTTGCGCCTCGCCGTCGAGCAGCGCCAGCTCGTATTCGGACTCGATGTTGAAGCAGGCGATGCCGGCGTGCAGCGCCAGGCGGATCTCGTCCGCGCTCTTGCCGATGCCGGAAAACACCACCTTGCCGGCCTCGCCGCCAGCCTTGAGCACGCGCTGCAGCTCGCCGCCGGAGACGATGTCGAAGCCGGCGCCGAGGCGCGCCAGCGTCTGCAGCACGGCGATGTTGGAATTGGCCTTGACCGCGTAGCAGACCTGATGGTCGATGCCGGCCAGGGCCTCGTCGAAGGCGCGGTAATTCTGCGTCAGCGCCGCCTTGGAATAGACGTACAAGGGCGTGCCGAACTGCTCGGCGAGCTGGCTGAGAGGCACGTCTTCGGCGTACAGCGCGCCGCCACGCAATTCAAAGTGATCCACGCGAGATCCTGCAGCAAATTGAGGTTTCAGGGCTTGGTCGTTACCGGCCGATGCTCGGCCGGTGCCTGCTGCGCCGCCTCATCGTCGGCGGCGGGCGCGGCTGCGGCGGGCGCGGCGGGCGGCGCCGGCCTGGCGGCCTTTTCCGGCAGCACCAGCCTGCCGCTCTGTCCGCAGGCGGACAGCAGCAGGGCGATGGCGAGGGTGAGCAGGAGCGTGCGCATGGCAGGAGACGGCGGCAGCGGGCCGGCAGTTTACCGCGCTTTGCCGCCGTTTCCGGCGGCCCGCCATTGCGGCGCCGGTTTACGCTTCCGGCCCGGCTGGCGAGAATCCGCGGATGAAACTCGAACAGCGACGTGAAGAGATGGTGATGCAGCCGGACGGCGCGCATACCGCGACGGTGATCTGGCTGCACGGGCTGGGTGCCGACGGCAACGACTTCGTGCCGATCGTGCCGGAGCTGCGGCTAGGTCGCGGCCACGGCGTCCGCTTCATCTTCCCGCATGCGCCGGTGCGCCCGGTCACTCTCAATGGCGGCGTGCCGATGCGCGCCTGGTACGACATCCTCGCGCTCGATGCCAATGTGAAGCAGGACGTCGCCGGGATCCGCGCCTCGTCGGCGCGGGTGCGGGCCTACATCGACGCCGAGATGGCGGCCGGCATCCCGGCGTCGAAGCTGGTTCTCTGCGGCTTCTCGCAGGGCGGCGCGATTGCCCTGCATGCCGGCCTGCGCCTCGACAGCCCTCTGGCCGGCG
>CBINNP010000060.1:0-15185 GCA_966252075.1 uncultured Solimonas sp.
CGCGGCACGGTAGTGCGGCGAATTTGAAAGCGCGTTGCGGATTCGTGGCGCAGCGATGACGAAGCGCGCTACGCGCCCCGCTTGACCAGCAGTTCGGCGATGCTGGCGAGTAGGCCGAGCGCCAGCGACATCGCCAGCAGGAAGCCGTGCAGGCCGATGACCGCTGCCGCCAGTGTCGCGTCCGCGCGCACCCAGGGCGCGGCGGCGGCCAGGGCGGCGGCTTCGTAGGTGCCGAGCCCGGCGGGGGCGTGCACCGGCAGCACCGTGGACAGATCGCCGGCGATCGCGACCAGTGCGCCGAGCGCCAGGCCGTGCCCCGACAGCGATGCGAACAGCATCGCCAGTCCGGCCAGCTTCAGCGCCCAGCCCAGCCAGCTCCACAACAACGCCATTGCAAAGCCCGGTGCCGCGTCCGGCATGCCGCACACCAGGCGGGCGAGACGTCCGCCGTCGACAGCGCGACGACGCAGCGCGCGCAGTACCTGAAACAGCAGCCACGGCGCCAGCAGCGCCAGCGCCAGCGCCGTCGATACGGCGGTCACGGCAGAAGCCTGCACCTGCAGCAGCAAGGTCAGTGTCGCGCAGCTGGCCAGCACCAGCAGATCGCTCAGGCGCAGCAACAGCAGGGTGCCGGTGCCGTGCAGCGGCTCGATGCCGTAACGCCGCCGCAGCAGCCAGATCAGGCTCAGCTCGCCGCTGCGCAGCGGCAGCAGGATGTTGCTGGCGTTATGGATCATCACGATGCGCAGGCAGGAGCCCAGCCGGCGCCAGCCGATGGCGGTCTCGGCCTGGGCCAGCCGCGCCGCGCGCGCCAGGTAACTCAGGGCCTGCAGAGCGGCGGCGGCGCCAAGCAGGCCTGCACTCACGGTGGTCCACGGCGCCAGCAAGCGCTGCACGCCGATGCGCTGCAACGCAAACAGCAGCAAGACGACCACGGCGGACGCGAGCAGCGGACGCAGGATCTTCAAGCAAACGTCGCGCGTTTGCGGCTGTTTCTTCACGGTGCCGTCAATCGGCGCCGACAAGATGCGCGCGCCCTGCGGCTGGCGCTGCGCGCCGGCCGACGGCCGACGGCGTCGTTCGGCGCTGCGCGCATGCAGGCGACGGAGGCTGGCAATGACGGTTCGGATGGCAGAGGGGATCGGTGCGGGGTTCGGCCGTCTGCGTCGCGCGCTGCTGCGCAGCGACGGCCAGCTGTTGTTGCTGGCGATCCTACTGTTCAGTGTGTTGCCGGATCTTGACCTGTGGGCCTCGGCGCCATTCTTCGATGCGCAGGCCGCCCGCTTTCCGCGGCACCGGTTGTGGGTCGATCTGCTCTATCACGGCGCCTCGGCGCTGGCGCTGTTGACGATGCTGGCGCTGGCTGCCGCCGTGCTGGTGCAGGTGCTGCGCTTGCGCCGCCAGCGCGATCTGATGTCGGCCGCCCTCACGGCGCGGCGCCTGCGCCGGCTGGTGTTCGTGCTGCTGGCGCTGCTGCTCGGTCCGGGCCTGATCGTCAACGAAGGCTTCAAGGAACACTGGGGCCGGGCGCGGCCGCGGCAGATCGAGGCCTTTGGCGGCCGCGCGCAGTTCACGCCGCCCACCGTGCCGGCCGCGCAATGCGGCAGCAACTGCTCCTTCGTGTCCGGGCATGCGGCGATCGGCTTCGGGCTGATGGCATTCGGCTGGGTGAGCACGCGCCGCCGATTGTGGCTGGCGCTCGGCATCGGTAGCGGTGCGCTGATCGGGCTGGCGCGCATCGCCGCCGGCGGCCATTTCCTGTCGGACGTGATCTTCAGCGGCTTCGTCGTCTGGTTTTCGATGCGGCTGGCGGCGCATCTGTTTGCGCATGCCTGCCGCTCCTGGCGGCGGCGCGAGCGCCGTGCGGCGCTGGCTGCACCGGCCGCCGCAGCCGGGCCGGCAGGCTGATGCGCATGCGCCTGCCACTGGCCCTGCTGGTCGTGCTCGCCACCGGTACCGCGGGCGCCGCCTGCGAGGCGACCGCGCCGTTCGAGCTGCCGTACCGCGTCGTCTATGGCGACATGGCGATCGGCAGCGGCAGCATGGCGGTGCTCGCCGACCGCGACGGCTGCGCGGTGTTCCGGCTGCTGGCGCGGCCCGGCGAGATGCTGCGCGGGCTGGTCAGCGGGCTGGAGGAGGAATCGCATTTCTGTGTCGATGCCGCCGGCGCGATCCGCCCGCAGCAGTTCCTGCATCAGCGCGGCGCGGCTGGCGAGGAAAGCTACGCGCTGGCCTTCGACTGGCCGGCGGCGCGCGTGCGCGGCGGCCGCTTCAAGGATGCGGAGCTGCCGGATGGCGCGCTGGATCCGCTCAGTGTGCAGTTGCATGTGCGCAGCTGGCTGTGCCGCAGCATCGCCGCGCATGGCGTGCTGCCGCGCGAGCCGCTGGCGGTGACGCTGGTCGATCACAAGGGCGTGCAGCGCTACCTGCTTGGCGTGCAGGGGCAGGAGACGATCGAGGTGCCGGCCGGTCGTTTCGCCACCGTGCGGGTCGATCGCATCGACGCCACCAGCAAGAAGACGCGCTTCTGGCTGGCACCGGCGCAGCAGTTCCTGATCGTCCGCGCGCAGCAGCAGCGCGGCTGGCGGCCGGCGCTCAGCGTGGAGCTGGCAAAGCAGCCGCCGTGAACGACGAAGCCCGCGCGAGGCGGGCTTCGTGATTTGCAGACAACAGCGCTGCGATCAGGCGCTGCGCGCGTGCCGCAGGCGGCGCTGCTCGACGCTGTGAGCCAGGCCACGCAGCACGTCGACGGTGTCGTCCCAGTGAATGCAGGCGTCGGTGATCGACTGGCCGTAGCACATGTCCGGGCCGATATCCTGGCGGCCCTCGACGAGGTGCGATTCGATCATCACGCCTATGATGCGGTCGTCGCCGCCGGCGATCTGGCGGCCGACGTCCTGGCCGACGACGATCTGCCGCTTGTGCTGCTTGCTCGAATTGGCGTGGCTGAAGTCGATCATCACCTGCGGCCGCAGGCCGGCCTTGGTCAGCGCTGCGCAGGCGGCGTCGACGCTCTTGGCGTCGTAGTTGGTGCCCGAGCTGCCGCCGCGCAGGATGACGTGGCAGTCCTCGTTGCCGGTGGTCTCGAAGATGCCGATCTGGCCCTGCGCGTTCAGCGACAGGAAGCGGTGCGGGTGCTTGGCCGACATCACGGCGTCGACCGCCACCTTGACCGAGCCTTCGGTGCCGTTCTTGAAGCCGACCGGGCAGCTCAGCGCCGAGGCGAGCTCTCGATGCAGCTGCGACTCCGTGGTGCGCGCGCCGATCGCGCCCCAGGCGACCAGGTCGGCGAGGTACTGCGGCGTCAGGATGTCGAGGAACTCGACGCCGGCCGGAATCCCCGCGTCATTGAGCTGCAGCAGCAGCTGGCGGCCGACGCGCAGGCCCTGGTTGATGTCGTAGCTGTCGTCGAGCGCAGGGTCGTTGATCAGGCCCTTCCAGCCGACGGTGGTGCGCGGCTTCTCGAAGTACACACGCATGACGATCAGCAGGTGCTTGTCGAGCTGGGCGCGCAGCGCCTTGAGGCGCCCGGCGTACTCGAGGGCAGCGGCCGGATCGTGGATCGAGCAGGGGCCGACGATCACCAGCAGGCGGTCGTCGCGGCCATGCAGCACGTCCTGGATTTCGCGGCGCGCCTGCAGCGTGGTTTCGGCCGCGCGGTCGGTGATGGCGATTTCCGCCTGCACTTCGGCCGGCGTCGAGACGCTGCGGATCGACTGGATGCGGGTGTTTTCAGTGGTGACGTGCATGTGAAGCGGGTCCTGCTGGACAGCAAAGGGGCGCAGATGCTAGCAGACTGCCTGCGCCTCGTCCTTTGCGTGCGCCCCAGGGCACGCGGCAAAACCGGCACAATCGCGCGCAACGCGAAGCCGCTCTCGCAAGCCCCGATCCACGATGCCTATAACCCTGTCTGTTGTCGTCCGCCGCGCCCGCCTGCCGAGCGTCCTGCTGCTGGCCGGCGTGGCCCCGGCGCTCGCCGCTGCCGAGCCCTTCGTGTTCGGCAGCTTCAACCAGGCCGCGCTGGCGCGACACGCGCCGCTGCCCGCGCCGCAGGCGGACCGCCGCGCCGCAGGCCTGCGCGTGACGCTGGACTGGACCAACGAATCGGTGAGCGAGGCCGACGCCGACGAGTCCTTGCTGATCGACGGCGAGGCCGTGCGGCTCGGCTTCGAGCTGCGCCGCTCTCACGGGCCCTGGCAGTTCAGCGCCGAGCTGCCGTTGCTGGCGACTTCCGGCGGCACGCTGGATTCGCTGATCGAGAACTGGCACGACTGGTTCGGCCTGCCCAATGGCGGCCGCGAGCTGCGCGGCCGCGACAAGTACCACTACCAGTACGTGCGCGACGGCCAGGTGCTGCTCGATATCGATGACAAGCGCAGCGGCCTGGGCGATCTGCGTCTGGGCGCCGGCTGGTGCGAGGGTGCCGGCTGTTTGCGCACGATGCTGCAGCTGCCGACCGGCGATGCCGAGCGCCTCACCGGCGGCGGCCTGGGCCTGGCAGCCTGGTACGAGCGCGGTTACGCGATCGGCCCGCAAGGCCGCTGGAGCGGATCGCTGGCGCTCGGTGCCAGCGCGCTGCGTGCCGACGGTCCGCTGCAGGACCAGCAGCGCCAGTTCCTGCCGTTCGGCTGGGCCTCGGTCGGCTACGCGCTGACCGATGCGCTGTCGGCCGGCCTGCAGTTCTACCTGCACTCGCCGCTGTACCGCGGCGCCGATGTCGATGCGCTGTCGCAGGCCGGCGGCCAGCTCGCGTTCGGCTTGCGCTACCGCGCCAGCGAGCGCGTGTCGTGGTGGCTGGGCATGCAGGAAGATCCGATCACCGAGTCCTCGCCGGATTTCTCGATCCATCTGGCGGCGGACTGGCGCTGAGCTTTTGTCGCGACGGCGCTGTGGCGACTCCCTTCTCCCGCTTGCGGGAGAAGGTGCCCCGAAGGGGCGGATGAGGGTGCGCCCCTCACCCCAACCCCTCTCCCGCAAGCGGGAGAGGGGCTTTTATGCACTAAGCCATCGCCACATATCCCGGCTGCGCCGCCACCCGCGCCAGCCAGGCACGGATCTGCGGATACTCGTCCAGCACATAGCCGCCCTGATGCGCGACGTGCGTGTACGCGAACAAGGCGATGTCGGCGATGCTGTAAGTCTGCCCGACCAGAAAAGCGGTCTTGGCCAGTTGCTGCTCCATCACATCCAGCGCTGCGTAGCCACGCGGCATCGCCGCAGCGATCTTCTCGTGCCATTGCTCGCGCTTGCCGAGCATGTGCACCCAGAAGCGCACCGTGGCGATGTAGGGCTCGTGGCTGTACTGCTCGAAGAACAGCCACTGCAGGATCTGCGCGCGCGTCCAGCGCGCCTCGGCATCGGCGGCGGCGGGGAACAGCGTGCTGCCCTCGGCCAGGTAGCAGAGCATGGCGTTGGATTCGGCCAGCAGGCGGCCGTCGTCGAAGGCCAGCAGCGGCACCTTGCCGTTGGGGTTGAGGGCGAGGAACTCAGGCGTGCGGCTGGCGCCCTGCAAGATGTCGATCTCCTGCCAGCGGAACTCGATGCCCAGCTGACGCATCAATAGCGCAGGCTTGTGGCAGTTGCCGGAGCCGGTCATTCCATAGAGCGTCAACATGGCGAAATCCCTCGGATGTCTGCGTCGCAGTATGGTCGGCGCCGCCGCCGCGTCAACGAGCCTGCGAATCCGGCACAATGCGCCGCCCATGCCCAAGCTCCTCCTCAGTCTGCTGCCTGCTGCCGTGCTGCTGCTGGCGGGTGGCTGTGCCGGCAACCAGCCGATGAAGGAGCGCGTGCGCGTGTTCTTCGAGGCGGCCGACGTCGATCATGACGAGCAGCTGGTGCCCGCCGAGTTCGAGTCCCTGAAGCTGCCCGGCGGCAAGTTCGAGGATGTCGACACCGACCATAACGGTCTGGTCTCGCTGGCCGAGCTGCGCAGCTACGTGATCTGGCGGCGCATCGAGGCCGAAGGCTGGCGGCCGGTGTCCGGGCCGCGTTCCGATCCACGTCGCGACGCGTACTGAGAGATCGCGACGGTGGAATCGCTCGACATCGCGATCGCCGCCGTCGGTTTCTGCACCGCGGCGCTGTCCGGCGCTGCCGGCCTGGGCGGCGGCACCATCCTCATCGGCGTGTTCTACGCGCTGGGCATGTCATCGGCCGAGGCGGTGCCGTTGTTCGCGGCGGTGCAGATGGTGTCCAACACCTCGCGCACGGTGGCGTATCTCAAGGATGTCGAATGGTCGGCAGCCGGCTGGTTCCTGCTCGCCGGCATTCCGGCAACGCTGCTGATCGCGCCGTTCGCCGCCGACATCGATACCGATTTCGTCAAGCTGATCCTGGCCGGGCTGATCCTCGCCTCGCTGGCGCCGCCAGCGCGTGCGCGGCCCTTGCCGGCGCGACCCGCCTTCGTGCTGGCCGGTCTGCTCAACGGCAGCCTGGGTCTGTTCGTTGGCGCCACCGGCCTGTTCGTCGGCCGCCTGTTCTTCCGCCCGGAATGGAAGCGGCAGACGGTGATCGGCACGCTGGCGCTGACGCAGATGCTCGGTCACGGCATGCGCGTGCTGGCCTATGGTTTCGTGGGCTTCTCGGCGCTGGCGGCGCCACAGCGGTTGCTGCCATTGTGCGTGGCGGTGATCGCCGGCACGCTGGCCGGCAAGCAGATCAACGGCCGCATCAGCGACGCGGCGTTCAATCGGGTGTTCCGCGTGATTCTGGTGGTACTGTCGCTGAAGCTGATCTGGGACGCAGTTCTCAGTTTCATCAACTGAGCCGCGCTGGACCTTCGGAGGGGGTGCGTATCCTCGCCCGCCTCGAACCCGCCGCAGGAGAAAATCGCGGCGACACGCTAAAGGGAGATCGATCCGCTGATGCTGGACATGCGGACCTTGTTCGTCGTCATCGTCATCGCCTACTGCACGTTCGGCATCGTGCTGCTGCTGATGTGGCGGGTGCGCCGCAGCGAGCGGACGATGCTGATCTGGGCGCTGTCCAACTTCGCCGGCGGCGCCGGCTGCCTGCTGACGGCGCTGCGCGGCCTCATGCCCGATTGGCTATCGATCAGCGCCGGCAATGGCCTGCTCGGCCTGACGTTGACGCTGATGTGGGCCGGCCTGCGGCAGTTTGCGCACCAGCGCTATTCACCGCTGGCCGTCGTGCTGCCGCCAGTGCTGCTGGCCTTGCTGCTGGGGCTGTATGCAGCGCCGGAGCACTTTACCCAACGGGTCTGCATCAGCTCGGGTGTCTATGCGCTGATTGCGGCAATGTGCCTGCGCGACGCCGCAGGCGCGCAGCGCGCCGAGCAGTTGCAGATGCGTAGGGTGGCGATGTCGGCGTTTGCCGCCGTCTATCTGGCCCTGGTCCTGCGCTACGCCACTGGCGTGGCGAGCACGACGATCGCCAGCGCGCCGCCGCCCGGACTGATGGACAACGATCTGCTGCAGGTGTTGTCGGTGGCCTTGCTGATGATGGTCGGCCTGATCTGGAACCTGGCGGTGATGCTGATGCCCGGCGAGCGCTTGCAGATCAGCCTGTTAGGTGCAGCCACCCATGATCCGCTGACGCAGGTGCTCAACCGCGCCGGGTTCCAGATGCTGGGCACGCGGCTGCTGCGCCGCAACCAGGGAGAAGGCAGCGGCACCGCGGTGCTGCTGATGGACCTGGACCGCTTCAAGCAGGTCAACGACCGCTACGGCCATGCCGCCGGCGACGATGTGCTGGTCGCCTTCGCGGCGAGCACGCGCGCGGCGCTGCGGCCGACCGACCTGATCGGCCGCCATGGCGGCGAGGAATTCTGTGCGTTGCTGACGGTGCACAGGGTCGAAGACGCGATGGCGGCGGCCGAGCGCATCCGCAGCCGTTTCGAGGCGCTGCGCACGCCGGTGGGCGAGGCGATGATCGCCGTGACCGTCAGCATCGGCGTGGCGATGATCCGGGCCGACGAGCCGGTGGCCGACGCGGCGCTGGTACGTGCCGACCGCGCGATGTACCGCGCCAAGCGGGCGGGACGCAATCGCGTCGAATGCTACGACGACCGGGGCGAGCTGCGCGTCGGTACGCCGGACAACAGCCTGGCCTCAGCGGGATGACTTTGTCCTAGACAAATACCCCGGGGGGGGGGACGTGCCCATGCTCGACACGCGCACGCTGTTCGCCGTCGTCGTCGGCGCGTATTCCATGCTCGGCTGCATGCTGCTGGTGCTGTGGCGCCTGCAGCGCGGTTATCCGGCCCTGGGCTATTGGGGAGTTTCGAACGCGATCAGCGCGGTCGGTGCATTACTGATCGCGCTGCGCGGCATGGTGCCGGACATGCTGTCCATCGCGGGCGGCAACTGCGCCTTGCTGCTGGGCGAGTTTCTGATGTGGTGCGGCTTGCGGCAGTTTGCCGGCCAGCGATTCAAGCTGCGTTGGGGGTGGTTGCCGGTGCTGGTGCCGGCGGCGCTCTACCTGTTCTTCGCCCCGCTGCGCGACCACTTCGCAGCGCGCGTCTGCTTCTCCTGTGCAGTCAACGCCGTCTACGCCGCCGTGTGTCTGCGCGACGCGCGCGAGGCCCAGCGCCAGCAATTCCTGGGCATGCGCGTGGCGGCGATGATCGCCTTCGCCGGTGTCTACCTGCTGGTGGTCGCCCGCTATGTCGAGGTGGCGCCGCAGCTGCTCGCCGGCAACGATGCCACCGATTACCTGTCGCCGCAGGCCGGGCAGGCGCTCAACACGCTGGGGCTCACCCTGCTGGGGATGCTGTGGAACCTCTCGGTGATCATGATGTTCGGCGAGCACTTGCAGCAGCGTCTGGTTGACGATGCGCGGCGCGATGGCCTCACCGGGGTGCTCAACCGCGCCGGCTTCCAGCAGCTGGCCGCGCGGCAGATCCTGCGCAGTCAGCGCGACGCGCAGCCCCTCGCGGTGTTGCTGATGGACCTGGACCACTTCAAGCGCATCAACGACCAGTACGGCCATGCCGCCGGCGATGCGGTGATCCGTCTGATCGCCGGCACCGCCGGCAGCCTGTTGCGGCCCGGCGATCTGCTCGGCCGCTACGGCGGCGAGGAGTTCTGCGTGCTGCTGCCGGGCGCCGACCTGGCCGACGCCGCAGCCATCGCCGGCCGCATCCGCGGCGAGTTCGAGTCGCGCCGCGCCGACAGCAAGCACGGTCCGGTCGGCACCACCGTGAGCATAGGCGTGGCCGCCGTCGCGGCGACCGACACCAGCGTCGACATGCCGCTGGCACGCGCCGATGGCGCTCTCTATCGTGCCAAGGAGAAGGGGCGTAATCGCGTCGAATGCGAGCCCGCTTCCACCCTCCCGCTTCCGCTTCCGGACTCCCCCGCACCCGCGTAGGTTCTCGCCTGTGATCTTCCACCCTCCCGGCGTCATTGCCGCCGCCGCGCTGGTCTTCGTGTTGCCCGCCGCCAGCTCGGCAGCGCAGCCCGATGCGATCCCGACCGTGGTCGTCAGTGCGCGTCAGATCGATGAGCAGGTGCAGAACGTGCCGATCTCGATGGTAGTGCTCGATGGCGAGGTCCTGGCCGAAGCCGGTCTCAGCAGCGCGACCTCACTGCCGGAGCGGGTGCCGGGCCTGACCGCGACGGCGCCCAACGCGCGGCTGGCCAGCTTCTCGATCCGCGGCCTGGGCTCCACCAGCTTCAGCGACGGCGTCGAGAGCAGCGTCGGCGTGTTCATCGACGACATCTATGTCGGCCGGCAGAGTTTTGCGGTGTTCGATCTGATCGACCTGGACCGCATCGAAGTCCTGCGCGGCCCGCAAGGCACGCTGTCCGGCAAGAACACCACCGCGGGCGCCATTCATATCCACACACGCCTGCCGAGCTGGCAGCCGGAGGCGGAAGCGCAGGCGATCGTCGGCGACTACGGCAGCCGCCAGCTGCGTGGCACCCTGTCCGGGCCGCTGATCGCCGATGCGCTGGCGGCGCGGCTGACCGCGTACATGAGCCGCCGCGACGGCCTCACCACCAATCTTTTCGACGGCACCGAGCTCAATAACAAAGACCGCTACGGACTGCGCGGGCAGTTGCTGTGGCAGCCGACGCTGCAGCTGCAAGGCCGGCTGATTGCCGAATACAGCCACGTCGACGAGCGCTGCTGCGCCTATCCGCTGGTCGCACCGTTCCGGGACGCGATTGTCGCGCGCGATGCGTACATGGAATACACGCGTGCGTCCGGCGATCCCGCCGATCGCGTCACCGATACCGACAGCCCGACGCGCAGCCAGGTCGAGCAGAAAGCCTTGTCGATGCACTGGAACTGGCAAGGCGACGGGCCACACCGCGCAGTGAGCCTGACCGCCTGGCGAGACTGGCGCTTCCGCCCCGAAAACGACGATGCCACTGCGCTGAAGATCCTCCGCGGCGGACTGCAGAATCGCGAGGCGCTGTACAGTCAGGAGCTGCGTCTGCACTCGGCATTCGACCGGCTCTCGACGCTGGCCGGCATCTACTACCTGCATCGCCGCGTGGAGGGTCTGGAGGCCTATACCCTGCAGGAGGATGCGGCGGCCTGGATCCTCGGTGGCCTGCTGCGCGAGCAGCTGCCGACGGCGACGCGCAGCAACAGCGGACTCGTCATCGACGCACTGGTGCCGCCGCAGACGCTCGACGGCATGGTCGGCGCTCTCCACTACCTGCAGCATGCCGACAGCGCCGCCGCCTACAGCGCGCTGCGGATGCCGCTGACCGACGATACGGAGTTCTCCGCCGGTCTGCGCTACACGCAGGAGTGGAAGCGTGCGCACATGACCGGCACGCGCAGCGGCGGCAATCCGCAGGCCAGCGTGCTGTCGCAAACCAACAATCTGCAACTGCTCGGCGATCTGATCGGCCGGGACTTGCGCGCCTACACCTTCGACGGCCTGCTGGATTCGGTCGGCGGACGGCCTTTCGAGCGTCGCGATCGACGCAGCGAAGGCAAGGTTTCCGCCCATCTGGCACTGCGTCACGATCTGGATCCGCACCGGCAGCTGTACGCAACCGCTGCGCGCGGCTACAAGAGCGGCGGCATCAATCTGGGCGTGACCGGCGAATCGGTGGCACAGCAGTTCAAGCCGGAGACGGTCACTGGCGCCGAGGCCGGCTTCAAGGGCTTGTTCGCACAGCGCCGTGTCGCCCTGGACCTTGCGCTCTACTATGCCGACGTCCGCGACTATCAGGCGCTGACCTTCGACGGCGAGACCGGTCTGCTGCCCAATCCGCGACTGATCAATCTGCTCAATGTCGGCCGGGTGGAGTTGTACGGCGCCGAGTTGCAGTTGCAGGCCCGGCCGCTGGCCGGTCTGGGCACGCGGCTGGGGCTGGCCTACAACCACGCCGTCACCGTCGATTTCCGCAACGCGCCGGACGAGGACAGCCGCCAGAACACGCGCGATCTCAGCGGCGAGCAGCTCTACAACGCACCGCGCTGGACCGGCACCGCGGGCGTCGAATACGGCTGGCTACGTGGGGCGCGCCACCAGCCCTATGTGGCGCTCGACTACAGTTTCCGCAGCAGCAGCTACGCCACGGTGGAACACGGCCGATCCAGCCATGTCGAGGCCTACCAGCTCACCGACCTGCGTCTGGGCCTGCGCGACGCGCTCGGCCACTGGGACTGCAACCTGTTCGTCCGCAATCTTTTCGATGAGGACTACATCGCCGCCGTGCAGCCGCTGTACGGCGTTGGCGACTACGGTGCGTTTGCCGGCGATCCGCGCATCGTCGGCATCAATCTGCGCCTGCGCCTGCCATGAGGCTCACTGATCCAGCTTCTGGTTGATCTCCACGACCATCCGCGCGATCTCCTCCTCGCCGTACGGGCGGTGGTCCTTGACGCGCAGGCTGTCGCTCCACTCGCGGGCGAAGTCGCGCTGCAGCCAGCCGTTGAGGAGGGCAGTGATCAGCATGGCGATCAGCGCGCCGCTGCCGGCGCAGGCCATGTCCTTCTGCGCGTCCCAGACGTCGCCCTGCGTGCCGAGATAGGCGACGCCGAGATCGCCGCCGAAGAACTCGGCGGCGCCCCATTCGATCAGCTCGTAGAGCGCCGAGGTCGACAGCGTGAAGTCCAGCGGCAGGAAGTAGCCCCAGAAGCCGCGGGCGTCGGCGACGCGCAGGAAGATCTCGCGCAGCGGGTAGGCCAGCAGCAGGCCGTAACTGAAGTGCACGAGCCGGTCGAAGTTGTTGCGCTCCCAGCCGAGCATGGCGTTGAAGCTATGACCCGTCAGCGATTTCCACGCCGCCTCATACGGCACTTCGGCGTAGGTGTAATGGCTGCCGACGGCGTGCAGGCACAGGAACAGGAAGATCAGCGTGTAGGAGACGCGCGAGAACACGAAGCGCTTGTGCGAGAAGAACAGGGCGATGCCGAACACCAGCACCAGCGCGTTTTCCAGCAGCCAGTCGTGACGGTCGAAAGGCTTGATCGCCAGCCAGGTCCATAGCGCCAGATAGACCGCGATCAGCGCGACGACGTAGGGGCGGATGCGCTGCAGGGCGAGCAGGGTGTTCATGACAAGCTCCGTCGGAGAATCAGTCCACCAGGGCGCGGCCGCGCGTCTCGATCACCCAGGGCGTCAGCAGGACGCCGATCACCGGCACCACGCCGATCCAGAACAGCACGCCGATCGCGCCGCTGGCCACGGTGGAGCCGTAGTAGCCGACCAGAAACGGCCCGCCGGCGGCGATGACGCGGCCGATGTTGTAGCAGAAGCCCGCGCCGGTGGCGCGCAGCCGCGTCGGGAACAGCTCCGGCAGGTAGTAGGTGAAGCTGCCGAACACGCCGAACACCGACAGGCCGATCAGGAAGTAGCCGTACAGGCGCAGTTGCGGCGGCAGATCGGCGCCGAAGGTGAAGAACACCGCGGCGGCGGAGGCGGCGTAATAGATCGCGAACATCGGCTTGCGGCCGATCAGCTTGGCGGCCGGGATCGTCAGCAGCGTGCCGATCAGGCCGCCGACGTTGAAGGCCATCGTCGCCGTGAACTTCCAGTCCTCGACGAGCTTGAGCGTCGCCGCGCGCTCCAGGCCCTGCAGCGCCGCCTCGGTCTGTGCCAGGCCGGTGACGAAGGTCGGCAGGAAGGCGTTGCAGCTCCACCAGGTGATCAGCGCGATCAGCGCCATCAGGAAGCCGCTGCGCGTGTAGCGGCGCAGCTGCGGCGAGAACAGCTCCGACAGCCGCGGCGGCGCGCTGTTGCGGGCCACCTGCGTCCAGCGCTCCGGCTCCTTGACGAACAGGCGGATGCCGAACGCCACTGCCGCCGGAATCAGGCCGCACAGAAAAACGTAGCGCCACGACACTTCCGGCTGATCGGCGAACCAGTGGCCGGCGATCTGCAGGTTGAGGAAGGTGGCCAGCGTGGTGCCGAAGGCGGCGGAGGTATAGAGCAGCGCGCCGGCTTCGACGCGGCGCTTCTCCGGCATCACCTCGGCAACCATCGAGGCGCCGGCCGCCCATTCGCCGCCGATGCCCAGGCTGGCGACGATGCGGAATGCCAGCAGCACCCAGATGTTGGGCGCGAACGCGCAGGCGGCGGTGCCGATCGCATACATCAGGATCGTCAGCAGCATGGTCCGCGTGCGGCCGATGCGGTCGCCGATGTAGCCGAACAGCACGCCGCCGGCGGCCCAGCCGAGCAGCAGCACCGAGGTGAGAATGCCGGTCCAGTACAGCGTCGCCTGCTTGGCCTCTGGACTGCCGATTTCCAGGCCCAGCAGCGTCGGCACGCAGTTGGGTGCGACGAAGTTGAAGAGGATGCTGTCGAACAGGTCGAAGCCCCAGCCGAGCCAGGCGGCGAACAGCACGATCCACTGGTAGCGCGTCAGGCCGAGCATCTTCTCTCCTTATTGTTCCCTCTCCCCGCACGCGGGGAGAGGGAGTATTCATTGCGCGAGCTTCTTGTCCTTCGTCTCGTGGGTCAGCCACAGCGCGACGAAGGTCAGCGCCGCCGCTGCCGACAGGTAGTAGCCGACGAACTCGATGCCGTAGGTCTTGGCCAGCCAGGTGGCGATGTACGGCGCCAGCGAGGCGCCGACGATGCCGGCGAGATTGAAGGTCAGCGAGGCACCGGTGTAGCGCACGGAGGTGGGGAACAGCTCGGAGAGGATGGTGCCGATCGGCCCGTAGGTCATGCCCATCAGCGCCAGGCCGATCACCAGCGTGGCGATCACGCCGAACAGGCCGCTGCCGAACAGGGGCCCCATCACGAAGCCGAACGCGGCAATGCCGGCGCTGACCCACAGCAGCGTGCGGCGGCGGCCGTGACGGTCGGCCCACACCGCGGAAAGCGGAATCGTCAGCGCGAAGAACAGGATCGCGAACAGCTGGATCATCAGGAACTCCTGCCGCTGGTAGCCCAGCGCCGAGGTGCCCCAGGACAGCGCGAACACCGTCATCAGGTAGAACAGCACGAAGGTCGCCACCGCCGCCAGCGTGCCGAGCACGAGCGCGCCGGGGTAATCGCGCAGCACCGACAGCATCGGCACCTTGACCCGTTCGTGACGGTCCAGGGCCTGCTGGAACACCGGCGTCTCGGTGATCTTCAGCCGCACCCACAGGCCGACCAGCACCAGCAGGCTGCTGGCGATGAACGGGATGCGCCAGCCGTAGGCGAAGAACTGCTCGTCGCTGAGCGTCTCCGACAGCAGCAGAAAAATGCCGCCGGAGCAGAGAAAGCCGAGCGGCGCGCCGAGCTGCGGAAACATGCCGTACCAGGCGCGCTTGCCGGGCGGCGCGTTCTCGGTGGCCAGCAGCTCGGCGCCGCCCCATTCGCCGCCCAGGCCCAGGCCCTGGCCGAAGCGGCACAGCGCCAGCAGCAGCGGCGCGGCGACGCCGATCTGCGCATAGGTCGGCAGCAGGCCGATGATCACCGTCGACAGGCCCATCGTCAGCAGCGCCGCCACCAGCGTCGCCTTGCGGCCGATGCGATCGCCGAAGTGGCCGAACAGCGCCGAGCCGACCGGCCGCGCGAAGAATGCGATCGCGAAGGTCGCCAGCGACTGCAACGTCGCCGAGGCCGGGTCTGCCGACGGGAAGAACAGCTTGGGAAACACCAGCACTGCGGCGGTGGCGTAGATGTAGAAGTCGAAGAACTCGATCGTGGTGCCGATCAGGCTCGCGAACAGCACGCGGCGCGGCGAGTTGCCGGGCGCGGCCGCAGTGTTGGTGTCGCTCATCGCTCAGGAATCTCCCCCGCCGGTCTGGAGGTT
>CBINNP010000061.1:0-15165 GCA_966252075.1 uncultured Solimonas sp.
ACATCGGCGGCGGCACCTCGGAAGTGGCGGTGATCTCGCTCAACGGCATCGTCTACGCCGAATCGGTGCGCATCGGCGGCGACAAGTTCGACGAGTCGATCGTCAGCTACGTGCGTCGCCAGTACAACATGCTGATCGGCGAAGCCACCGCCGAGCGCATCAAGATCCAGATCGGCACCGCCTTCCCGGGCCATGAGGTGCAGGAGATCGACGTGGTCGGTCGCCACCTGGCCGCCGGCGTGCCGCGCAACTTCACGATGAACTCCAACGAGATCCTCGACGCGCTGCAGGAACCGCTGTCGGGCATCGTCAAGGCGGTCAAGCAGGCTCTGGAGCGGACGCCGCCGGAACTCGGCTCGGACGTCGCCGAGCGTGGCATCGTGCTGACCGGCGGTGGCGCGCTGCTGCGCGATCTGGACAAGCTGATCTCCGAGGAAACCGGCCTGCCGGTGATCATCGCCGACGATCCGCTGACCTGCGTCGCCCGCGGCGGCGGCATGGTGCTCGACATGCTCGACCGCCAGTCGGATTTCTACTCTCTGGACTAAGGGGTTCCCGCGAAGGCCGCGCCGCGAGCGCGGCCTTCGTCGTTTGGTGTGATCGCCGCAGCGGCAACGTCTCATTGCCGCAAGCGGCGGTGATCTCTAAGCTTCGGTCAGTTTTTCGTCAGCCACGCGGTCCGACGGCACGCCCTTGAACTCGCTGCACGACTCCTATCACCGGCCGCTGTTCCCTCGGGGTCCCGGGCTCGGACTCAAGACCTTCTTCCTCCTGCTGCTGGCGCTGACGCTGATCTTCTACGACATGCGTGGCGACACGCTCAAGCCGGCGCGCGCCTGGACCGCCTATGCGCTGACGCCGGTGATCTGGCTGGCGCAGGTGCCGACCAAGCTGATCGCGATGGCGCGCGGCATCGATACGCGCAGCAGCATCGAGCGCGAGAACCGCGAGCTCAAGGACCGCCAGTTCGTGCTGTCGGCGCAGCTCAGCAAGATGGAGGCCCTGGAGGCGGAGAATCGCCGGCTGCGCGAGCTGCTGGCCTCGTCGGCACGGCTGCCCGATCAGGTCATCGTCGCCGAGATCATCGCCGTCAATCAGGACCCCTACCGCCACCAGATCACGCTGAACCGCGGCAGCCGTGATGGCGTCTATCGCGGCCAGGCGCTGGTCGATGCCTACGGCGTGATGGGCCAGGTGGTCGACCTGTCGCCGAACAGCAGCAAGGCGCTGCTGGTCACCGATCCCGACCACGGCATCCCGGTCGAAATCAATCGCACCGGCCTGCAGACCATCGCCATCGGCCTCGGCGACGAGCGCGGCCTGCGCTTGCCGTTCCTGCCCAGCAACGCCGATATCAAGAACGGCGACCTGCTGGTGTCGTCCTCGCTGGGCGGCCGCTTCCCGGCCGGCTACCCGGTGGCGACCGTCTATGACGTCAAGCCGGTCGCTGGCGAACACTTCATGGAGGCTTACGCCTATCCAGCCGCCAAGCTCGGCCAGGGCCGTCAGGCGCTGCTGGTGTGGAATCCCAACCTGCAACCCCCCAGCGGCTCGCCGACGGCCGGCGAGGTCCCCGAACCGGCAGTTCCGGCCGACGCGCCGCCCTCCGCCGCGCATCCCGGTGGCCCGACTGCGCCGCCGCGATCGCAGACGCAGACGCCCGCCGCCGATCCCGTTTCGCCCAGCCCCGCCGCGACGGCGGTGCCGGCGCCACCCGCGTCAACCGGCGCCACGCCGGCACCGGCCGCGGCTCCGGCCGCAGCCGCAGCGCCGAGGACCGTGCCGTGAGCCGGCCGAGTCCGCAGGCGGTCTGGGCCGCCTTCCTGCTGAGCCTGCTGGCCGGCCTGATGCTGCAGCTGGTGGAGCTGCCGGACAGCCTGTCGGCGGCGCGGCCGCTGTGGATGCCGATGATCCTGGCCTACTGGGCGCTGCGCGAGCCGCAGCTGCCGTCGCTGGTGCCGGCCTTCCTGATCGGCCTGATGCTCGACGTGCTGTACGCGGCGCCGTTCGGCCAGCATGCGCTGGGCTTGGTGGCGATCCTCTACATCGTCGTGCGGCTGCGCAGCTTCTTCATCATGTTCCCGTTGTGGCAGGCGACGCTGGCGCTGATCCCCGGCTGGGCGCTGTACTGCTTTCTGATGTTCTGGATCGACGGCGCCACGCATCACCAGCCGGAGATCTGGCTGCGCTGGCTGCCGGCGATCTCCACCTCCTTGTTCTGGCCGCTGCTGTGGAGCCTGATGGAACTGGTCCGCCAGCCCGGCGAAGAGGAGTAGCCGATGTGGTTCCGCCGGCGCCGCGACGCGCTCAAGAACATCCGCTCGGAACGCGACGCCTTCCTGCGCCGCACCGCCGTCGCGGTGGTGCTGTGCCTGGCCGGCGTGGTGATGCTGATCGTGCGGCTGGTCGACCTGCAGATCGTCGAGACCCAGCACTACCAGACGCGTGCCGACGAGAACCGCATGCGCGTCACGCCGGTGGCGCCGGTGCGCGGCCTGATCTATGACCGCAAGGGCACACTGCTGGCGCAGAACCAGCCGGCCTTCGTGCTCGAAGTCACGCCCGAGCAGGTCAAGGACATGGACGGTCTGCTCGAGCGGCTGCGCAGCGTGGTGACGCTGACCGACGCCGACATCGCCCGCTTCAAGGACCTGAAGCGCAAGTCGCCGCGCTATCGCGGCGTGCCGCTGCGGCTGAACCTGTCGATGGAGGAAGTGGCGCGCTACGAGATCGACCGCCACCAGTTCCCGGGCGTGGAGATCAACGCCGGCCTGACCCGCAACTACCCGCTCGGCGCCAGCGGTTCGCATCTGGTCGGCTACGTCGGCGGCATCAGCGTCGACGACCTCAAGCAGGCCAAGGACGAATCGCAGTACCTGGGCCTGACGCAGATCGGCAAGACCGGCGTCGAGAAAAGCCAGGAAGACCTGCTGCGCGGCGTCTCCGGCGCCAAGATCATCGAGGCCAATGCCTACGGCCGGCCGCTGCGCGAGCTGGACTACCGGCGCGGCTACCCGGGCCGCAACCTGTACCTGACGATCGACACCCAGGTGCAGCTGGTCGCCGAGAAGGCGATGGGCGACTTCAAGGGTTCGGTGGTCGCGCTCGATCCGCGCAACGGCGAGGTGATCGCGATGGTCAGCCAGCCCGGCTTCGACCCGCAGCTTTTCGTCGGCGGCATCGACAACACCACCTATCAGGCGCTGGTGAAGGACCCGAGCCGGCCGCTGTTCAACCGCTCGCTGCAGGGGCTCTACCCGCCCGGCTCGACGATCAAGCCGGCGATGGCGCTGGCCGGGCTCGAGTACGGCGTCGTCGACGCGCAGCACAGCGAGTACTGCCGCGGCGACATGACCCTGCCGAATTCCTCGCGGCACTACCGCTGCTGGAAACGCAGCGGCCACGGTACCGTCGACATGACACGCGCAGTCATGGCGTCCTGCGACATCTACTTCTACCAGCTGGCGATCAGCCTGACGATCGATCGCATGTACGAGGCGATGACCGGCTTCGGCCTCGGCCACCAGACCGGCATCGACCTGCCGCTGGAGAAGGCCGGCCTGTACCCCTCGCGCGAATGGAAGCGCAAGGCGCGCCGCGAGAACTGGTACCCCGGCGAGACACTCAACGTCGGCATCGGCCAGGGTTACACGCTGACCACACCGCTGCAGCTGGCGCAGATGACCGCGCGCATCGCCATGCGCGGCGTCGGCTTCAGGCCGCATGTGGTGCACGCGATCGAGGACCCGATCACGCGCAAGCTCAGCCAGGTGCAGCCGGAGGCGCTGCCGGCCATCGTGCTGAAAAACAACGCCAGCTGGGAGCCGGTGATCGCGGCGATGGAAGGCGTGGCGCAGCAGCAGGGCGGCACGGCGTTTCAGATCGGCCGCCGCGCGCCCTACCGTATCGCCGCCAAGACCGGCACCGCGCAGGTCGTCGGCCTGCGCCAGGACGGCAAGGCGCCCACCCAGGAGAGCCTGCCGGAACATCTGCGCGATCACGCGCTGTTCATCGCCTTCGCACCGGCCGACGACCCGCGGATCGCCGTGGCCGTGATGGCCGAGCACGGCGGCCATGGCTCGTCCGCGGCCGGCCCGATCGCCCGGCAGGTCATGGACCAGTACCTGCTCGGCTACGTGCTCTACGGCAACGAGAATGCGATGCAGCCGAGCAGCGCGGTGACACCGGCCACCGTGCCGGAACAGACCGCCCCGATCGAGGCACCGGAAGAGGAGATCGACGAATGATCGCCGAGCTGCTGCTGTCGGCGCGCAAGCGCTCCAACAAGCCGGAGCCGGGTCTCGCCGACTGGCTGGAAAGCTGGCATATCGACATCTGGCTGCTGCTGCTGCTGCTGGCGATCGCCGGGCTTGGCATCTTCGTGCAGTACTCGGCGTCCGGGCACTCGGTCGACGGCGTGGTCAGCCAGGCACAGCGCATCGCTCTGGGCCTGGCGGTGATGGCGGTGATCGCGCAGGCGCCGCCGGATCTCTACCGCACCGTCACGCCCTGGGCCTACAGCGGCAGCATCGTGCTGCTGGTGCTGGTCGAGCTGCTCGGCGACCATGCCAAGGGCGCGCAGCGCTGGCTCGACCTCGGCTTCATCCGCTTCCAGCCCTCGGAGCTGATGAAGCTGGCGATGCCGACGACGATCGCCGCCTTCCTGCACGGCCGCCGCCTGCCGCCGAACCTGCTGACCATCCTGGGCACGCTGGCGCTGATCGGCCTGCCGGCCGGGCTGATCGCCAAGCAGCCGGACCTCGGCACCGCGCTGCTGATCGTCGCCGCAGGCGGCTTCGCGCTGTTTCTCGGCGGCCTGCAGTGGCGCTGGATCATCGGCGCCGCCGCCGCGCTCGGCGCCGCCGCGCCGCTGCTCTGGGAGCACCTGCAGGACTATCAGCGCCAGCGCATCCTGACCCTGCTCGATCCGGAGAGCGATCCGCTGGGCGCCGGCTATCACATCACGCAGTCGATGATCGCGATCGGCTCCGGCGGCCTGTTCGGCAAGGGCTGGCTCAACGGCACGCAGGCCAAGCTGGATTTCCTGCCGGAGGCCCATACCGATTTCATCTTCGCGGTCTATTCCGAGGAGCTGGGCTTTCTCGGCGTGCTGGTGCTGCTGGCCCTGTACCTGGCCGTGGTCGGCCGCTGCCTGTGGATCGCCGCGCGCGCCCAGGACACCTTCCAGCGCCTGCTGGCCGGCGCGCTGGGCATGACCTTCTTCATCTACATCGTCATCAACATCGGCATGGTCATCGGCCTGCTGCCCGTGGTCGGTGTACCCTTGCCCCTGGTCAGCTACGGCGGCACCTCTGCGGTCTCGCTGCTGGCCAGCTTCGGCATCCTGATGTCGATCCACACTCACCGGAAGCTACTCGCCAACTGATGCCTGGTTTCTCCCGCATGCGCACCGCCTGGCTGGCCGCTGCCCTGCTCCCCGCTTTGGCCCACGCTGACTACAGCGGCCATCCGCGCGTGCCCGAGCTGTACGCGGCGCTGCGCCAGCAGCACGGCTTCGGCGAGGCCGAACTGGCCGGCGTCCAGGCTGCGCTGGCCGCCGCCCAGCAGTTGCCGCAGCTGATCGTGCAGGAGCAGAAGGCGCCGGAGAAAACCGAGACCTGGACGCAGTACGCCCGGCGCATCGACAGCTCGCGGATTGGCGCCGGCGCCGCGCTGCTGCGCGAGCACCACGAGGAACTGGCACGCGCCGAGCTGGAGTACGGCGTACCGCCGGCGATCATCGCCGCCATCCTCGGCGTCGAGACTCGTTACGGCCGTATCACCGGCAAGATCCGCGTGCTGGATGCGCTGGCCACGCAGGGCCTCGAACACCCGACGCGCTCGCCGTTCTTCTTCGACGAGCTGACACAGTTCTTCGTGCTGTGCCGTGACCATGGCGTCGACCCGCAGGCGCCGCGCGGCTCGTATGCCGGCGCGATGGGCGCCGCACAGTTCATGCCGAGCAATTACCGCAAGCTCGCCATCGACTTCGACGGCGACGGCAAGCGCGATCTGTGGGCATTGCCCGATGCGATCGGCTCGATCGCCAACTATTTCACCCGCTATCACCCGTTCTGGCGCTGGCGGCGCGGCGAACCCGTGGCGGTGCCGGCCCGCCTGAGCGGCGATCGCCTGCCAGCCGGCGCGGTGCCGAACTCGCGCGAGCACTTCTATCGCGTCGGCGATCTGGCCCGCGCCGGCATTCATGCCGAGGCCGAACTGCCGGCCGACACCCTGGTCGGACTCATCGAGCTGCCGCTGGACGATGGCAGTCACGAGTACTGGCTGGCCTTTCCGAATTTTTACGCCGTGATGACCTATAACCCGCGCATCTTCTACGCGATGGCCGTGACACAGCTGGCCCAGAAAATCGAGCAGGCGGCGACGCCGAGCGCGGCCGCCTCGCCGTGATCGCCCGTCTCCGACCTCTGCTGGCAGCAGCGCTGCTGCTGCCGCTGGCCGCCTGCGTGAGCCCGCAAGCACAGCCCACCCGCAAGCCGCGTCCGCCGCAATATCCGCCGGCTACGCAGCCGGCACCGCCAGGCAGCAGCAGGCCACCGGCCAGCAGCGCGCCTTCGGCACGTCACGGCACGCGACCACAGGTGCGCATCACCGAACCCGACATCAAGGACGGCCCGCCGGACCCGCGCGACATCCCTTACGACGTGGCGATGACGCCGGACGCGGTGGTGCGCCGCGAGCCGCGCAGCGCCTCCGGCAATCCGGTCGAGTACGAGGCTTTCGGCGAGATCTACCGGATCCTCGACTCCACCGATGGCTTCCGCGAACGCGGCCGCGCCTCCTGGTACGGCAAGAAGTTCCACGGCAAGAGCACCGCCAGCGGCGAGCCCTACGACATGTTCGCGATGACCGGCGCGCACAAGACGCTGCCGATTCCCAGCTACGTGCGCGTGCGCAACCTGGAAAACGGCAAGACCGCGGTGGTACGCATCAACGATCGCGGGCCCTTCCATTCGGAGCGCATCATCGATCTGTCCTACACCGCCGCGGTGCGCCTGGACATGCTCGGTGGCGGCTCGGTGGCGGTGGAGATCGAAGCCCTGCAGCCGACCGAAAGCGAGCCGACACTGGCCGCCTCGCCGGCACCGGCCAGCAACGGCAACCGCTGGGTGCAGGTCGCCGCCTACTCCAGCGCCGCCAATGCCGAGACCATGCGCAGCCAGCTGCTCGACAGCGGCCTGCGCGATGTCGACGTGCGCTCCAGCATGGGCGGCGCGCTGCATCGCGTCGTGATCGGCCCGTTCAACAGCCTGGACAGCGCCAAGCAGGCCCTGTCGAAACTGCACGAGGCCGGCTACCCCGGCTTTCTGCGTATCGAGTAGGCCGCCACGTGCCGCTGCCCAGTCCCTTACACTTTGGCGCCTGACCCGCGCCCTGCTTCTTCGAGATCGCCCGCTGTGACCAAGCTCCTACTCCGCGCCGCGCTCAGCGCCAGCCTTGCCCTCCTTGCCGGCCTGTCCGGCGCGGCACACGCCGAAGCCGTGCCGGAACCCCCGGCGATCGACGCCACCGCCTACGCGCTGATGGACTACAGCAGCGGCGAGCTGATCGCCGCGTCCAACCCGGACGCGCGCGTCGCCCCGGCCAGCATCACCAAGGTGCTGACCTCGTACATCGTCTTCGACGAGATCCGCCAGAACCGCCTGAAACCGACCGATCAGGTGTTGATCAGCGAGAAGGCGTGGCGACAGGGCATCGACTCGAAGGAATCGCGGATGTTCGTGCAGGTCGGCACCAGCGTGCCGCTGATCGACCTGCTGCGCGGCATCATCATCCAGTCCGGCAACGACGCCACCCTGGCGGTGTCCGAGCACGTCGCCGGCAGCGAAACGGCCTTCGCCGAGCTGATGAACCAGTACGCGGCGCGGCTCGGCATGAAGAATTCGCACTTCGCCGATGCCTCCGGACTGCCGGACCCGCAGCACTACACCACGGCGCGCGACCTGACGATCCTGTCGCGGGCGCTGATCCACGACTTCCCCGAGCAGTACAAGATTTTCTCGGAAAAGGAGTTCACCTATAACAAGATCAAGCAGCCCAACCGCAACCTGCTGCTCAACCGCGACCCCAGCGTCGACGGCATCAAGACCGGCCACACCTCGGAAGCCGGCTACTGCCTGCTGACCTCGGCGGTGCGCGACGGCCGCCGCCTGGTGGCGGCGGTGATGGGCACCAAGAGCTGGGCCTACCGCGAACAGGCCAGCCTGGAGCTGCTCAACTACGGCTTCCGCTTCTTCGAGACCGCGACGCTGTACGGTCCCGAGCAGCCGGCACAGGAACTGCGCGTCTACAAGGGCGCCAGCGACACCATCAAGATCGGCACGCTGGAGCCGGTCGGCATCGCGCTGCCGCGCGGCCAGAGCGACAAACTGCAGGTCACGACGCAGATCGACACGCCGATCGTCGCGCCGCTGGCCTCCGGCCAGCCGCTGGGCACCGCCACCGTCACCCTGGAGGGCAAGGTGCTGAAGACGATCCCGCTGGTGGCGCTGGCGGAAGTGGCGGAAGGCGGCTTCTTCCACCGCCTGTTCGACACCATCGCACTGTGGATCGCCCGGCTGCTCGGCTGAAGTTGAACGCGGCGGCATATGGGCGCTGAGCCAACGGCGCGCACGCCGATGCCCGCGCCGGTCGTCCAACGCCTTGGCCGGCGCGATTACGCCGACACACTGGCACAGATGCGCCAGTTCACGGATAGCCGCACGGCAGCGACGGCAGACGAGTTGTGGCTGCTCGAACACACCCCGGTGTTCACCCAAGGTCAGGCCGGCAAGCCCGAGCACCTGCTGCTGCCGGGCGATATCCCAGTGGTGCAGTCGGATCGCGGCGGCCAGGTGACTTATCACGGCCCAGGGCAGCTGATCGTCTACGTGCTGGCCGACCTGCACCGGCTGGGTTACGGCATCCGCAGTCTGGTGACGCGGCTGGAGCAGAGCCTGATCGCCTTGGCCAGCCAGCACGGCATCGCCGCCTATGCCGACCCGGCGGCGCCCGGCGTCTACGTCGACGACTCCGACGGCACGCGGATGAAACTCGGCTCGCTGGGCCTGCGGGTGCGGCGCGGCTGCACCTACCACGGCCTGTCGCTCAACGTGGCGATGGACCTCGAACCCTTCGCGCGCATCAACCCCTGCGGTTACCAGGGGCTGCGCGTGACGCAGCTCAGCGAACTTTCTGCCACATTCAGGGATCATTCCGTGGCATTGCATCAAGCTGCCGAGCAATTGCTGCCGCTTCTGCTTGAATCGCTGGGTTACCGCACGGCGTGAGCGCGCGGTGGGGTCGGCTACAATGCCCGGTGCCGCGCGGTCCGGCGGTTAATGCGGTTCATCACTTTTCATCAGCGACCGATCGCCCATGAGCCTAGCGCCCAATCCGACCGAGGGGCCGACGCAGATGCCGCCGCGCGCCGCCGCGACGCCGCTGGTGCGTGTCCGCGCGCTGCACTTCAGCCGCGGCACGCGCAAGATCTACGACGGTATCGACGTCGACATCCCGCGCGGCAAGATCACCGCGATCATGGGCCCGTCCGGCACCGGCAAGACCACGCTGCTGCGCATCATCGGCGGCCAGTGGAAGCCGGCTTCCGGCGCCGTCGAGTTCGACGAGGTCAATGTCCACAAGCAGTCGCGCAGCAAGCTGTTCGCGATGCGCAAGCGCATGGGCATGCTGTTCCAGAACGGCGCGCTGCTGACCGACCTTTCGGTGTTCGACAACGTCGCCTTCCCGCTGCGCGAGCACACCCGGCTGCCGGAATCGGCGATCCGCGACATCGTGCTGATGAAGTTGCAGGCGGTTGGCCTGCGCGGCGCGCGCGATCTGTATCCGGAGGAGCTGTCCGGCGGCATGGCGCGCCGCGTCGCGCTGGCGCGCGCCATCGCGCTGGACCCGGAAATGGTGATGTACGACGAGCCGTTCACCGGCCAGGATCCGATCAGCATGGGCGTGCTGATGCGGCTGATCCGCTCGCTGAACCAGTCGCTGGGCATCACCAGCGTCATCGTCTCGCACGACGTCGAGGAAGTGCTGTCGATCTCCGACCACGCCTACGTGATCTCCGGCGGTCAGGTGCAGGCGCGCGGCACCCCGGACGAGATCCGCGCCTCGCCCTCGGAATGGGTGCAGCAGTTCCTGCGCGGCGCGCCGGACGGCCCGGTGCCGTTCCACTATCGCGCCGCACCGCTGGCCGACGATCTGCTGGGCCCGGGAGCGCGCGCATGAGCATGCTGACCGTGCTCGGCAATTTCCTGGGCGGCCTCGGTCGCGCCAGCTTCTTCTTCTTCGCCATGCTCGGCGCGCTGCCGGCGGCGCTGCTGCGGCCGGCCTCGGTGATCCGCCAGATCTACATGATCGGCGTGCTGTCGCTGATCATCATCGTCATTTCGGGCAGCTTCATCGGCATGGTGCTGGCGTTGCAGTCCTACCACGCGCTGGCGCGCTTCGGCGCCACCGACTCCGTCGGCGTGCTGGTGGCGCTGTCGGTGATCCGCGAGCTGGGGCCGGTGGTGACCGGCCTGCTGTTCGCCGGCCGCGCCGGTTCGGCGCTGGCCGCCGAGATCGGCCTGATGCGTGCCACCGACCAGCTGTCGGCGATGGAGATGATGGCGGTCGATCCGCTGCGCCACGTGGTCGCGCCGCGTTTCCTCGCCGGCCTGATCTCGCTGCCGCTGCTGACCGCGATCTTCTGCGTGATGGCGATCGGCGTTGCCGGCGGGCACCTGATCACGGTCGACCTGCTCGGCGTCGACGCCGGCAGCTATTGGTCGCAGATCCGTTCCAGCAGCGGTGCCTCCGACCTGAGTCAGTGCTTCATCAAGGCCGGTGTGTTCGCCACCGTGGTGAACTGGATCGCGATGTACCAGGGCTATCATGCGGCGCCGACCTCGGAAGGCGTGTCCCGGGCAACGACCTCGACCGTGGTGGTGTCTTCGCTGTCGATTCTGGCACTGGACTTCGTCCTCACCGCATTCATGTTTCATTAAGAGCTTCAGGCTAGAGATCAGTCATGCAATCCAGAGCCTTGGAAATTTTGGTGGGCTTCTTCGTCTGCCTCGGCGTTGCCGCGGTGTTCGTGATGACCTTCCGCGTCGCCAGCCTGCAGTCGATCGGCGGCAGCAGCAGCAGCTATCGCGTCAGCGGCCTGTTCCAGAACATCGGCGGCCTCAAGGTCGGCTCGGCGGTGTCGATGGCCGGCGTCAAGATCGGCCGCGTCAAGACCATCGAGATCGATCCGAGCAGCTTCCAGGCGCGCGTGTCGATCGACATCGCCGCGCAGTACGACAAGATCCCGGAAGACTCCAGCGCCAAGATCCTCACCTCCGGCCTGCTCGGCGACCAGTACATCGGCATCGAACCGGGCGGCCTGGACGAATACCTCAAGGACGGCAGCGAGCTGACGCTGACGCAGAGTGCCATCGTCCTCGAAAACCTCATCGGTCAGTTCCTTGCCGGCTCCAGCGGCAAGGATGACAAGCTGGCGGAAGCGCTCGGCAAGCTCGCCGACGCCGTCGGCAAGCCCGCTACCCCTTCGACCAATGGAGCCACTCCATGATCACTCGTCTCAAATTCCTGCACCGCGCGCTGATCGGCGGCGTCGCCGCCCTGCTGGTGGCCGGTAGTGCGCTGGCCGCCGCCAGCGCCGACGAGGTCATCAAGACGTCCACCACCAAGATCCGCAGCGACATCTCGCAGAACGCGCAGAAGTACCAGGCCGACAAGAACGCCTTCTACTCGATGGTCGACCGCGAGATCGTTCCGCACTTCGACACGCAGTACATCGCCAAGGTGATCCTCGGCGCGCATCTCAAGCAGGCCAGCGCCGAGCAGGTCGCGCAGTTCGAGACCGCGTTCAAGAACATGCTGGTGCGCGGCTACGCCGACAAGCTGCTGGAGTACTACGACAGCGTCGAGATCCAGGTGAAGGCGGCGCGCGTCGAATCCGACGGCAAGCGCGCCAATGTCGACGCGACGATCCTGCGCAAGGACGGCAAGCCGCCGATTCCGCTGACCTTCTCGATGAAGCAGAGCGGCGGCGAGTGGAAGGTCTGGGACATCAAGGCCGAGAACATCTCGCTGGTGCTGAATTTCCGCACCCAGATCGACGCCGAGATCCGCAAGTCCGATATCGCCTCGGTGATCCAGCGCCTCAATGCAGGCCAGATCGACGTCACGCCGGACAGCAGCAAGCCCGCCGGCAAATCGTGAACACGATCGAAGGTCCGCTGAGCTTTGCGACGGTCACGCCCTGGTTCGGGCGTGTTCCGGCGCTGCTGCAATCCGCCACGATCGATCTCGGCGGCGTCACGCATTGCGACAGCGCCGGTGCGGCCCTGCTGCTGGAGCTGCAACGCCAGGCGCAGTTGCAGAACCGGCCGCTGACGTTCCGCAACACACCGCTGCAGCTGCGCGAGCTGCTGGCATTCTTTGGCGTCGACACGCTGCTCAAGCTCGCGGCCTGAGAACGGCCGGCGGGAGATGGTTGGGGGAAAGGACGATGCAAAGGGGATGGGGGACGATCGCGGCGCTGCTCGGTGGCCTGATTCTGGCCGGCTGCGCGCACCACTCGCCGTACGAGCCGGCCGATCCGCTGGAGAAGATCAACCGCCCGATCTACGGCTTCAACATGACCGCCGACAAGTACGTGCTGCGGCCGGTCGCCAAGGGTTATGTCGCGGTGGTGCCATCGCCGGTGCGCACCGGCGTCAGCAACTTCTTCGGCAATCTGTTCTACCCGACGGTCATCATCAACGACCTGCTGCAGGCCAAGTTCGTGCAGACCGGCCGCGATCTCGGCCGCTTCCTGATGAACAGCACTTTCGGTCTCGCCGGCCTGCTCGATCCGGCGACGCTGGTCGGCCTCAACAAGAATGACGAGGATCTGGGCCAGACCTTCGGCCGCTGGGGTGTCGGCGAGGGCTGGTACCTGATGCTGCCGCTGCTGGGCCCGACCACCAACCGCGACCTGCTCGGCCGCGTCGGCGACAACTGGACCGATCCGCTGCAGTACACCGATCTGACCTGGCCGGAGCGCATCGGTATCGCCGCCGTCCGCGTCGTCGACGGGCGCAGCCGCCTGCTCGATTACGACAACGTGCTGGAGCAGCAGCTGGACCCCTACGTCTTCATCCGCACGGCCTATCTGCAGAACCGCCTCAACAAGGTCTACGACGGCAATCCGCCGGCCAAGCTGATGGAGCCGGAGCTGCCGGACGACGACGAATAGGCGCGTCGATCCAGAAACCCCGCCGTTTCAAGCCGTTCTGCAAGCCCGGACCCGATCCGGGCTTCTGCTTTGCGCGGCGCACCGCACGCCGCCGCGGCGATCCCTCAGAACAGCGCGCCAAGCACCGCCGACACCGCGATACCGGCGAAGAAGCCGCCGACGCCCCAGACGATCCGCGGACGCACCCGCTTGCGGTTGTACTCGTCCAGATAGAACAGAAAATTGATGCGCATGGTCCCCCCGATACGACTCGCGGCTCGTGGCCGGCCGCCCTTGTGTTCAACCGTCCAAGTTTACGAAAGCCTGACGCAAACCGGACATGGCGTCGCTCAGGCGACGAACTTGCGCGCGTTGACGAACATCTGGAACCACGGCGTCTTGCCGCTGGCGAAGGCCTGCGGCCACCACGAGCCGCTGACGCCGGCGATGGTCCGTTCCGGATGCGGCATCAGGATCGTCACGCGGCCGTCGGCGTTGCAGACCGAGGCCAGGCCTTCCGGCGAGCCGTTCGGGTTGGCCGGGTAGTCGCGCGCGATGGTGCCGCGCGTGGTCACGTAGCGCATCGCCGCGAGGTTCTGCTGCTGCAGCGCTTCCAGGCCACCGGCGGCATCGAACTCAGCGCGGCCCTCGCCGTGCGCCACCGCGATCGGCAACCGGGAGCCGGCCATGCCGCGGAAGAACAGCGACGGCGAATCCAGCAGCTCGACCTGCGCCCAGCGCGCCTCGAACTGCTCGCTGCGGTTGCGGCGGAACGCCGGCCAGTGCTGCGCGCCCGGCACGATGTCCTTGAGCGCCGCGAACATCTGGCAGCCGTTGCAGACACCTAGCGCGAAGCGCTCGGGGCTGGCGAGAAACTGCTGGAACTGCTCGCGCGCGCGCTCATTGAAAAGAATGGTTTTCGCCCAGCCCTGGCCGGCGCCGAGCACGTCGCCGTAGGAGAAGCCGCCGCAGGCGACCAGGCCGGCGAAGTCGGCGAGCTGCACGCGGCCTTCCAGCACGTCGCTCATGTGCACGTCGACCGACTCGAAGCCGGCGGCGTGGAAGGCGTAGGCCATCTCGGCCTGACCGTTGACGCCCTGCTCGCGCAGGATCGCAACCTTGGGCCGGCGCGCGATGGTCGGTGCCGCTTCCGGCGCAAAGCTCAATTGCAGCTTCAGGCCCGGATCGTCGGCGTCGGCCAGCGCCGCGAATTCCTCGCGCGCGCAGTCCGGGTTGTCGCGCAGCTCGGCGATGCGGAAGCTGGTCTCGGCCCAGAGGCGATGCCAGGCGGTGCGCGAGGCTTCGAGCACCGCCTGATTGGCCAGCGTGAACGCCAGGCGCTCGCCGGCCTGCACCGTGCCGATATCGATCGCAGGCAGGCCGGCATCGTTCAGCGCAGCGATGACCAGCACCACGTCCTGGCTGCGCACCTGCACGACGAAGCCCAGCTCCTCGTTGAACAGCGCGGCCACCGCATCGCTGCCGAGCTGATCGAGCGCGATCTCGAAACCGCAGTGCCCGGCGAAGGCCATTTCTGCCAGGGTCGCCAGCAGGCCGCCGTCGCTGCGGTCGTGGTAGGCGAGCAGCTTGCCGTCGAGATTGAGCGACTGGATCGCCGCGAAGGCGTTCTTGAGATGTTGTGCGTCATCGAGATCCGGCGCGACATCGCCGACCGCGTTGTAGACCTGCGCCAGCGCCGAGCCGCCGAGGCGGTTCTTGCCGGCGCCCAGGTCGACCAGCAGCAGGCGGGTGTCGCCGGCATCGAGCTTGAGCTGCGGCGTCAGCGAGCGGCGGACGTCGCTGACCGGCGCGAACGCCGAGACGATCAGCGACAGCGGCGCGGTCTGCGCCTGCGTGGCGCCGCCTGCGTCCTGCCAGACGCTTTTCATCGATAGCGAGTCCTTGCCAACGGGAATCGCGATGCCCAGCTGCGGGCACAGCTC
>CBINNP010000062.1:0-15138 GCA_966252075.1 uncultured Solimonas sp.
CCTGTCGCAGCCGCACATCCAGCCGGGCGAGACCTACGCCTACGAGTTCACGCTGCGCCAGCACGGCACGCATCTGTACCACCCGCATGCCGACGAGATGACGCAGATGGCGCTGGGCATGATGGGCTTCTTCATCATCCACCCGAAGGACGGCGAGCCGCAGACCATCGACCGCGACTACGCGATCTTGCTGCACAACTGGGCGCTGCATCCGGGCACCGCGCGGCCGGACCCGTCGATCATGAGCGACTTCGACCTGTGGACCTTCAACAGCAAGGTCTATCCGGCCACCGCGCCGCTGGTCGCGGCGAGCGGCGAGCGCGTGCGCATTCGCGTCGGCAACCTGTCGATGTGGAACCACCCGTTCCACCTGCACGGCCACCAGTTTCTCGTCACCGGTTCCGACGGCGGCCGCTGGCCGCGCACACAGTGGCGCTCCGAGGTCACCGAGATCGTCGGCGTCGGCCAGACACGCGACATCGAGCTGGTCGGCGTGCCCGGCGACTGGGCGGTGCATTGCCACATGGCGCACCACACCATGAACGCGATGGGTCACGGCGTGCCCAACAACATCGGCGTCGATCAGCGCGGGGTCGCAAGCCAGGTGCGCAAGCTGCTGCCCGGCTACATGCCGATGGGCTACAACGGCATGGCCGAGCACGAGGAGCACGTGGCGATGGGCCATATGCCCGGCCCGCCGAACACACTGCCGATGATGATGGGCAATGGACCGAAAGGCCCGGTCGGCATGGGCGGCATGTTCACCGTGCTGAAGATCCGCGACGGCCTGGCGCGCGGCGAATATCGCGATCCGGGCTGGTACCGCGACAAGCCGGGCGAGAGCGCGCGGCGGGTGTCGGACGATCCGGCGTTCGGCAAGCCGGTGCGTCGCGCGGCGGCGCTGTCGCCCGCACCTTCCTCCCCGGCGAATGGGCATTCACACTGATGTGAATGTCTATTTGCCGGGATTCGCTGCACTCCTTCCTCCCGAGCTTGGCGGTATCCACCATTCAACGATCTACGCAGCGGGATTTCCCGCCGCTTGCCGCTAAAACAGCCCGTAGTGGGTAAAGCGAGAGTACTACCAAAATTGTTTCTCATAGTTGACATTTTTTTATTATTGAAAATAATGAGAAACAAATGCCATCTCCCACGCCCACCATTGCAGAACAAACGGCGGCCCGGCTACAAGCCTTGGGCGAGCAGTTGCGCGCGCGACGCAAGGCACTGCGACTGAGCGCCGCGGTGACGGCGGAAGCGGCCGGCCTGTCTCGCGTCACCCTGCATCGCATCGAAAAAGGTGAGCCTTCGGTCACCATCGGGGCATGGTGCAACGTCATGGCGGCACTGGGCATGACGCCGACATTGTCAAGCCCGGCGGATGAAGCAGCCACACGCGCACAGCAAGCGCCCAGCCCAAGGGGCTGGATTCCGGCCCGCGTGGTGCTTGCCGACTACCCGCAACTGCGAGCGCTGGCGTGGCAGGTGCACGGCACCGACACGCTGAGCCCCGCCGAGGCGCTGGATATCTACGAACGCAATACGCGCCACCTGGATCTGCAAGCCATGCCAGCCCACGAACAGACCCTGCTGCAGGCCTTGCGCCAAGCGTTCCCGAACGGCGCTGCAGACAACAACGGCAAGCATGTTTGAAAGACCGCACCACCAGCGCATTGCCCATGTGCTGGCATCCCTGAACGGAGCCCTGCTGCGTCAGCATGGCTGCCTGTTCGGCGGAGGCACCTGCATAGCACTGCGCTATGGTGAATACCGTGAGTCCGTGGACATCGACTTTCTGGTGTCGGACCTTGCGGGCTACCGTGAGCTGAGGCACTTGCTCACAGGCCCCCACGGGCTGGCCGCCATCACCCATGCACAGGCCCAGCCCTTGGTCACTTTGAAAGAAATCCGGGCGGACCAGTACGGCATCCGCACACAGGTGCAAATGGATGGAGCGGCGATCAAGTTCGAGATCATGCGGGAGGCACGCATTGCGCTGGAACTCCCTATCGCACAGGACGCGATTTGCGGGGTCAGCACGCTGACGCGGCTGGACCTCGCCACATCCAGACTACTGGCTAACTTCGACCGCCAAGCCGATGACGGCGCGTTCGGCCGCGACGTCATCGATCTGGCGATGATGGACCTGCCTTTACGCACATTGCGCTCGGCAACAGCCAAGGCAGAACAGGCCTACGGCCTTTCGGTGGCCCGCGATCTGGGCCAGGCCATTGACAGACTGCAGAACCGTGCCGGATGGATGGAACGCTGCATGGAAGCGATGGCCATGCAGTTACCCAAGGCCGTACTGTGGAAAAAAGTACGGGCGCTGCGGCGTGTCCTGCCTGCGGCGTAGGTCATGGGTCCGCACCCGGAAGGCTTGGTAATTGCCCCGACTACGCCACTGCAATCCCACCGCACTCAAGGCGGTGGTGTGCGCCGGCGCATGCCGGCTTGATCGCGATCAATGAGGCGGCCGGGCGGGCTCCCTAGAGTGGGGCTGCGGATGCGAGCGATGCAGCGTCTGCTTTCGACTGAAAAGGACTTCGCCCATGACCCAGCAGCACTCACGCGCCACCCGATCCACCCTCGCGCTCGGCCTTGCCGGCCTGGCCTTCTGCGCCGCCACCGCCGCTGCGCCGGCGGCACTGCCGCCGTCGCACGAGCAGAACGGCATCTGGTACCTCAGCGGCGGTTACGGCTGCCATGAAGCGGCGGCGATCCGCAGCGTCGCAGCGAGCTACCCGCTGGCGCTGAGCTTCTATGCGCAGGGCGCACAGCGGCGGCTCTACCTGGCGCGGGTGCAGGTGACGATCCGCGGCACCGACGGCGCGACGGTGTTCGCCACCGAGGCGGAAGGCCCCTTGCTGCTGGTCCGCCTGCCGGCCGGCCGCTATCACCTCGATGCCGAGTACAAGGGCGATCGCCGCACGATGGACCTGCAGATCGTTGCCGGCCAGCATCGCGCGCTCGCCATCGCCCTGCGCGACGACGACGCCGACCTGACCCAGCCGAGCGCGCACGAGCGCGAGGTCTGTGCCTGAGACGCGCGGCGGGTTCGGGCACAGCGCGGGCTTGACTCTGGACTAGACACCAGGGTTTACGATGCCGAGCATCCGCCTTGCTACCAGGAGCTCGCCATGTCTCTCCAGACCACGTCGCACACCATCGTTTCCGGAACCGGCCGCTCCTTGACGATCGGCCGGCTCGCCACAGAGGCCGGCGTCGGCATCGACACCGTGCGCTACTACGAACGCGCCGGCCTGCTGCCGCCACCGCCGCGGCGTGCCTCGGGCTACCGCGAGTACCCGGCCGACGCGGTGGCGCGGCTGCGCTTCATCCGTCGCGCCAAGGAGCTGGGCTTCACTTTGGTGGAGATCGGCGAGCTGCTGCAACTCAGCGGCCGCGGCGGCGTCGCCGAGATCCGCGCGGCGGCGCGCCACAAGCTGGACGTCGTCGAGCACAAGCTGGCCGAACTGCAGCGTGTCCGCGACGCACTGCACACGCTGACCGAGGCCTGCCCGGGTCATGGACCGGCGCAGCACTGCCCGATCCTGCGCGCGCTGTCGGATGAGGTGACGCCATGAGCGATTGCTGCCAGAAGCATTCGGCACCACCGTCGCAGGCACCGGCCCGCGATCCGGTCTGCGGCATGCAGGTCGATCCGGCCAGAACCGCGCACCGCGCCGAGCACGACGGACAGACCTATTTCTTCTGCAGTGCGGGCTGCCGCGAAAAATTCCTCGCCGCGCCGCAGCCCTACCTCACCCTCGACGCCGCCGATGCGGCGCCGTCCTGCCACGCGCACGGCGCGGACCCGCACCACCACGCGCACGCGCCGAGCACGGACAATGCACCGCCCGGCAGCATCTGGACCTGCCCGATGCACCCGGAGATCCGCCAGGACCACCCGGGCGCCTGCCCCAAATGCGGCATGGCGCTGGAACCGGAAATGCCGAGCCTCGACGCCGACGACGGCGGCGAACTGCGCGAGATGACACGGCGCCTGTGGATCGGCAGCGCGCTGTCGCTGCCGCTGCTATGGCTGACGATGGGCGAGATGCTGCCCGGCGCCCTGAATCCGATGCGCTGGATCGGCCACGAAATCAATGCCTGGCTGCAGCTGCTGCTGGCCAGCCCGGTGGCGCTATGGCTGGCGGCGCCTTTCTGGCAACGCGCGCTCGCCTCGATCACGCAGCGCAGCCTCAACATGTTCACGCTGATCGCGCTCGGCGTCGGCGCCGCGTACGGCTTCAGCCTCGTCGCGCTGCTGCTGCCGTCGCTGCTGCCGGCGAACGCAGAGGCCGGCCATGCAGGCATGCCGCTGCTGTATTTCGAAGCCGCCGCAGTGATCGTCACACTGGTGCTGGCCGGCCAGGTGCTGGAACTGCGCGCACGCTCGGCCACCTCCGGCGCGATCCGCGCACTGCTGGCGCTGGCGCCGCCGATCGCGCACCGCGTCGACGCCGACGGCCACGAAGCCGATGTCGCGCTCGAAGCGGTGCAGGTCGGCGAGCGTTTGCGCGTGCGCCCCGGCGAGAAGATTCCGGTCGACGGCGTCGTGCTCGAAGGCAGCAGCCACGTCGATGAGGCGATGCTCAGCGGCGAACCGCTTGCGCAGCACAAGAAGCCGCGCGATGCGGTCAGCGGCGGCACCGTCAACGGTAGCGGCAGCCTGCTGATCGAGGCGCGCCGCGTCGGCAACGACACCTTGCTGGCGCAGATCGTCCGGCAGGTCGCGCAGGCGCAGCGCTCACGGGCGCCGGTGCAGCGGCTTGCCGATCGGGTGTCCGCGGTGTTTGTACCGGCCGTGATCGTCATCGCCGCGCTGGCCTTCATCGGCTGGTGGATCTGGGGCCCGTCGCTGGCCGATGCGCTGGTCGCCGCTGTCTCGGTGCTGATCATCGCCTGCCCCTGCGCGCTCGGGCTGGCAACGCCGATGGCGATCATGGTCGGCGTCGGCCGCGGCGCGCAGACCGGCGTGCTGATCCGCGACGCGGCCGCACTCGAATCGCTGCAGAACATCGACACCGTCGTCGTCGACAAGACCGGCACGCTGACCGAAGGCCGGCCGAGCCTGCGCGGCGTGCGTGCGCAGGACGGTTTCGACGAGGACGGCCTGCTGCGGCTGGCTGCATCGGCCGAGGCCAGCAGCGAGCATCCGCTGGCGCGCGCGATCGTCGCCGCAGCGAAGGCGCGTGGCCTGGTCCTCGGCGCCAGCCGCGACTTCGGCTCCGATCCGGGCTTAGGCGCCTGGGCCGCGATCGGCGGCCGGCAGGTACGGGTCGGCAATCGCCAGCTGCTCGAACGGCATGGCATCGACAGCAGCGTCCTGCAGGCGCAGGCCGAACAGATCCGTGCGCAGGCGCAGACCGCGGTGTTGGTCGCGGTCGATGCGCAGGCCGCCGGCGTGCTGGCGATCGCCGACGCGATCCGGCCGACCACGCCGGCGGCGATCGCCGCGCTGCATGCCCAGGGCCTGCGCGTGATCATGCTCAGCGGCGATGGCCGCGCCACCGCCGAGGCAGTCGGCCGCGAACTGGGCATCGACGAGGTGATCGCCGAGGTGCTGCCAGCCGACAAGGCGGCGATGGTGCAGAAACTGCAGCGCGAGGGCCGCCGCGTGGCGATGGTCGGCGACGGCGTCAACGACGCGCCGGCGCTGGCCGCCGCCGACGTCGGCGTGGCGATGGGCACCGGCACCGACATCGCCATGCAGTCGGCCGGCGTGACGCTGTTGCGCGGCGACCTGCAGAACCTGGTGCGCGCACTCGCGCTGTCGCGGGCGACGATGCGCAACATCCGTCAGAATCTGTGGCTGGCGTTCGGCTACAACGCGCTCGGCGTACCGCTCGCCGCCGGCCTGCTGTATCCGTTCACCGGCTGGCTGCTGTCGCCGATGATCGCCAGCGCCGCGATGAGCTTGTCGTCGGTGTCGGTGATCGCCAACGCCCTGCGCTTGCGTCGCGCGCGGCTGGAACCCTGAGCGCCGCTTGCGCGATGATGCGCGGCTCCTTGCCGGTTCCACCATGCCGATCCTTTCCGGGCGCGCGCTGCTGCTCGCGCTGACACTGCTGTCCAGCTCGCCGGGCCTTGCGCTCGGCTGCGATCAGAAACTGCCGGCCGGTGCCGACCTGCAGGCCGCCATCGACCGCCTGCCCGCCGACGGCAAGCCGGCGACGCTATGTCTAAAGGCCGGCGAATACCGCCTGCAGCGGCTGCTGTCGATCAGCCGCGACGGCCTGACGCTGCGCGGCGCCGGCGACAGGACCGTGCTGCGCATGGCCGACGGCGTCGCCCAGCCGGTCCTCGTGATCGGCGATTACCAAAACCAGCAGCCGCAACGCGAGATCCGCGACGTGCGCATCGAGAAGCTGGCGATCGTCGGCGCCGCCGCGCCGCACGAGTTCATGCCGGAGCTGCCGTACCTGAGCAACAGCGCCATCGTCGTGCGCCGCGGCCGCGACGTGCGGCTCAGCCGGCTCACGCTCAGCCAGTGCCGCAGCGCCTGCATCCTCAGCGAGCACGACAGCCGCGAGCTGACGATCACCGACAACGACATCAGCGGCGCGGTCTGGGACGGCGTGTCGTTCAACCGCAGCGCGCAGATCCGCCTGAGCGGCAACCGCATCCGCAACAACCTCGCCGCCGGCATCACCACCGAGCATCTCGAAGACAGCGAGATCCGCGGCAACCGCATCGAGGGCAACGGCTCGCACGGCGTCTACCTGTCGGACTCCTTGCGCAACCGCTTCGAGGACAACCACATCAGCGGCAACCGTCACGCCGGCATTTTCCTGACCTGCGCGGTGCGCTATCACCAGCCGGCGCCGGTGCTGTGCTGGGATCGCAGCATGAGCCAGGGCAATGTCTTCGAGCGCAATCGCTTCGAGAAAAACCACTTCAGTTACGCGGTTGGCGCCGATGACGCCGCCAACTGCCGCGAGCCTGGCTGGCAAGCCAATCTCTGGCGCGACAACCCTTCCGACAGCGCTTCGCTCGATCCGCAGCCGGAGCGCTTCGGCCTGTGCATGAAGCCCTGAGCGCGCGCCGCCGCCCGGATCGGCACGGCGCTCGCTTGTAATAAGAATTATTCTCACTTAACATGCGGCCGATTCCGGGGTGGCCGCGCCGGCCGCTCGCTTTCCGCTCTCCGGCTCCGCGCATGACCGTCAGCCCCACTGCCTCTGATTCCGCCCCGCCCGCGCCTGCGGCCAGCCGCCGCCGCTTCTGGGCGCGCATCGCGCTCGCCGGCCCGCTGGCCGCCATCGCCTCCGTGCTGGTGATGGCCGGGGGCGCGCTGTGGCTGCCCAGGGGCGCCGCCAGCATCGACAACCTGGTGCTGCCGATCGCGCTGTTTCCGGCGATCTGGGCGGCGCTGTTCTTCTACGCCAGCCTCGACCGCCGGCTCGGCCGCGCCTATCTGGTGGTGCTGGCGATCGCGCTGGCCAATGCCGCGCTGATCGGCATCAACGTCTACTTGAGCAAGGCCGCCGCATGATCAAGCTCAGCCAGCAACGCACCAAGACCCTGCTCGCGATCCACGGCTGGTCGGCCGTGTGGCTCGGCCTGCTGCTGTATGCGGTGGTCGTCACCGGCGTCGCCTCGGTGTTCGCCGACGAGATCGCCGGCTGGTCGAGTCCGCTCGCCGCGGAAGTCGAGAACCCGTTCCCCGCCGGCACCGACGCCGCTCTGCGCCGCGTCGCCGACAGCATCGACCCGAGCTATCGCGAGGAGCTGTTCTTCTTCCCGCGCGCCGGCGGCAGCCTCTACGCCTTCTTCCACCGCCATGAGACGGGCGCCGACGGCAAGCCGCATGAGCGTGGCGTCGCCGTCGAGATCGATCCGCTGACGCTGCGCGAACTGGACCGCCGCGAAGGCTGGGACGAGGAGATCGAGGCCGGCGACACGCGCAACGCGCTGGCGCAGTTCATGATCGAGATGCACGTGCGCCTGCATGTGCCCAATCCCTGGGGCCTGCTGCTGACCGGCGTCCTCGGCCTGGCGATGCTGGTGGCCGCAATCAGCGGTTTTCTCACCCACCGTCATCTGATCCGCGAGCTGTTCACCCTGCGCCGCGGCCGCGACGGCGACACCCAGGTCAAGCTGCTGGCCACGCGCGACAAGCACGTCATCGGCGGCTCCTGGAACCTGCCGTTCGCCTTCATCCTCGCCTTCACCGGCAGCTACTTCAGCTTCGCCGGCGCCTTCGGCATCCCGGTGATGGCGATGGTGGCGTTCGGCGGCGACCAGGAGAAGATGATCGAGACCATCGTCGGCAATCCCTCGCAAGCCGACACCACCGCCAGGCCGCTCGCCAATCTCGACGCGGTGATCGCCGATGTCCGCGAACGCAGCCACGCCGAGCCCTCGTTTCTGATGGTGCAGAACTGGGGCCGCGCCGACGCCTTGATCACCGCCTTCATGAAGCCGCGCGAAGGCAGGCTGGCCGGGCCGACCTACGTCTACAGCGGCACCGACGGCGCGTTCCAGCGCGAAAAGCCGGTGCTGGGCCTGGTGCCGTCGAGCGGCTCGATGCTCGTCGACCTGATGGCGCCGCTGCATTTCGGTCACTTCGCCGGCGTGCTGTCGAAGACCGTCTGGTTCGCGCTGGGCTTCGCCAGCGCCTATGTGATCGTCACCGGCCTCAACCTGTGGACGCAGCGACGCTGGGACCAGCGCGGCTGGCGCCAGCTGGCGCGCGCCACGCAATGGGTCGGCTACGGTCTGCCGCTGGCGCTGATCGGCACCGCCTACGCGTTCTTCCCGCTGCGCGCCGCCGGCGCCGCGGTACAGGGGCCGATGATGCAAACCTTCCTCGCGGTCGCCGCGGTGACGGCGCTGCTCGCCTGGACCCTGCCGCGCGTCGAGCTGATCCGTGCGGTGCTGGTCGGCACCACCGGCCTGGCGCTGCTGGGCCTGCCGGTGCTGCGCATGTTCTGCGGCGGGCCGGACTGGTCGCAGGCGATCGCGCAGAATCTGCATGGCATTGCCGCACTCGACGTGCTGCTGTTGCTGGCCGGCGTGCTGTGCCTGCTGCTGTTGCGCCGGCGTCCGCAGCCCGCAGCCGCCACGCTGGCGGAGCAGACCTCATGAGCGGCACCGGACTGTTCGCGCTGGCCGCGCTGCTGCCGAGCCTGGCGGCGCTGCTCTGGCTGGCCTGGGGCGATCCCAAGCGCCGCCGCAGCCAGCGCCGCCGCGGCGGTCACTCGCCGGCGCAGCGCCGGCTGCTGGCGGCGGTGATCCTGCTGCCCGGCCTCGCGCTGGCTTTCAGCGGTGAATGGCCGGCGTTCCTGATCTGGCTGGGTTTTGCGGCGACCGCCGGCTGGGGCGCGGCGATGACACTGGCGCAGCTGCGCCGCGCCTGAACCCCGGCCGCGGATCGCGCACTACTTCAGGCGTAGCGCCAGCGCTGCCCGTCCTTGGAATCCTCGACCAGCACGCCGCGCGCCTTGAGCTCATCGCGGATGCGGTCGGACTCGGCCCACTGCTTGTTCTTGCGCGCATCGCTGCGCTGCACGAGCAGCGCCTCGATCTCGTCGGCGCCGGGCGCATCGGCGGCGGCAGCCGGCGCGGTGGCGAACCACTGTGCGGGGTTCTGCTGCAGCAGGCCGAGCAGCAGGCCGGCATCGAGCATCTGCGCCTTGATCCGCGCCTTGTCGGCGGCGCTTTCGGCCTTGTTGGCGGAACGCGCCAGCTCGAACAGTTCGGCGAGCGCCATCGGCGTGTTGAGGTCGTCTTCCAGCGCGGCGACGAAGGCATCCGGCGCGGTGACGCCGGACGCGGCCTCGACCTCGGCCAGCTCGCGCAGCGCGCCGTAGAGCCGGTCGAGCTTCTTGCGCGCCTCGGCGATCACCTCGTCGGTCCAGTCGACCGGCTGGCGGTAGTGGCCGGTCAGCAGTACCAGGCGGATCAGCTCGCCGGGAATGGTCTTCAGCAGCTCGTGCACCAGCAGCACGTTGCCGACCGACTTCGACATTTTCTGGTGATCGACATTGAGAAAGCCGTTGTGCAGCCAGTAGCGCGCGAAGGTCTTGCCGCCGTGCGCGCAAGTGCTCTGCGCGATCTCGTTCTCGTGGTGCGGGAAGATCAGGTCATGCCCGCCACCGTGGATGTCGATGGTGTCGCCGAGCAGGGCCTCGGCCATCGCCGAGCACTCGATGTGCCAGCCGGGCCGGCCGCGGCCCCAGGGCGATTCCCAGCCGGGCTGATCGTCGGCCGACGGTTTCCACAGCACGAAATCGCCGGCGTGCTTCTTGTACGGCGCCACCTCGATCCGCGCGCCGGCCATCAGCGCCTGTTCGTCGCGGCCGGACAGCTTGCCGTAGTCGGCGTAGCTGAGCGTGTGGAACAGCACATGGCCTTCGGCGACGTAGGCGTGCCCGGTGGCGATCAGGCGCCCGATCATGTCGATGATCTGCGGCAGGTGCTCGGTGACGCGCGGCGTGTGATCGGGATCCAGCACGCCGAGCGCCGCCATGTCGTCGTGATAGACAGCCGCGTAGCGATCGGTGATGACGCGGATGTCTACGCCTTCCCTCGATGCCGCAGCATTGATCTTGTCGTCGATGTCCGTGATGTTGCGGACATAGCTGACCTGCGGGTAGCGGCGTCGCAGCACGCGCGACAGCACGTCGAAGACCACCGCCGGCCGCGCGTTGCCGATGTGCGCGTAGCTGTAGACGGTCGGTCCGCAGACGTACATCGTCACCCGCTGCGGATCGAGCGGAACGAAATCTTCCTTGTGACCGGTGAGCGTGTTGTGCAGCTGCATGTCAGGAGCGGATCGGGTCGGCCGGAGGGCCGCGCAGAATACCCGAGACCGCTCCCGGGCTGCTTCAGAGTACGAGCGTCACCAGCACCAGTGTGCTGGCCGCGCCCAGCAGATAGGCCCAGAAAGCCCAGACATAACGTGGCTTGATGCGATCGCGTCCGCTCACCGAGTCGTAATAGCGCAGGCCCATCTGACAGCCCCCGATTCTTGATGCAGTGCAGCAATAGACCGCTATTGTGTAGCGAAAACCGGGCCGGATGTAAGTGTATTTTTGATTAAATATCGTGAAATCGCCTACATGACGCACGATAAATATTACAAATCGCCGTCTTCCACCTGCCGACGGGCCGCCAAAGCCGCCAAAGCCTCGCGGCGCTGGCCCGCGCTCAGCGCCGACAGCGCCCTGGCCGCGGCATAGAAGCGCTGCCAGTCGCGCGCCTCGTCCTCGAACAGCTGCGCGAACGCCGGCACCGCTTGCTGGTACAGCCCGAAAGGCAGCAGCCGTGCATTGTTCAAGGGCGCGGCGTCGAACCAGTGCTCGTAGACGGGCTCGCCGTTCCAGTCGTGATCGCGCAGCTGGGCGTAGTCGCGGCGTAGCCCGGCGAAGATCTCGGCCTTGCGCTCACGCATCGCCGTCACTGTCAGCGGCAGGCGATACAGCGCGGCCAGGCGTTCGCGGCAGGCCCGCACCAGCCGGCTGAACTGCTCCTCCCGTTGACGGCGTTGCGTATCCGCCGCCAGCGACCATTGCGGGTGCAGCGCCGCGAACTGGCGCAGGCCCTCCTCGCCGACGAATTCGGCGAAGGATTCATTGAAGCCGCTGTCGCCCTTGAGGTAGAGCTTCTGGTGCGCCAGCTCGTGGAACAGGGTGTAGAGCAGCGTGGCGTCGTCCCAGCGCAACATCGTGCTGAGCAGCGGATCGTCGAACCAGCCGAGCGTCGAGTACGCCGCAACGCCGGCGACGTGGACGTCGTAGCCGCGTGCGGCCAGGGTCTGCGCGCGGCTGCGGGCCGCGGCCTCGGCGTAGAAACCCTGGTAGGCGACACAGCCAGCGACCGGAAAGCAGTGCTGCAGCGGCTCCAGCGAGAACTCCTCGGTGGCGAACACGTTCCACACCACGTAGGCGCGCTGCAGCTCGGCGTAGCTGCGGTAGCTGCCGTTGTCCGGCAGCTGCAGGCTGCGGCTGGCCCAGTCGCGCGCCAGCTCGACGCGCTGCAGGCGCTCGCGCAGGGCCGGCGCGGTGGCCGGATCGTCGAGCAGCGCGGCGATCGGCTGCCGCGCGCGCAGCAGCTGCCACTGCCCCGCCACCGCCTGCGCGTAGTAGTCCAGCGTGCTGCAGCCGCACAGCACGGCGACCGTCAGCAGCGCCAGCATCGCCGGCGAGGCTCGGGCCCGGCAGAGGCGGGAAACGCTCGGATCGGTGGGCATACCAGGCACGGCGAAAAAATCGGTTGAGGCCTCGGCAGACGTCCGCTGCTGCCGGCGATGACGGGCCCTGATGATCGCATGCCGATCCGGCTGCCCGCGCGCGCGCAGCCAGCCTGGCGGAGCGCATATCATCGGCGGATCACGCACCGCCGCCGCCATGACCACCGCTCCGCCTTCCGCCGTCCGCCGCGCCGACCTCATCGCCTGGGCCGTCAGCGCCGCCATCCTGCTGCTCGTGCTCAAGCTGCATCTGCTGCCGGCGCTGCTCGCCGGCCTGCTGGTGTTCCAGCTGGTCGACGTACTGGTGCCATGGCTGCGGCTGCGCGCGCTGGGCCGCGACGGCCCGCGGCTGCTGGCGGTGACGCTGATCGCCACCGTCGTCATCGCCGCGCTTGCGGCCGCCAGCATCTCGGCCGCCGGTTTCCTGCGCAACAGCGGCGAGAGCGTACCGATCCTGATGCGGAAGATGGCGCAGATCGTCGACGACGGCCGTGCGCATCTGCCGCAGGCGCTGCTGGCCTATGTGCCCCAGGACGCCGAAACCCTGCGCCTGCGTCTGGTCGACTGGCTGCGCTCGCATGCCGGTTCGCTGCAGATCGCCGGCCGCGACTTCGGCCGTGCGCTGGTGCATGTGCTGATGGGCATGATCATCGGCGCGATGCTGTCCTTGCAGAAGGCCACGCAGCGCGGCGACCGGGCGCCGCTGGCCGAGCGGATCATGCTGCAGAGCGCAAGGCTGGCGCTGGTGTTCCGCCGCATCGTCTTCGCGCAGATCTGGATCTCCGGCATCAACACGCTGTTCACCTGGCTCTACCTCGGCCTGCTGCTGCCGGCCTTCGGTGTCGAGCTGCCGCTGACCAAGACCCTGGTCGCGATCACCTTCATCGCCGGCCTGCTGCCGATCCTCGGCAACCTGATCTCCAATACCGCGATCGTCATCGTCAGCCTCAGCCACGGCCTGCCGATCGCGGCCGGCTCGCTGGCCTATCTGATCGTCATCCACAAGCTCGAATACTTCCTCAACGCGCGCATCATCGGCTCCAACATCAAGGCGCGCGCCTGGGAGCTGCTGGTGGCGATGCTGGTGATGGAATCGGCGTTCGGCATCCCCGGCCTGATCGCGGCGCCGATCTTCTATGCCTATTTCAAGGACGAGCTGCGCGACAAGGGGCTGGTGTAGGGCTCAGCGCGCCTGGCCGTCGAGCCAGATCTCCAGGCCCTGCGCGTTGAGTTCGAAATCGGTGGCCAGGATGGCATCGATCTGCGCCTCGGCCAGCGTGCAGCCGTGCGCGCGCAGCGCCTGCAGCGCGTCGTCGCGCAGCGCCGCCACCAGCGCCGCATGGCGCTGCGGATGCGTGCGCAGCGCCGCGCCGATGCGCTCGTAGCGCGCAAGGTTGTCGCGCAGGTCCTGCGCCAGTCGTGCGACATCGCCGGCGACGCCGTAGTGAGTGAAGAAGATGCGCTGCGGCTGGTAGGCCAGCAGTCGGTCAATGGTGCCGCGCAGCGCCTGCGGATCGAACTGCACCGGCGAGCTGGTCAGCATCACGAACGGCCCGGCGGCCGTATCGAACTCCCGGTATGACAAGCCCAGTGTGTCGCCGCTGAAGACACCGCGGCTGAGCGCGTCCCAGACCGCGAAATGGTGACGCGCGTGGCCCGGGGTATCGACGAATTCCAGCTCGCCGTCGGCGAACGGCAGCCGCGCGCCGTCTTCGGCGACGATCACCCGCGCCGCGTCGACCGGCACGATCGGCCCGTACATCTGCGCGACGTAGTCGGCGCCATAGACGGCCGCGGCACCGGCGATCAGCTTCGACGGATCGATCAGATGCCGCGCGCCACGCGGATGCACCACCAGCCGCGCCTGGGGCAGCGCCTGCATCAGCAGGCCGGCGCCGCTGGCGTGATCCAGATGCACATGGGTGGGAATCACATAGCGGACCTGCTCGCGGGAGATGCCCTGCGCGTCCAGCTGCGCCAGCAGCCGCGGCACGCTGTGCGCGGTGCCGGTCTCGATGAACGCCGCCTCGCCGGCGCGGGCCAGCAGATAGCAACACGCCATCAGCGGCCGCTCCTGCAAGGTGTCGATGCAGGTCACGCCATGTTGTGCGTCGCCGCCGAGCGGTTCGGCTGCCGGGGTCTGTGTGTGCATGCCGGACAGTATGCGCTGGCCGGCCGCCGGCTTCAGAGGGTGCGGCGCAGCAGTTCGGCCAGTTCCTCGCGACGATAGATGCCCAGCTTGCGGTAGATCCGCGAGGCGTGGTTGGCGACCGTGCTGATCGCCAGCGTGAACTCGCGCGCGACGCTCTTGAAGGTCTTGCCCAGCGCCAGCGCGCGGGCGATCTCCTGCTCGCGCGGCGACAGCACATCGAGCGGATGCGGGCGCCGGACATTGATCAGGAACATCTCGCCCTGCTGGCGTACGCGAAAATGCAGGCTGCCGATGTGGAAGCTGCTGCCGTCGCGCAGGCCTTCCGCCGGCAGCGGCAGCGGCAGCCGCGCGGCGTCAGGATCGCCGTGCTCGCTGATCAGCAGGCGGCGGAAACTGTCGCTGAGGATATAGACGCCGCCGTCGCGATCGACCAGCGCGGCCGGACCGCGTGAGCTGCGACCCATCTCCATCAACCATTCGTCGCGCTGCACGAACTGGCGCAGCGCCACCGTCGCGGCCTGTACCAGATGGCCGAGCGCACGCCGCAGCGGCTCGCGCTCCACCGCGCCGGCGTCCACCCGCAGCGCGATGACGCTGTACAGGTGCGTGCCGCGATGACTGGCTTCCAGCGCCAGCCCGCAAGCCACCGGCTGGCCATGCCGCGGCCAGGCGATCTCGATCTCGCGGCGCTTGCTGGAGAACTTCAACGACGCCAGCGTGGCGGCATCCGGCGCGTCGGTCGCAGGCCATTGTGTGAACTCGCCGGCCTGACCGCCCTGCGCGC
>CBINNP010000063.1:0-15059 GCA_966252075.1 uncultured Solimonas sp.
AGGTCAGCAGCAGGCCCATGTCGGCCTGGAACTTGATCTCCGAGAAGGTCCAGGTGAACACGCCCAGCGCCAGCATCACCGCCGTCAGCGCCACCGCGGCGCCGGTCGTGCGCAAGGTCTGGAAGTAGGCTTCCTTGAGCGCCAGGCCCTGGGCAAGGAAACCCTGCAGGCGGTTGTAGATGTAGATGCCGTAGTCGACGCCGATGCCGATGCCCAGCGCGATCACCGGCAAGGTCGCCACCTTCACGCCCAGACCCAGCTTGGCCATGATCGCCTCGCAGAGCACCGAGGTGATGTAGAGCGGGAAGACCAGGCAGATCGTCACGGCGATCGAGCGGAACTCCCACAGCACCAGCAGCGCGACGATGCCGTAGACCAGCACCAGCATCAGGCGCTCGGCCTGCTTGATGACGATGTTGGTCGCCGCCTCGATGCCGGCGTTGCCGGCGGCCAGCTCCAGCTTCACCGCATCGCTGTTGTGGGCGGCGGCGAAGGCCTCGACGGCCTTGACCACGCGCGTCAGCGTCTCGGCCTTGTGGTCTTCCAGATAAATGAGGATCGGCAGCATCGAGCAGTCGGAATTCGACAGCTCCGACGGCAGCGTGCGATGCGCGGCGTTCGAGCTGAAGCGGTTGCGCGTGATCGAGTACCAGCGCAAATCGCCGCCGGCGGTACCGGACAGCACCTGCTTCATCGAGGTGAACAGCGACGAGGTGGATTCGACACCCGGCAGGTTCTCCATCTCCCACTGGAAGCGGTCGACGACCGAGGCCACCGGGTAGGCGCCGCATTCGCCCGGCGGCGACACCGCCATCACCACGAAGACATCGGAGCTGGCGGCGTAATGGGATGCGATATAGGCGTTGTCGCGGTTGTAGCGCGAGTTCTCGCGCAGTTCCGGCGCACCGGAGGCAAGGTCGCCGATCTTCAGATCGCGGCTGATCCAGAAGCCGGTGGCGAGCACCACCAGCGACACGGCCAGCGCGATCTTCGCCATCTTCGGCTCGGCGAAGCGCGAGATCGCATGCGCGAGGCGATGCGCGCTGGCGTCCTTGCGGCGCTGGTGCTCCACCGCGCGCGGGCTGATGCCGATGTACGACATCAGCACCGGCAGCAGGAACATCTTGGTGAGGATGATGACGCCGACGCCGATGCTGGCGCTGATCGCCAGCTCCTTGATCACGCCGATGTCGATCACCAGCAGGGTCGAGAAGCCCACCACGTCGCAGAGCAGGGCGATCGAGCCGGGGATGAACAGCTGGCTGAAGGTGGCGCGCGCCGCGTCGATCCTGCTGGCGCCATGGGCCACCTCCGTGGCCATCGTATTGACGTTCTGCACCGCGTGGCTGACGCCGATCGCGAAAGTCAGGAACGGTACCAGGATGGAGTACGGGTCCAGGCCCATGCCGAGCAGCTGCACGATGCCGAGCTGCCAGATCACCGCCAGACTGCAGCAGAACAGCGTTGCCGCGGTGCTGCGCCAGCAGCGCGAATACCACAGCAGCACCAGCGTGGTCAGCGCGAACGACACCGCGAAGAACATCGCGATCGCGCTGGCGCCTTCGATCAGATCGCCGATGATCTTCGACGGACCGACGATCTTGATCTTGATCTTGTCGTTCTGGTAGACGTCGCGGACTTTCTCTTCCAGCTGCCGCGACAATGCGCCGTAGTCGAGCTTGCCGCCGGTTTCCGGATCGACTTCGAGCAGCGGTGCCATGACGATCGCCGAGCGGTGGTCGGATGCCACCAGCGTGCCGACGCGGCCCGAGCGCGCGACGTTGACGCGCACTTCGTCGATCTTTTCCTTGGAGCCGTCGAAGCCCTGCGGAATGATCTGGCCGGCAATCAGGCCGGTTTCTGTCACTTCCATCCACATCACGTTCGGCGTCCACAGCGACTTCAGGTTGCCGCGGTCGATGCCGGAAATGTAGAAAACCTCGTCGGTGACCTTGTGCAGGGTCTCCAGATAGTCGGCGTCGTAGATGTCGCCCTCGGTGTTCTCGACGGCGATGCGCAGCACGTTGCCGAGCGGCCGCAGCTCGTTCTCGTACTTGAGGTAGTTGACGATGAACGGATGGCTCGACGGCACCATCTTCTGCAGCGAGGCTTCCGGCCGCAGCTTCAGTGCCTGCATGGCGAACAGCGCCGATGCCAGCAGCACCAGCAGCAGCACCAGCAGGCGGTGGCGGAAGAGATGACGTTCGAAGAAGGCTTCGAGGCGGGATGCGCTATGGCCTTGCATGGGAGGGAATCGCTAAAGAAGGGGAGGGCGCTTAGCGCAGCTTGACGCGAGTGGTGCCGCCGAACCCGGCGAGAATGGCGGTGCTGGCGTCAGGCGCCAGCGCCATCGACACCACCGGGCCGCCAACCGGAACATCGATCTTGCTGAAGCTCTGCCCGGACGCATCACCGTGCAGCAGCTGACGGTCCTGGCTGAGCAGCAACGGCGTGCCGTCGGCCGTCACGATGCCAGCGACCAGCGACTTGCGTGCCAGCGGTTCGAGCCGTTTCCAGGTGGCGCCGTTGTCGACGGAGCGGAACAGATTGCCGCCGAAGCCATAGGCCAGCAGCACATGGCCGTTGTCGAGGCTCAGCGCGCCGTAAAGCGGACCGTCGTAGCCGACGCTGAGCGTTTCGAAACTGGCGCCCTGGTCCGTCGAGCGGAACAGCGCGCCGGCTTCGCTGGCGATCAGCAGCGTGCCCTCGGCGGTGATGGTGATCTGATTGTAGTGCAGGCGGGAGGGATTGTTCAGACGCGTGGTCCAGGATTCCCAGGTCTGACCGCCGTCGCTGCTGTGTAACAGCTGACCGAAAGCGCCGACCGCATAGCCTTGCTGTTCGTCGACGAACTTCACCGCCAGCAACGGTCGCGACGGGCCGAATTCACCGGCGGCCTGCGCATCCTCGAGTGCGAACTCTGCGTCTTCGAGCCGAGTCCGTTGCGCATCGTCTTCCGGTGACTCGCCGACCTCGGCCTTGACCTTGGCCAGATTGGCTTCGGCCTCGGCCAGCAGCAAGGCATTGGTCTTGTTGCCGTCGTACAGTTTTTTCCAGCTTTTGCCGCCGTCGGTGGTTTGCAACACCACACCGTCGTGGCCGACCGCCCAGCCCCGATCGGGGCTGACGAATGATAGTCCGGTCAGGGTGACGCTGACCGGCGCTTCGGCCTGCGTCCAGCTGGCGCCCTGGTCATCGGACCAGATGATGACGCCGCGTTCGCCGGCGGCGAGCCAGCGCTTGCCGGCCACCGTGGTGGCCAGCAACAGGGATTGGGGGGCGCGAACCGCTTGCAGGGCCGGCTGCTCAAGCCAGTCGGCCGCGCGGGGGGCGCTGACTGCGAGCAGAGCCGCAACCGCCGTCAAGGCGAGCGGGGCGAATATCCGTTTCGACATCGAAGATCCTGAAAGCGGAACCGGTGCTTGGGTCCGAAAGGTAAGCCCCGGCGAGTGCCGGGGCTTACCCTCGGTGCTACTGAAAAGATAAAGCCGTTGAAACCCTTAACGACCCTGGCGACGGAACGCTTCGGTCGAGAAGGACGCGCCGGTGAGCTTGACGCCCAGCTTGTGCGGCGGTTCTTCGTTTTGCACGCCGCTGGCCAGATAGCGACGGGCCTGCAGGTCATACAGCGCTTCGATGGCGAACCAGGGCATCGGCACATCGTAGAACTGCGTCAGGTGCAGCTGATGCACGCGCCACAGCTCGCCACGGCCGTCGTACTGGTCGGCGTGGACAACCGTCCAGGAGTCCTCGTCGATGAAGAACACGCGCTTGGCGTAGATGTGGCGCATGCCCTTCTTCAGCGTGGCCTCGACCACCCAGACGCGATGCAGCTCGTAGCGGGTGAGGTCCGAATTGACGTTGGTCGGCTGGATGATCTGGCTGTACTTGAGCGACTTGTCGGTCAGCTTGAAGCTGTTGTACGGGACATACATCTCCTTCTTGCCGATCAGCTTCCAGTCGTAGCGGTCGGTGATGCCGGTGAAGCCCTGGTAGTCGTCGACCGTACGCAGGCCATCAGCACCCGTGCCCGGTGCGTCGTAGGCGAATTCCGGCGCGCGCAGCACGCGACGCGAACCCGGGTTGTACAGCCAGGCACGACGCGCTTCCTTGTTCTGATCAAGCGTCTCCTGCACCAGCACGCCCTCACCGGCAACGTTCGAAGGCCCGGTGATCTTGCTGATGTAGTAGTACAGCATGTTCGGATCGGGCCGCTCGATCGCGCCCGGCATCGCCATGGTCTCAACGCGGGTCACCGGAGTGAAACGACCGCTGGCCTGCACCGGGAACTCCGCGGTGTAGCGCTGGTAGGCGCCACCCAGGTAGCGTGCCAGGTGGTTCCAGATGACCTCCTCGCCATTCTTCGGAATCGGGAACGGTACGTTGGTTTTCTCGACGTTGATCAGGCCGCGGCCGCCCTCGGCGATCTTCGCCTTCATGCCTTCGCTCTTGGCGAGGTCATAAACGCTTTGCGGCAGCGCCGCGCTGCGGTGGCTGGGGTAGACCGGAATCTTGAAGCTCGGATACCGCTTGAGCAGTTCGACCTGGCCCGGGGCGAGCTTGTCCGCGTACTCCTTCATATTCGCCGCGGTGATCGTGAACAGCGGCTTCTCCGCTGCGTACGGATCGAGATAGCCCTTGGCCGGGACGAACCCGGCCGGCGCCTTGGTGATGCCGCCGTCCCAGGCGGGAATGCTGCCGTCGGCGTTGCCCGCCTTCTCGGCACCGATCGGCGTGAGGTCCGCGCCGAGGCGTGCGGCTTCATCCGCCGTCATCTCGGCGAGCGAGGCCTGAGAGAACGCAGCGAACAGCAGCGCTGCAGCGGCGGACAGGGATCGGCGATGTATGGTCTTGGTCATGGAGCGTCTCCGGAGTCCTTTAGAAGTTGATGCCGACGACAGCCGAGTAGAAGTCACGATCGTGGAAGAGATCGTAGGTGGCGTCGCGGTTGTACTTGGTGAAGCCGAAATCGGCGTAGTAGCGGTACAGGTAGTCGAAACGAGCGGCCAGGCCGAGCACCTGACGGTCCTCGACGAAGACCTGGTCGGCCGAATAGCCCTTGACGTCGTGCTGCCAGAACACGCGCGGCTTGACGTTGATGCCGAACAGCACGTCCGGGTAGCTCAGCTCGATCTGCGCGCGGTAGCCCCAGGCATCGTTGGTGAAGAAGCCGTCGTGCTTGCAGTACTCGGCGACGGTATTGCCGGTGGCGGCGCAGTTGATCGTATCGGTCTCGGCGAAACCGTAGACGAAGGCGCGGCCGTAACGGCGCGAACTGGGCGAAGAGCCAACGCCCTTCCAGTTCTGGTACGCGACTTCACCGATCAGGCTCATCGACTCGGCGAACAGCACGCGCGGGAAGACTTTCAGCGTCGACACCTGCACCTGCGCCTTGTCCTTGCGGTCATAGCCGGTGAACAGGCCGCCATTGGTCATGATCGTCGTTGCCAGGCTCGCCATCGGACCAGCACCGAGGGCGCCGCGCAGCAGATCGACACCATTGATCTGCACCGGGAAGTCCTTGGTGTAGCTGGTTTCGCCGAACACCGACCAGCCGGCGATCGCGCTCGATGCGGACAGGCCGGTGACCTTGATGTTTTCCGCCGACCAGTCCCAGGCGTACTGGATCGCACGGGCGCCGTTCCAGAACGAAGCCGGATCGTTGGCGCGGTTGGCGACGCTGATCGCCTGCGCGCGCTGGTGATAGTTGGCGAAGTACAGGCCGAACTCGGTCGCCAGCGGGGTGAAGTAGTAGCGCGTGGCGACACCATACTGGCCAGAGTCTTTTGGCTTCTGGTCGCCGGCGTTGCCCATGCGGTAATTCGTCACGCCCGGTGGCACACCTGGCTGGCCGCCGACCTGATCGTTGAACAGGGCGGTGTCGCCGTAGAGATTGGCGGCCGCACCAGCGGGCACCAGCGTGTGCTGATCCGAGCAGTTGATCAGGTCGGCGCCGGCCCAGTAGGTACCGCAGCCGTCGAGAATCGTGTTGCGCCAGCGGAACTGATAGAAGGCTTCGAGGCTCAGGGTGTCGGTGATGCCGAAGGTGCCGGAGATCTGCGGGATCGGCAGCAGGATTTCCTTGACGGTGGCGCCAGGGCGGCGGGCCGCCGACAGATCCACGGTGCCGAACTGGTTGATGCCCGGCACGAACAGGCTTTCGCCCCAGTTGACCACCTGGTTGCCGATCTTGATCGAGTAGGGGTTGTCCCCGACCTGGCCGTCATAGAAGGCATAGGCGTCGAGTAGGGCGACTCCCGAAAACTTCGACAGATCATCGAAGTCCTTGTCGTTGAGCTTGGCGCCCTTCTGATAGTTGTTGGGAACATGGCCGTGCGAGACGCCATGCTCCTTGAGTTCGTAGTCGTACCAGCCCTTGCCGCGGAAGAACACGCCGAAGTCGCCGGCCTTCAACTGCAGCTCGCCGACGGCCTTGGCGAGGGTCGAAAAGGTCTCGCCCTTGCTGAAATTGAGGTTGCCGTCGTCGTGGCTGGTGCCGGCGGTGCCGCCGTTGCCAACCGAAATCAGGTCCTCGTCCGGATTGGCGGCTCGCCAGTTGGTGCCGACCGATGCGTTCAGGGACCAGGTGCCATCGATGGCTTCTCCCCAGTTGAAGGTGCCGGCATTGGCCTGCGGTAGATACGTCGCACAAAGGACCGGCAGCAGCATGCCGGCGAACCCGGGACGCACAAATGCATTGCGCCCGATCGGCGCTCTGTCCTTGAACATGGTCACTCCTCTCATGTGGCTATCGTGTATTTCTTTTGCCAGGCTGGCGGCTTGCCAGCGATGTCAGAACGGTCGAATGGCTGTGGCGGCGTGTCGAGTTATGAATGTGGCCGCTGCCCCCGGTGTACCGACGGTACAAAAATCACCTACAACTGAAAAATGCGCAAGCGTACGAACGGTACATTCTGGCCGATGAACGAAATTCGCTAAGAGATTGTTATAGCGCGCAATAATTTTGCCGCAACGCACAATAAAAATGGACGCCATGTCTTGCGGATTCTAGTGTAGATCGCATCGAAAAGTATGCGTGCAACAAGAATCGAAGCGCCGCGACACGGCACTTTCACGCGAGTTCAGCATGATGATGCGGAGGCTTTGTGACGCCCCGCATCCACCTCGGCGGTGATCGGCGCGCGCAGCCGTCGAGCGGCGAAGCCTGCGAGCCGACGCCAGGAGGCGTATCAGCGTGCGGAGGGCTTGAAGGACCAGCTCATGTCGATCTTGAGCGTGCCGGTAAAGTCGCCGAGCACGGTCGCGTTGCCGTCCAGCGGGCGGGTGAACGGCAGGGAGACCTTGGCACTGCCGGCTTCCTTGGTCTTGCGCACCACTTCGCTGGTCCAGTCCAGGGCCTGCACAGGAATCGGCAAGGGGCCTTGCTTGGTCAGTGCGACATCACCGTGCTTCGTCACCGTGGTGCCCTGCGGCGAAGGCAGGAAGGCGTTTTCCAGATACATGTCGCCTGTCTGGGTGTCGAGTGTGATCAGATAGCGACGGCATAGCGCCGCAAGTTCGTCGGGCGTGCCCCTGCTGTCCGCCTTGCGATCGAAAACAAAGGGGACGAGCTTCTCTTTCTTGCGGTCGTTGGCCTGCATGCCTTCGACGTGGGATTGCTGCGTGCCGTGAAAGCGGGCCTGGCAGCGGGTGTCGCCGAGAAAGTAGTAGTAACGGCCATTGGGCTGATGATCGCCCTCGTCCAGGAATGCTTCCAGATCCTCGATCGAGTTCGCTTCAAGTGCGGCCAGGGCGGCGAACCGCTCTGCCAGCGGGCCGGTGCACAGGTCATCGCCCTTGCAGGCGATGTTTTCCGTGGTGGAGCCCTTGGAGTAAAGCTGCGCGGCTTGCGCGGCTGTGGGCAGCTTTCCTCCGTTGCGGCGCCGCAAGTCCTCAAGGCCGCGGCGCGTCAGAAACTCCTCGCGGACCGCAAGGCGTTTGGTGATGTCCGGGTCGAGCAGGTTCTCTGGATACAAGCGGCCATCGGAATGCAGATTGACGCTGATGTCGTAGCGCTGGCGCGTGCTGCCCTTGGACCATTGCAGCACGTTGCGCCAGGACTGCTCGCCGTCGATCGTTACCGTCAGATCGAGTCTGCGTTCGATCGGCGTTGCTGCCTCGGCGCCGGGCAAGAGTGCGCACAAGGCGCAGGCGAGGCCGGCAACGCGCCCGAGGGCTGCAAGACGGGACGACATAGTGATCTCCTGCGGTTCTTTATCGGGATGACCGAGCGCGGCAGCCTGCGAGGCTTGTGCAACAATATTAGCAACGACTGGGAGAAGCATGATGAGCGGGGCCGAGCCTCAAAAACGCAATAGCGTTCTGACACAGCGCGAGGTTTACCAGCACTGGATGCAGGAGCGCATTCGCTGGTCTGACACGGATCTGGTGGGGCACGCCAATAACCTGGCATTCGGCGCTTTCTGTGAAACCGGCCGCTGCCATTTCGTTCGCGAGCTGCTGGAAGCCCAGGCTGATCGCCGGGCGATGCTGCTGCCGGTGCAGCTGACGATCAATTTCCTAGGCGAAGCGCATTGGCCCGCCACGATCGACATCGGCACCGGTGTGATCTCGATCGGCAAAACTTCGGTGCGGGTGGGACAGGGCCTGTTCGACGGCGACCGCTGCATCGGCACGTCCGATACCACCATTGTCCTGATCGACGAGCAGACGCGGCGGCCGCAGCCAGTTCCCCAATGGCTGCGCTCATGGTTCGACGCGCGGCTGATCGTGCCGGCCGCGACATGAAGGTCGCGTTGACTTAGTATCGGTACATACCATACGATTACGTCCATATCGCCGCGGGACGGTGCTTTCCGGGCCGTCTTCATGGTCAGAACATATAGGGCAGCCGACGCGAGCTGCCAGGGGGGAGCAGATGTGGAGGCGGCGGATTCTGCCACTCGGTGCGCTGGTCTTGTCTGTGCTGGCAGTCCCGACTGCCCACGCGACGCTGGGCATTTTCGAGCATGGTTACGGCATCAAGTCGATGGGGGCGGCCGGTGTCGCCTATGGTTATGCTGAGGACACCATCGCGCTGAGTGCGAATCCGGCGCATGCCTTGTCGCTCGGCAACCGCTACGACATCGGCTATGACGTGTTCTCGCCGCTTGCCGATGCGCGAGTCCGTGACGTGCCAGGCCAGCCCGACGGGCGTTATCGCACCGACGCCAAGCGCTATTACGGCGTTCCCCAAGTGGGTTTGAGCCTGCGCCTGAACGAGCGCTGGGCGTTCGGCACAACGGCCTTTGCCGCGGGCCTGGGTCCCGATTATCCGGACAGCCCCTACGCGCGTTACGGCGGCGCACCGCGCACCTCGCTCGGACTGGGGCAGGCGGGCATTTCATTCGCTCTGGCACATGAGCTGATGCCGGGCCAGCATCTGGGCGTGGCGGCCAATGTCGGCTACCAGACATTCATGACCAAAGGCCTGGAGCCTTTCGCCGCGGTGTCCGTCGATCCGGATCATGTGACCGATCAAGGCAAGGACGGCTCGCTGTCGGGCGGTTTCACCATTGGCTGGATCGGTGAGCTGGCGCCCGGATTCAAGGCGGCGCTCAGCTACCGTTCCAAGAGCTGGACCCAGCGCCATCGCGAATACCGCGGCTTGCTTGCCGAGGGTGGCAAGCTGGAACTGCCGGCCATGTGGGGCGGCGGCCTGACCTACAGACCGGTGCCGGAAGTGGTGTTGGCCTTCGATTACCAGCGGGTCGAATATGCCTCGGAGACTGCCATCGGCAACGGGCTTGCGCAGCTGGGCGAAGGCCATCTGCTGGGGTCCGATCAGGGGCCCGGCTTCGGCTGGGCCGATCAGAATGTCTACAAGATCGCGATGATCTGGTCAGCGACTCCGCAGCTCGACCTGCGGGCGGGCTATCTGGCAGCGTCGCAGATCGTTCAGTCGAGTGACACGCTGTTCGCATTTCTCGGTTGCGTGACACTGACCACGCACTATTCGCTCGGTGCGAGCTACAAGTTCGGCCAATGGGATGTCTCGGGTTACACGGCGTGGGCGCCGAAGCAGACCGTGCATGGCGAGAATTCGATCCCCGCGGCTTTTGGCGGTGGCGAAGCCGATATCGGCAACGAGGTCTACATGATGGGTCTGTCGTTCGGGCGGCGCTTCGGCCTCTAGCTTCCCGCGACTACAGTAAAAAAGGCGCGCCGGCCGGCGCGCTATTTTTGTTGCTACTCAGTCTCCCGCCAGCCCGTCCGGCTTGGCGGTGACGATCTGCATGATCGACTGCTTGATGGTGTTGAGGAGCTGCAACAGCGTCTCGCGGCTGTCGGCATCGAGCGCCGCGAGTATGCGTTCGTTGAACTGCTCTTCTTCCAGGATCATGCGCTGAATGAACGGCTGCGCCGTCGACGACAGGAACACGCGCTTGGCGCGCTTGTCGCTTGGATCGGCGCGGCGCTCCACCCAGCCGGCGGATTCGAGTTGCTCGATGACCGTGCCCAGACTGGCCTTGCCAACCTCCAGCACCTCCGCCAGCTCGGATTGCATCATGCCGTCATGACGGGTCAGGTGAGCGAGAACCCACCAGCGCGCTCGCGTCACGTTCAGCGGGCGCATCAACTGGTCGTAAGCGGCGCGCCGCAAGCGTGATACGTCGTGAATCAGAAAGCCCAGGCGGATGCCCTGGCGGCGCTTTTCGCTATCCGATCCGGCGTTGCCGGCATCGAAGGCGAGCGGATCGTCCTGCCACGGCAACGTCGCGGCGGTGACCGCCGCAGCCTTCTTGCCGCCTTTGGCGGTCGACGGCTGCGTGGGCGACGCGTTGGTCGCCGCTGGCTTCGGACTCCGAGCGGGCGACGGCCTGCCGGCGCGGCGCGCTTTGTCTTTCATTGCTCATCCTGTTTGGCAGCGCTGCCGACCGCGCGTGGCACCGCACCGGATAACGGACATCGCCCGGAGTGACCAGCGAACTTCGCGCGGGGAGCGCGCGACAGCCGATAGGATCGATAGCTACTGTATGGTAGCGTACCATCCATCCCATCGGCTGACACTGGCGCAGCCCTCAGTGCAGGCCGACGATGCTGATGGCCGCGACGCCGTTGTACGGCACGCCGCCGAGGTTGTGACTGAGACCCAGCGTCGGGTTCTTCAACTGGCGCTCGCCAGCACGGCCGAGCAGCTGCAGATAGTGCTCGTAGACCATGCGCAGGCCGGAGGCGCCGACCGGGTGGCCGAAGCACTTCAGGCCGCCGTCGATCTGGCAGGGCAGGGCGCCGTCGGCATCGAACACGCCGTCCAGCACATCTCGCCAGCCTTCACCGTCCTTGGATACACCGAGGTCCTCCATCGTCACCAGTTCGGTGATCGAGAAGCAGTCGTGAACCTCGATCTGGCTGAGCTGTTTGCGCGGGTCGGTGATGCCGGCTTCCTTGTAGGCGGCGGCGGCGGCCATGCGTGTGTTGGGAACGTTGCTGCCATCCCAATCGCCCGTGCTGGCCTCGCGGCCGGCGCTGGCCGACAGCTGCAGCGCCTTGATCGTCACTAGATCCTTCTTGCCGAGCGCGCGGGCGATCTCCGGCGTGGTGACGATCGCGCAGGCGGAGCCGTCGCTGACGCCGCAGCAGTCGAACACGCCGAGCGGGTCGGCGATCATCGGCGCGTTGAGGATGGTGTCCATCTCGACCGCCTTGCGCAGATGCGCCTTGGGGTTCTTGACGCCATTCTGGTGGCTCTTCCACGACACGCGGCCGATCGCGCGCTTGAGTTCTTCCTTGCTCATGCCGTACTTGGCGCGATAGCCGGCGGCCAGCTGTGCGAAGCCGGCCGGTGCCGAGCAGTACGGAATCCACAAATCGTTGAACGTGCCCTTGCTGGGCACCGGCAGGCCGCCGAAACCGCTGTCCTTGAGCTTCTCGACGCCGATTGCCAGCGCGATGTCGACCGCGCCGCTGGCCACCGCGTAAGTCGCACCGCGCAGTGCTTCTGTACCCGTAGCGCACATGTTTTCCACGCGCGTCACCGGAATGCCCTGCAGGCGCAGCGCCGTCGACATCGGGATCGCCGAGTTGCCGACGTTGACGGCGTCCAGCGCCGAACCCAGCCAGGCCGCGCCGATCTGCGAGCGCTCGATGCCGGCGTCCTTGATCGCTTCCTGGAATGCTTCATTCATCAGCTGCTCGCTGCCGACATCCCAGCGCTCGCCGAAACGCGTGCAGCCCATGCCGATGATTGCAACCTTGTCCTTGATGCCCGTCGCCATGACGTGACTCCGAAAATGTGTTGTTTGGGTCTGGGGTGCTGGATCAGGCGGCCGGAACGGCCTTCCAGAAGTAGCGGCTGAAGTTGCGCAGGTTGTCGCGCGCCTTGACGCGGAACACCATGCGCAGCGGCGTGCCGACATCGACGCCGGTGGTGCCGGCAACGTCGACGATTTCCATCAGCACGCGCGCGCCGACGTCGAACTGCACCAGGCCGACGTAGAGCGGCGGCGACGGATAGAACTGCAGCCAGTCCGTGCTGAAGGTGGCGACCTTGCCCTTTTCATCGGCCAGCGAATACGGCTCCTGCGAGTCCGTGGCAGCGCACTGCACGCAATTCGGCAGTCGCGGGAACTGCACGGCACCGCAAGCCTTGCAACGGCCACCGACGAAGCCCATCACTTGATCAGCCGAGCGATACAGCTGCGTCAGCGCGGCCTTGATCTCGGTCTCCGAGCGCGGGCCCCAGTCGAGCTTGATCTCGCCTTCGGACGACAGCATCTTCAGGTACGACTTCTCGGCGACGCCGGCGGCGATGGCGCCAGCCAGGCCGCGCGCCGGGCGGCGCGGGTGATCCTGCATCTCAAAGGCGATCGCCTCAGCACCGTTACCGAAGCTGGCGATGACGATGACATCGCCCGGCTTGGCGCGTTCCAGTGCCGAGACGAGCAGCAACGGGCCATGCGCAGTGCCGGTGTCACCGACGCGATCGGAGAGATCCGGCAGCACGCGTTCCGGGGCGATGCCGAGCAGCTTGGCAACCAGCTTGTCGCTGCCGCCCGGCGCGCCGGCGAGGCCGAACCAGGCAACCTTGTCGCCGCTGAGGTCCAGCTTCTTCAGCAGCGTCTTGACTGCCGACGGCGCCAGCTTGGAGACGCCCTCGTCGCGGATCCAGCGCTCTTCCCAGCTGTAGTCGTACTTCTGGCCGCTCTGGCGGAAGTGATCGACGAAGGGCAGGTTGACGGCTTCGCTGCCCAGGAAGCGGGCGATCAGATCGTCCGAGCCGGTCAGCAGTGCCGCGGCACCGGAGCCGTACTGCATCTCCTGCGCGCTGGCCGGCTTGGCCGAGCGGCGCTCGGCGGCCAGCACCAGTTGGTCGCCTGCGTTGCTGCTCAGCGCTTGCGCCAGCGCACGCACGCCGGCGCGGGTGGAGCCGGAGGCGTCGGCGCAGTTGATCGAGCGGTCGAGCTGCAGCGCGCCGGCGATCAGCACCGAGTTCTGCAGGTCCGAGAACGGGGCCGTGGTCGAAGCCAGCGTCAGCGTCGCCGGCTTGGCGCCGGGCAGGCTGCCGAGACAGTCGCGGGCGGCTTCGACGGCCAGCGTCACGGCGTCCTCGTCCCAACTGCAGATGGCCTTTTCGCCCTTGCCGCGCAGGCTCGGGAAAGCCCAGGAATGCGCTTCCGCGATAAGGCTGCGGGGCATGCGCGCACGGGGGACGAAGGCGCCGAACGCCTTGATACCTGTCGCCTGACGAGTCATTTCTTTCGGTCTCCTGCCGACTAGAAGAAAGTTGGGGGTAAGCGGCAATGCCCGCGGGCAAGAATCATGAATAACGGGCGATAACGGGATGGTATTGTGCCATACGATTACAACGCCGATGCCCTTGGCGCCTGCACGTCAAAGCTGGGCGAGGAGCGGCCCGGGCGCCTTGCGGTGCGGGTACATAAATTAAGTACAAGGAGGAGACGTGAATCCTGTCGCCATCATGAGATCTGGTGCTGCCTTGCCCTTGCGTGCCGCCAACTGGCACTGAATCAGTCTTCGCCCCGGATTCACGCAGGCGCTTGCCTGCTGCCCCCCCCTCAATCGGGGGTGTTCACGCACGGGTTTCGGGTAGAGCCTTAGTCCGGCGCCGGTACTGCTCAATGTTCCTCCAGGTACTAACAGAGTCCGTTACGCAATGTCTTGCATAGAAAATCCAGGCCGGCTGAGATTGCCCGCAATCGCGGCCCCGATGTTTCTCTCGTCGGGGCCTGATCTGGTGATCGCAGCCTGCCGTGCCGGGATCGTCGGCGCATTTCCTGCGCTTAATCAGCGGACGACCGAGGGTTACGCGCAATGGCTTTCGCAGATTGAAGAGGCCGTTGCGCAGGGGCCTTTGGCGGGTGCCTATTCGGTCGGGCCGCATGCCGTCAACCTGGTCGTACACAAGACCAATCGGCGCCTGGATGCTGACCTGAAGGTCACGATCGAGCACCGCGTGCCACTGGTCATCACCTCGCTGGGCGCAGCGCGTGAGGTTGTCGACGCGGTGCACGGCTATGGCGGGCAGGTCTTCCACGACGTCGTCAATCTGCGTCAGGCCGAGAAGGCGGTGGCGTCCGGTGTCGATGGCATCATCGCGGTCTGTGCGGGCGCGGGCGGACATGGCGGCACCCTGCATCCGTTTGCGTTCCTGCATGAGCTGCGGCAGCTCACGGACAGGAAGCTGATTCTTGCCGGGGCCATCTCCACTGGCGCACAGATTGCCGCGGCGTTGATCGCCGGAGCTGACATGGTGAGCATCGGCACCCGGTTTATTGCCACCCGGGAAAGCCAGTCATCGGATGCCTACAAGCAGATGATCCTGAAGACGCGTGCAGCCGGCATCGTCTACACGCCTAAGATTTCAGGCGTCAACGCCAACTTCATTACGCAGAGCCTGATCGACAACGGCATCGATCTCGAACGGCTGCGGCCCCATGGCGAGGTCGATATGGGGGCGGAGCTGAGTTCCGACGGCAAGGCCTGGCGTGATATCTGGTCGGCAGGCCAGGGCTGCGGAGCGATTGACGATATCCCTGCGGCTGCAGATCTGATAGAACGCTTGCGAATCGAATTCGATGCGGCGCTGGGGAGATCTG
>CBINNP010000064.1:0-15049 GCA_966252075.1 uncultured Solimonas sp.
CCTGGCCGCAAAGCGGGTGGCATCACAGCGGCGGCCATAGCGTTAACAGGCCCTAACCGACCGGCGGCTCGTCGATCACCTCGCCGGCGCGACGCAGGATGCCGTCTAGCGTGCGGCTGATCTTGGACGAGATGCGGATCATCTCGATGCGCGGCCAGGTCTGGCGCTCGCCTTCCAGCAGCAGCTCGCCGATCTCGGCGTGCGTGTACGGCGACACCAGCTTGAGCGGCGAGAACAGGCGCTTCTGCGGCGCGATGTTGATGTCGCCGACGTAGTCCTGCGACAGCAGGTCGTGGACGATCTTGTTGGCGACGCCGGCCGAGGAATTCGGCATATAGCGCGCGATCCAGTTGTCGGTGGACTTGACCAGATTGCGCGTGCTGCTCTTGATCATGTCGATGAAGGGCTTGAGGCGGCTGATCTGGATCTTGTGGTCGCGGAAAGTCGCCAGCAGCACCGGATTGATGTAGCTGACGATGTAGTGGTTGGTGCCGTACAGGCGCGCCAGCTGCTTGGCCGGCAGGTCGGCGGCGAACACGCCGTCGATCCACTTCGACTTCAGGAACGGTACCGTCTCGCCGCAGGAATTGCGCGCCAGCAGCTGCACCGGCTCGAACAGGCCCGGCACCGCACAGGACGCGCGCACCGCCGAGCGGATCAGCACGTGCGGCGAGGTCAGCGCATTGAGCAGGCGCGGGCTCTGGTGCCGTTCGCGCGGGCTGACCGAGATGCTGATGTTGCGGCCGGTCAGTTCGAAGGCCTCGCGGAACGTCAGGTCCGGGATCAGGCGGTCGAAGGTCTGGTCGAATGCCTCGATCCCGAAAATGCGACGCAGCCCGGTGACGCGCTCCAGGCGATTGGGCTTCCAGGCCTCGCCGAAGTAGATGTTCTCCGGCGCGAAGAAATTGTCGCGCAACTCGGCGTCGGTATGCGTGCCGAACACCGCGGCGACGATCGCGCCGGCGCTGGAGCCGGAGATCACATTGGGCAGCACGCCCTGCTCGAACATCGCCTTGGCGACGCCGAAGTGAAAGTACATCAGCATGCCGCCGCTGCTCATCATCAGCGCCGAGCGCCCGTAGCAGTGGCTGGCGCGGCGGAACAGGTCGAGCCGGTCGGCGCGGCGCAGGCTGGGGTCGTCTAGCGTTTCCAGGTACAGCAGGGCATCCGAGACTTCGTCGACGTAGTCGGTGATCAGGCGTTTGGTGCCGAAGCGCGCCTTGCGATAAAGGATCGGCTTGCCCATGCCGCCGAGGTTGCCGTGCACGCCCTCCTCGATCAGGAACATCAGTCCGCGCGCATCGCCAGCGGCGCGCAGTTCGCGCAACTGCTGCAGACGCTCGCCGATCATCGTGTAGTCGTACAGGCTGGTACGGCGGCGCTCCTTCCAGCGGCTGCGGCCGGAAGCGTCGTCGAAAGCCTGCGCGGCGCGCGCCCAGCTGGCGTAGGTGGTGGCCTGGCTCAGGGTGCGTTCCATCGCCTCGAGCTGATCGCCTGAGGCCAGTACCACTGCAGCATCGGACGGCATAGCTAGCGTCATGGGCGTGCGATCAGGGCGACGCGGACGGCGTCGCGGTTTTGCGCGGGCGGGGGACTGCCGGGCCAATTTCAATGGCATCGCTATCGGCCTTCGGCGGCTCAGGTCAGGGATTGTACCTGTGGCGCAGCGCGACCGCGCCACCACCGTGGCCGCAGTAACACCGGCAGCACCAGCAAAGTCAAGAGCGTCGACGAAACGATGCCGCCGACCACCACCGTCGCCAGCGGCCGCTGCACCTCGCTGCCGACGCCGGTGTTGAGCGCCATCGGCACGAAGCCCAGCGCCGCCACCAGGGCCGTCATCAGCACTGGCCGCAGCCGCGCCAGGGCGCCGTCCCGGATCGCCGCGTCGCCGGGCAAACCGGCCTGCTGGAGCTTGCGGATGAAGGAAATCATCAGGAGCCCATTGAGCACGGCGATGCCTGACAGCGCAATGAAGCCGATGCCGGCGCTGATCGACAGGGGGATGCCGCGCGCCGCCAGCGCCAGCACGCCGCCGGTCAGCGCCAGCGGTACCCCGCTGAACACCAGCAGCGCGTCGCGCCACGAGCGCAGCGCCAGGACCAGCAGGCCGACGATCAGCAGCAGCGTCGCCGGCACCACCAGTTGCAGCCGCCGCGCCGCCGACAGCAGCTGCTCGAAGCTGCCGCCGTAGTCGATCCAGTAAGCGGCCGGCAGGCGCAGCTCGGCATCGACGCGCGCGCGCAAGGCCGCGACAAAGCTGCCGAGATCGCGGCCGCGGACGTTGGCGCTGACCACGACGCGGCGCTTGCCGTTCTCGCGATTGATCTGGTTGGGCGCCGAGGCGACGGCGATGTCCGCGAGCTCGGCCAGCGGCACGAAGCCGCGCCCGGAAGTAGACGCCGGCAGCGGCACCGGCAGCGTCGCCAACACGACGGGATCGTTGCGCAGCGGCTCGGCCAGGCGCACCACCAGGTCAAAGCGGCGGTCGCCGTCGAACACCTCGCCGGCGATACGGCCGCCGATCGCCGTGCCGATCACCTCCTGCACGACGCTGACATCGATCCCGTAGCGAACCAGCCGTTCGCGGCGCGGCGTGACGGTGAGCACCGGCAGGCCGCTGAGCGGTTCCACCCGCACGTCGGCGGCGCCCGGCACCTGCGCGGCGATGGCGGCCAGCTGCGCACCCAGCACCTGCAGCTGCGCCAGATCATCGCCGTAGAGCTTGATCGCGACGTCGGCGCGCACGCCGGACAACAGCTCGTTGAAGCGCATCTGGATGGGCTGCGTGAACTCGTAGTTGCTGCCGGGCACGGCGGCGGCGCGCGCCGCAAGCTCCCGCACCAGCTGCGCCTTGGGCTTGCGCGGGTCGGGCCAGTCGCGACGGTCCTTGAGCATCACGAAGGTGTCGGCGACGCTCGGCGGCATCGGATCGGTGGCCACCTCGGCGGTGCCCAGCTTGCCGAACACGCGCGCGACTTCCGGCTGCTGCCGCAGGCGCGCCTCCAGCAGCCGCTGCATCTGCACGGCCTGCTCGATGCCGGTGCCCGGAATGCGCATCGCGTGCAGTGCCACATCGCCCTCGTCGAGGCTGGGGATGAACTCGCTGCCCATGCGTGCGGCCAGCAGTGCCGACAGCAGCACCAGCAGCAAGGCCGCGGCGACCGCCAGCCGGCCGTGGCGCAGCGTCGCATCGAGCAATACGCCGTAGGCGGCGCGCAGCCGTCGCATCAAGGCGTTGTCGTGTTCGGCAAGCGGGCCGCGCAGCAGCAGCGCGACCGCCGCCGGCACGAAGCTCAGGCTCAGCAGCGCGGCGGCGAGCAGCGCCAGTGCCACGGTCAGCGCCATCGGGTGGAACATCTTTCCCTCGACGCCGGACAGCGACAGGATCGGCAGGTAGACGGCAAGGATGATGAAGGTGCCGAACAAGCTCGGCCGGATCACCTCGCGGGTCGCCGCGCGGACGATCTGCAGCCGCTGCGCCAGCGGCAGCGTGTCGCCTTGCTGCGCGGCGCCCAGCCGGCGCAGGCAGTGCTCGACAATGATCACCGCGCCGTCGACGATCAGGCCGAAGTCCAGCGCGCCCAGACTCATCAGGTTGCCGCTGATGCCGGCGCCGACCATGCCGCTGACCGTCAACAGCATGGCCAGCGGAATCACCATCGCCGTCACCAACGCGGCGCGCAGATTGCCGAGCAAGGCGAACAGCACGGCGATCACCAGCAGCGCGCCTTCGAACAGGTTCTTGCGCACCGTCGCCAGCGTCTGCTCGACCAGGCGCGTGCGGTCGTAGACGGCGTCGAGGCGCAGCCCCGGCGGCAGGCTGCGGTTGATCTCGGCCAGCTTGGCGGCGGCGGCCTTGGCGACCACGCGGCTGTTCTCGCCGACCAGCATGAACACGGTGCCGAGCACCACCTCGTCACCGTTCATGGTCGCCGCGCCAGTGCGCAGATCCTGGCCGAAACCGACCTCGGCCAGATCACCAACGGTGACCGGCACGCCGGCGCGCGTAGCGACGCGAATCGCACGGATCTCGTCCAGCGTCGCCACCTGCCCCGGCACGCGGACCAGATACTGCGTGCCGTTGCGCTCGATATAGGCGGCGCCGACGTTGGCATTGTTGCGCTGCAGCGCCGCCAGCAGTTCATCGAGACCGAGCTGGAACGCCAGCAGCGCCGCCGGCCGCGGTGCCACCCGATACTGGCGCTCGTGGCCGCCGATCATGTTGATCTCGGTGACACCGGGCACGCGCGCCAGCTGCGGCCGCACGACCCAGTCCATCACCACATGCAGATCGGTGTCGTCGTAGGGCTCGCCGCGCCGCGCACCTTCGTCGATGCGTGCGCCGGGCTCGCGGCTGAGCACGAAGCTGAAGATCTCGCCGAGGCCGGTCGCCACCGGACCGAGCTGCGGCGTCAGACCCGGCGGCAGCTGGTTCTGCGCCTGCTGCAGGCGCTCGGCGACGCGCTGCCGCGCGAACCAGAGGTCGGTGCCGTCGGTGAAGACCACGGTGACCTGCGACAGCCCATAGCGCGACAGCGAACGCGTGTACGCCAGCTTCGGCAGTCCGGCCATCGCCGTCTCGACGGCGAAGCTGATGCGCTGCTCGGCCTCCAGCGGCGAGTAGCCGGGCGCGAGCGTATTGATCTGCACCTGCACATTGGTGATGTCCGGGACTGCGTCGATCGGCAGGCGCAGGAAGCTGACGACGCCCAGGGCTGCCAGCGCCAGCACCGCGCAGAGCACGAGCACGCGCCGGCGCACCGCGAAATCGATCATCGAATCGAGCATGTCGGCGCCTCAGTGGTCGTGGCTGGCGCCGGACTTTTCGATGTCGGCCTTGAGCAGATAGCTGTTACGCACGACGTAGCGCGTGCCCGCGGCGAGCCCCTGCAGCACCTCGACGTGCTCGCCGTCGCGGCGCCCGAGCCTGAGCGGTCGGGCCTCGAAGATATCGCCCACCTGCGCAAACACCACTTCCATCGAACCCAGCGTCTGCACCGCTGCCAGCGGCACCGCCACCGGCACCGAGGCCTCGCTGACGATCACCTGCGCCTCGACGAACTGACCCGGCGTCCAGGTTGCCGCGGTGTTGTCGAGCACCACGCGCGCCTGCAGCGCCTGCGTGGTATCGGCGGTCGGCGACAGGTAGTCGATGCGCGCCTCGCCGCCCTGCCCGGCCTCGTTGCGCACGCGCACGCGCTGCTGCGGACGCAGCAGCGCACGATCACGCGCGAAGACGCTGAACTCGCCCCAGACCTGACTGAAATCGGCGATCTCGAACAGCGCCGCGTCGGTCTGCTCGCCCACCTGCGCGTGGCGTGCGGTGATCTGCCCGGCGATCGGCGCCGTGACCGCATCGACCTGCAGGCTGTCGTTGGATTCGACGCGGGCCAGCGTCTCGCCGGCGCGCACGCGATCGCCGATCTGCCGCGCGACCTGGCGGATGACACCGGGAAAGCGTGCCGCCACGCTCCGCACGCGCGTCGCATCGGGGGCAATCGTGCCGTACAGCCGCACGGTCTCGGCGATCGCCGCCGGCCCGGCGACGGCGGTTTCGATACCGGCCTCGTGCGCGGTGTCGGCAGCGATGGTCGTGCGGTTCTCGTAGGCGGCATAGCGCCACTGCGCCTGCTGCCCGCTGCCCTGCAGCTCGACGCGGACGTCGAACGAATGCGGCTCGGCGATTTCCTGCACGCTGTCGAGGTGATCCTCGCGCGGCACGAAGCCGATGCGCTCGCGGACGCCGCCCAGGCGCTGCAGCTCCACGCTCAGCTGCAGGGCCGTGGGCGGCAGCGCCCGGCCGGCCGCCAATGCCCAGGCCCGCAGCCGCGCCGACCCGCCGTTCTCGACGATCGCCAGTTCCAGCGTCAGCCCGCCGTCCCGCAGCAGGCGGCCGCCGTGCGGGCCGCGCGCCTGGTCGGCACCGTGGTCACCATGGTCGCCGCGGTCGCCGCGGTCGCCGGCATCGTGCTGATGGCCCGCATCATCGCCCGGCCCGCAGGCGCCGAGCAGCAGCGCGCCCAGCAACGTGCAAACAATCTTGATGGCGTTCATTTGGTTTTCTCTCAGGGTGCCGCCGCCGGCAGCGCCGCCTGCAGCGGTTCGGCCGTCAGGCGCTCGATTTCAGTCTGGTAGAGATGCGCGGCGCTGGCGGCCTCGATCTGGGCACGCTGCACCTCGATCAGTTCGCGCTGCGCGTCCATCCATTCGAGATAGCCGTAGCGCCCGCGACGGAACGCGTACTCGGTGTCGCGCAGCGCCGCCTCGGTCTGCGGCAGCACCTCGTCGCGCAGCATCTCGGCTTCGGTGAGCGCGTGCCGCAGCTCCTGATACAGCTCGAACAGCTGCGCCTGCACCTTGACGCGGTGCGCCTCGGCCTGTGCCTCCCCGAGCGCACGCCGCGCCTGCGCCTCGCGGACCGCCGGCGCGGCGCGCGCCGACGCGAACAAGGGCAGGCTGAACTCGAACACCAGCGCCTGATCCTGCGTCTGCTGCAGGCGCCGCAGGCCGGCGCTGAGGCCCAGGTCGGCGCGGGCATGCGTCTGCGCGAGGCGAATCTCGGCATCGCGCAGGCGCGCCTCGGAGACATAGCGCAGCGCGTCGGGACTGGCCGCCAGCCGCGCCTGCAGGGCGGCGTAGTCATCGACCTGCGGCAGCCGCAACAGCTCGGCCTGCACGCTGGCGAAATCCGCTGCCGTATCGCCCCACATCGCCGCCAGCTTGTGCCGCGAGCTAAGCAGCTCGTGCTCGGCATGCTCGCCGGCGAGCTGCGCGCGGGCCAGCGCGATCTGCGCACGGCGGACTTCCACCGCCGGCGCGCGCGCCGCCGCCAGGCGCTGCCGGGTGACCGTGAGCGTCTGCTCGGCGAGTGCGATCGCGCGCTGTGTCAGTGCCAGCTGGGCCTGGTCGGCGGCGACGTGGATGAAGCGGCGGTTGACCTCCGCCAGCACGTCCAGTTGCGCCGCCTCGCGCTCGATCTCGACCAGGCTGCGCTCGGCCTCGCCGGCGGCGACACGACCGGCACGCTTGCCGCCGAGTTCGATCACCTGCGACAAGGCCAGCGTCGCCTCCACCGACCCGGCGTCGCGATACGGCCCACTGCCGAGCAGGTTCTCGACTTCGGTCCGCAGCACCGGCGCCGGGCGCAGTGCCGCGGCATCCACGCGTGCGTCCTGCGCACGCAGACGCCAGGCAAAGCCCTGCAGTTCGGGATTGCGCGCCAAGGCGCGCTCGACGGCCTGTTCGAGCCGCAGCGGCGCCTCGCTGCGGGCCTGCGCGCCCGCGGCGCCGGCGTACAGCAGCCACGCGGCCGATAGCGGCGCGGCGAACCAACGAAACATGTGAACTCCTGCCGAGGGGCGCGGCGCGCGGCAGGCGCGACCGCGAAGGCGCCGCGCCCGGAAAGCCGGGGCGGCGCCGCGGGTTCAGTGCGGCAGGGTCAGCGCGGTGGGGCCTGCGATGGCGGACGCCAGCGACGCGGTGGCGAGGGACACGGCAACACGCGGGTGCTCAGCGCCGGTGCGTCGCTGCCGCGCGACAGCGTCAGCAGCAAGGCGGCCAGCAGCAGCCATGGCGTCAGCAGCTGGACCTTGTAGGTCTTGGCAAGCGGCTTGCCGAGCGGATCCACGTCGAGATCGCGGTGCTCGTGTTCGAGCGCGGCGTGGTGCTCCAGATGCTCGCCATCGAGCACATGCAGCGTGGTCGGCGGCTCACGACCGTCGAAGCACAGATGCAGGTGCGCACCCAGCAGCCCGGCGACCAGGATCGCCAGGACACACAAGCCGACCACGCCATGCCGGAACGCCACCATGCGCGCAAGCCTAAGCGCGGCAGGCGGGCGAGGCAATCGGCCGGCGCCGTACAATCGCGGCGCATGATCGATGAATCCGCCGTGCTGCCCTGCGCCGAACTCGGCTTCGACGCCCTGCGCCGGTTGTTCGAGCCCCTGGGCTTGCGCATCGCGATCGTCGCCGACCATGCGGACATCCCCGGCAGCTACTGGGGCGAGCGCGAGGCGGGCCTGATCGGCAATACCTTGTATGTGCGCGGCGACACGCCGGTGCATTCGGCCTTGCACGAGGGCTGCCACTTCCTCTGCGCGGACCCAGCGCGCCGCGGTGCACTGCACACCGATGCCGGCAGCAGCGACACCGAGGAACATGCGGTCTGCTACCTGCAATGCCTGCTGGCGGCGCGACTCGATGGTTATTCGCGCGAGCGCTGTTTCACCGACATGGACGCCTGGGGCTACCACTTCCTGCTCGGCTCGACGCAGGCCTGGTTCGAGCAGGACGCCGACGATGCGATTGCCTGGCTCGACGAGCATCGTCCGCCGGGACTCGCCACGCCGGCATGACGGTCAGGCACCGTTCAGCCGCACGCCCTAGTTTCTCGCGACCGCCGCTTACGCGGCCTCTGCGAGGGCTTGCCATGAACACCATTTCCCCCTGGGTCGCGGCTGGCGCCGGCGCCTGCTTGCTCATGGCCTGCGGCGGCGGCGGCGGCAATGGCGACGGCCAGCTGAAGCTGTCGGTGGCGGATGCCCCGGTCGACGGCGTGGACGCCGTCGTCGTCGAATTCACCGGCATCGAGATCAAGCCGGCGCAAGGTGCCGCCATCTCGCTGGATCTTGCCGCGCCGCGCCAGATCGATCTGCTGGACACCGTCAACGGCAACGCGATCGTGCTGATCGACCCGGCCGGCGTCCCCGCCGGCGACTACGAGTGGTTGCGCCTGAAAGTGGTGACCGACCGCGACAGCGCCGAGCACAGCTATGTGCAGACCGGCAGTCAGCGGCAGCCACTGTTCGTGCCGAGCGGCTCCGAGAGCGGCCTCAAGCTGATCAACGGATTCACGGTTCCGGATGGCGGATTGCAGGCGCTGACTGTGGACTTCGATCTGCGCCGTTCGGTGATCAAGCCCAATGGCCAGAGCGGCTACTTCCTCAAGCCGGTGCTGCGCCTGGTTGACGACGATGAGGTCGGCCGCATCGCCGGCACGATACCGGCGGAGCTGCTCGGTCTGGCGGGCTGCCCGGCCGAGGATCTCGCGGCGGGCGCGGCTGTTTATGTCTATGCCGGCGCTGACCAGCTGCCCGACGATATGGCGGGCGCCAATGCCAACCTCGTGATCAGCACCGGCATCAGCGCCGGGGCGACGGCCGATGCGGCATACACGTTCAACGTGGCCTGGCTGCCGCCCGGCGACTACACGCTGGCATTGAGCTGCCAGGGCCTGCTCGACGATCCGGAGGCCGATGACGCGATCCTCTTCACCGAGCCGGTCAATTTGAGCATCAGCGCCGGTCAGACCACCGCGATCAGCCTGTAAATCGTCTCGCTGTCGCACCAGGCGGGCCGCAGGGCCCGCCTTTTTTTGTGGGCGCTGCGTCAGCTTGAGTTCATCGCTGCAGGCAAGGCTATCCGGGTCATGCCAGACAGCCCCACGCCCTCGACAGATCGCCGCCACGCCGACCGCCTCGCCGCGGCAGCGCGCTTTACCGTGCTCACGCTGAACACGCACAAGGGCTTCAGCAGCTTCAACCGGCGCTTCGTCCTGCACGAGCTGCGCGAGGCCGTGCGCTCGGTCGGCGCCGACGTGGTGCTGCTGCAGGAGGTGATCGGCAGCCACAGCACCTTTGCGGTCCGTCATCCGACCTGGCCCGCGACACCGCATTACGAATTCCTCGCCGATACGATCTGGCGCGACTTCGCCTACGGGCGCAACGCGGTCTACACCGAAGGCCATCACGGCAATGCGCTGCTGTCGAAATTCCCGATCGTGCGCTACGAGAACCACGACGTATCGGTAGGGCGCCACGAGGAGCGCGGCCTGCTGCACTGCGTGCTGCAGCTGCCCGGGCAGAACCGCGATCTGCATGTGATCTGCGTCCATCTGGGCCTGCGCGAGGTGCATCGCCGCCTGCAGATCGACAGCCTTGGCGAACTGATCCGCCAAGGCGTTCCCGCCGACGCGCCGCTGATCGTCGCCGGCGACTTCAACGACTGGCGCGGGCGCGGTCATCGCCGCCTGCTCGACTGCGGCCTGCGCGAGGCTTTCGCAGATGCGGCCGGCAAGCCGGCCCGCTCGTTTCCGGCACGCTGGCCGCTGCTGCGCCTGGACCGTGTCTACTACCGCAATGCCACGCTCAGCCAGCCGCGGGTGCTGTCGGCGCTGCCCTGGCGTCGTCTTTCCGATCATGCAGCGCTGACCGTGGAGGTCCAGCCATGAGCCTGGCGCAGTGGCGTGAGGGACAGCGCGTCAAGCTGCTCGAAAACGGCGAGGAGTACTTCGCCGCGGTCTACGATGCGATCGGCGCCGCGCAGCGCGAGGTTTTGATCGAAACCTTCATTCTGTTCGATGACCCGGTCGGTCAGCGCCTGCGCGATGTCGTCGTCGCCGCCGCCAGGCGCGGCGTGCAGGTGCAGATCACGGTCGACGGCTACGGCTCGGCCGATCTGAGCACGGAATTCGTCAAGCCGATGACCGAGCTGGGCGTGCTGATCCACGTCTACGACCCCGTACCGCGCGTGTTCGGCAAGCGCACGCGGATCTTCCGCCGCCTGCACCGCAAGATCGTCGTCGTCGACCGTCGCCTTGCGTACATCGGCGGCATCAATTTCTCGCACGACCACAACCGCGATTTCGGCGAACTCTCCAAGCAGGATTACGCCGTCGAGATCGAAGGCCCGGTGGTCGCCGACATTCACGCGCTTGCGGTATCCAACCTGCCGCCGCAGCGACACGCGCCGCGCCCGCGCTGGTGGCATCGGCGCACGGTCATGCCGCCCGGCGCGCCGATCGCCGCCGCCGGCGAAGCCGGTGCCGCGCTGGTGGTCCGCGACAATGCACGGCACCGCGACGACATCGAGCGCGTCTATCGCATCGGCATCCGCGCCGCCAAGCGCGAGATCCTGATCGCCAACGCCTATTTCTTTCCCGGCTATCGCCTGCTGCGCGATCTGCGCCGCGCCGCCAAGCGCGGCGTACGCGTGCAGCTGATCCTGCAGGGCAAGCCGGACATGTGGTACGTGCGCTGGGCGGCCAATACCCTGCACGACTACCTGTTGCGCGCCGGCGTGCGGATCTGCGAATACCGCGAGCGGCCCCTGCATGCCAAGGTCGCGGTGATCGACGACGACTGGCTGACCGTCGGCTCCAGCAACCTGGACCCACTGAGCCTGTTCCTCAATCTCGAATCCAACCTGGTGATCCGTGATCGCGCGCTGGCCGATGCGCTGCGCGCCAGCCTGCAGCGCCTGCTCAGCGAGCACTGTCAGGCGGTGCCCAACGAGACTGCGCAGCGGCCGCGGCTGCTGCGGCAGATCCTCAGCTATCTGGCCTATCACGCCTCGCGCAAGCTGCCGGCCTGGGCCGGCTGGGTGCCGGCGCACACGCCGCAGCGGACCAGCCTGAGCGAGGCCGTCGAGAACGGCCACATCGACACCAGCGATGGCACCGCCGGCAAGGCCAGCAGCTGAGCTGGCGCCCGCGGACGGACCTGATCGGGGCGCGATCTGAGTAGAATCGAGCGCGTCATGCGCCCGCCGCCGTTTCGCCTGCTCTTGCTCACCCTTGCCCTGGTCCTCGGCCAGTGGCTGGCGCTGGCGCATGCCTTCGAGCATCCGGCCCTGGCGGCTGACGACGGCTGCCAGATCTGCGCGCAGCATGGCCTGGACGGCGCCGCGCTGGCGCCGCAGCCAGCGGCCCTGCGCGTGCCCGGCGTCGCGGCGACGCCCGGGCTGTCGTCCCCGCAGCATCCGGCCTTCCGCTTCACCGCAATTCACCGCATCCGCGGTCCTCCGCAGTCAGCCTGAGCCTGTTTCCGCCATCGCTCTGACGGCGCGCCGCTGCGCGCCCTTGCTGCTGTCCCCGGGGATGTCCGTCCATGTCTGCGAACCTCTACAAACCGCGCGGCCTCAGGCTGCGCCAGTCACCCTTGGTGCTCATGCTGGCGCTGCCGCTGGCTGCGCATGCCGATCCGACCGCCGCCGAGACGCCGCCTGACGGCGCCGCCGAGCCCGCCATCGACGAAATCGTCGTCACCGCCAGCCCGCTGGGCCGCACCGCCGACCAGCTGGTGCAGCCGGTCACCGTGCTCGGCGGCGTGGAACTCGACCGCGTGCGCCGCGGCACGCTCGGCGAAACGCTGGAACAGCAGCCAGGCATCGCCACCACCGACTTCGGCGGCGGCGCCGCGCGGCCGGTGATCCGCGGCCTGGCCGGGCCCCGCGTCGAGATGCTGGAAAACGGCATGAGCACCATGGACGTCTCCGACCTGTCGCCGGACCACGCCGTCGCCATCGACCCTGCGCAGGCGCGGCAGATCGAGATCATCAAGGGGCCGGCGACGCTGCTGTATGGCAACAGCGCCTCCGGCGGTGTGGTCAACGTCGACAACGGTCGCCTGCCGACACAGCGCGCCGATGGCCTGCACGGCGCCTTCGACGGCCATTACGGCAGCAACGGCGACGAAGGCTCCCTGAGCGGCGAGGCCAACTACGGCAGCGGTCCGCATCTGCTGCACGTGGACCTGGGCTGGCGCGAGGCACAGGACTTCGAGATTCCGGGCTCCGCCGGCGTCGACGGCAGCGGCAGCCATGGCACGCTGGCCAACAGCGCGCTGCGCGCCAAGTCCGGCGCCGGCTCCTACAGCTACATCAGCGCCTCGGGCGACGTGTTCGGCTTCAGCGGCAGTCGCTTCGAGACCACCTACGGACTGCCGGTCGAGGAAGAGGCATTCATCGATCTCAAGCAAACCCGCTTCGATGCACAGGCCTTGCTGCGCCGGCCGCTGCCGGGCTTCGAATCGCTGAAGCTGCGGCTCGGCAGCAGCGACTACCAGCACACCGAGTTCGAGGCGCCGCGCGAGCCCGGCACGGTGTTCCACAACGAGCAGCATCAGGGCCGCCTGGAGGCGGTGCATGCGCCGCTGGCCGGTTTCCGCGGCGTGCTCGGCGCGCAGATGAACTGGCGCGACTTCAGCGCGCTCGGCGAGGAGGCCTATGTGCCGGCGGTGCTGAGTCGCCAGCTGGGTCTGTTCGCGCTCGAAGAAAAGCCCTACGCCCTGGGCAAGCTGGAACTGGGCGCGCGCATCGAGCGCGACACGCATGCGCCGGATGCCAATCCGGCGCGCGATTTCACACCGCTGTCCCTGTCGCTGGGCTCGATCTTCGACGTCGGCGAACACTCGCATCTCAAGCTGTACGCCACCCGCAACGAACGCGCGCCGGTGGCGGAAGAGCTGTACGCCTTCGGCCCGCATGGCGCGACCGAGACCTTCGAGCGCGGCGCGCTCGATGCCGGCAAGGAGGTCGCGCACAACATCGAGCTCGGCTTCGACCATCACCAGGGGCGCTGGAGCTTCAACGGCAGCGTCTACTACAACCGCATCCACGACTATCTGTATCTGGCCGAGGTCGACGCGGGGCTGGACGCCAACGGCGAGGGCAGCGGCGGGAGTGACGGCATCGCTGACCGCGTCGACGAGGAAGGCCGCTTCAGCGTCGACGGCGACATGCTGCTGGTCGACTATCGCCAGGCCGACGCCAGGCTCTACGGTGCCGAGGCGGAACTGGACGCTGCGCTGCTCCAGCGCGGCCCCCTGCTGCTCAATGCGCGCGTCTTCGCCGACGTGGTCCGCGCCAAACTGGATCGCGGCGGCAATCTGCCGCGCATCCCGCCGCTGCGTTACGGCTTCGGCCTCGACGGCCAATGGCTCCAGCTCAGCGGCAGCCTGAGCTTCACTCGCGTCGAACGGCAGACCGACGTCGCCGCGCTGGAAACCGAGACCGCCGCCTATCGGCTGATGAGCGGCGATCTGGCCTGGCGCTTCTACGGCGACGACAGCCGCGGCGCGTCGATCTACCTGCGCGGCAACAACCTGCTCGACGACGATATCCGCCGTTCCACCTCGTTCATCAAGGACGCGGTGCCGGCACCCGGACGCAGCGTCTATGCCGGCCTGCGTTTTGCATTCTGATCGGCAGCGGCAGGCCCAGGCAGGGGAATCCTCAATTCTTGAGGGGAATTCCCCTACTGACGCCCCAAGTTCGAGCACGTACGGTCGGAACTCCTCGATTCACACGCATTGCCCCATGCCACTGATCCTCGCGCGCCGCCTCGGCGCCACGCTGCTGTTTTGCGCGCTTGCCGCGCCGGCGCAGGCCTTGCAGCTCACCGATACGCTCGGCGTCGCCGTGATCCCGCATGCCGCCACCGAAAGCGCAAGGGTGCCGCTGGCACTGGCGTTCAGCGACGACCTCGGCGACGGGCTACGACAGGACGAGGCAGTGCCGGACCGCGTCGAGGCCGAGGCGCTGACCCTGCTGGGCACCAGCTACCGCCTGGGCGGCACCGGCGACCGCGGCATCGACTGTTCGGCGCTGATGCAGCGCGCCTTCGAGGCTGCCGGCGTGGCGCTGCCGCGCACCACGCAGGAAATGCTCAAGTCCGGCGCGGCGGTAGCCGCCTCCGAGCTGCGCAAGGGCGATCTGCTGTTCTACCGCTGGAAGCAACGCATGCTGCACGTGGCGATGTACGTCGATGACGGCTACATCGTGCACGCCTCGCCGGCGGCCGGCCGGGTGGTCATCACCAAGCTCGACGACAATTGGCAACGGCGTCTGGTGGCGGTGCGGCGCCTGCTCTAAAAAGCCTTCGCGCAGAGAAAAACCCCTGCGGCCGGCCGGCCCCAGGGGTTTTTTGTTTGCAGCGCCGCTGCCGCGGCGCGCCTACTTGGCCTTGCCCTGGTTGGCGACCGCTTCGGCGGCCTTCCTGGCTGCCTCGGCATCGCCCAGATAGCGATGCGACAGCACGCGCAGCTCGTCGTCCAGCTCGAACAGCAGCGGAATACCGGTGGGGATGTTCAGCTCCAGGATCGCCGATTCCGAAACATTGTTGAGGTACTTGTAGAGCGCACGCAGCGAGTTGCCATGCGCCGTCACCAGCACGGTCTGGCCGGCCTTGAGATGCGGCGCGATGGCTTCGTTCCAGTACGGCAGCACGCGCACCAGCGTGGTCGCCAGCGACTCTGTGGCCGGCAGCG